>JBCCVW010000014.1:0-37486 GCA_039194665.1 Actinomycetota bacterium
AGCGCATCATGCTCACTGCGACGCTCGCCTCGATGGCCGCCGGCCTCGCGATCCTGGCGCTCATCAACGTGTGGGGCGGGGTGGTCAACGTCGTGCTCGGCCTGGTGGTGTTTGCTGTCGGATTCGGGCTGGTCGTGGCCCCCGCAACGTCGGCGATCATGGTGTCGCTGCCGGTGTCGAAGGCCGGCGACGGTTCATCGGTCAACCTGTTGTCGCGTCAGGTCGGGGGAGCGGTCGGCGTTGCCCTGATCGGGTCGGTGGCCACGCTGGCGTACCGCCGCGACCTTTCGCTGGACGATCTCGGGTTGAGTGCAGCACAACAAGACGCTCTGGAGAAATCGCTGAGCGGGGTCGAGGGCGTGACGGGCCTCACACCGTCGATGCAGGCCGCTGTCGACGCCACCGCCGATGCCAGCGTGGCGGTCGGGCTGCAATGGGGTCTCGGACTCGCTGCGCTCTTCGCTGCCGTCGCTGCCGCGCTGGCCTTCCGCTTCGAAGCACCTGCGGCGCGGCCAGCATCTCGCTGACGGCGCCTCTTCACGGCTGCCTGTCGCTACCGTCGCCGTGTGGATCCGCCACCGATGGTCGAGCAGCCGACCGCGGCGGCTACCGGTGTCGAGGCACGGGCCTGGCTCGCAGCGATCGTCGGAACCGTCAGTGTGGCGTTCCCGGCGTTTCTCACCGGGGCCATCACCGTCCAGCTGAAGGACGACCTCGGCCTGAGCGCGACCGAAATCGGCGTGGCCATCGCCGCCAGTTTCGCTGCAGCTGCGGCGGCGTCGTACCGGCTCGGGCAGCTCGCCGAACGGATGGGTCCGCAAGCGGCACTGCGCCTGGCACTCGCCACGTCGGCAGCGACGATGCTGGCGATCGCCGCGTTCGTCCAACACGCGTGGAGTCTGACGAGCCTTCTCGCCCTGGCAGGAGTGGCGAACGGGCTCGCGCAGCCGGCGGCCAACCTGCTGCTGGCCACTGCGGTGCCCGCACGCCGATTGGGTTTGGCGATGGCTGCCAAGCAGTCGGGCGTGCCCGGCGGTGCGCTGCTGGGCGGCGTCGCCGTTCCGGCGCTCGCGTTGACCGTCGGCTGGCGATGGGCGTTCGTTGGCGGTGCGGCCCTCGCGCTTGCGGTGATCGCCGTTCCACCCCGTGTCGGCCGCGTGAACATCTCCAGACGGGCGCCGGCGACACCCGACCTGTCGACGCGCCTGTTGACGATGTACTCGTTGGTCGGGATGCTCGGCGCGGCCGCCGCAGGTTCGCTCGTCGCTTTTCTCACCGCCGGGGCAGAACGATCGGGCATCGACGCCGGCGCGGCGGGATTGCTGCTCAGTAGCGGCGCGCTGGTGGGTATCTCCGTGCGGCTGGTGCAGGGGTGGGAGGTCGACCGCCGTCAGTTTCGGCCGATCGTCCGCGTCGTCGTACTCATGACGATCGGGGCGGCATGCTTTGCCGCGCTCGCGGTCGACCGTTCGGGCTTCTACCTTGCGTTCACGCTGCCGACGTTCGCCTTTGGCTGGTCCTGGCCGGGCCTATTGAACCTGTCGGTCATACGCAACAACCCGAGCGCGCCGGGCGCCGCGACCGGTACGACGCAGACCGGCGTCTACATCGGCGCCGCCGCCGGTCCGGCGATCGCCGGTCTGACCGTCGACGCAGTCGGCTATGGCGCCTTGTGGTTCGGTTGCGCAATCGCGTTGGCGGCGAGCGCCGTGGTCGCCAGGGTACTGGCCGGCCAGATGGCGCGGTTGCGCAGCCCGATCTGAGTCCACGGTCGACTGACCTCACCCGTTCCGCTCACCGCGTGCTGGTGGGTGGCGCATCACCCCCGCCTGGCCACGGCGCGACACGGCGGCGCGCGGCCAACTCGTGGAGCATGTCGATCAGGTCCATCCGCGTCGAGTCGGTGAGATCGCCGGACATCGCAAGCGACTGGGCAAGTTGGATCGGTTGGGAGTGGTCGGTGCCGTCACTGGTCATCACGACAGCATCGCGTCGAACGTGTGTTCGGTCAAGCCGAGGGCGGGTGCCGAGTTCGTAACGTCGCCCCGGTGAGCGGCGCGCATCGGCATCCGTATCTGACGGTGCCCGAGGACTGGGAACTCGTGGAGCAGGACGGGCCGCGTCCCTTCGTGACGCTCGCCCGATGGCGCCGGCCGGACGGGTCCATCGTGACATGGCGGTCGCGCGCCCACCGGAAACACCCGTCGGCGGAGGTCGAGCGGTGGTGGTGGGCGCCGGCGCAGCTCGGCTGGTGGATCGGTGTCCTGTTCGCCGTCGGTGCCAGTTGCTTTCTCGTGGCGTCGGTGCCGGTCTACCTCGATGCGCAGGGGTCAACGGGTCAAGGAGTGACCTACTTCGTCGGTTCGATCTTCTTCACCGCAGCGGCCACATTGCAGTTCGAACAGACACAATCCGTCGGCCTCGACCCGAGCAGTCCGGGGACACGCCGCGCTGGAGGGCGGTTCACCCTTGGCGTGCGGCGCATCGACTGGTGGGCAGCGCTCGTGCAAGTGGCCGGCACGCTGCTGTTCAACCGCAGCACGTGGTTCGCCATGTGGGAGAGCGAGTCGGCAGCAGGGTTCGACCGCTTGGTGTGGGTGCCCGACGTCGCTGGCTCGATCTGCTTTCTCCTCGCCTCATGGTTGGCGTGGGCTGAGGTCTGCGACGGCGCGTGGCGCTGGCGTCCAACCACGATCGGGTGGTGGGTGTCGGCAAGCAATCTGCTCGGCTCGGTGGCCTTCGGATTCTCGGCGGTCGGCGCCCTGGCGATCGACCAAGTTGCCCTCTCGGACGGTCTGGCCACTGGCGGCACGCTCGTGGGCGCCGCATGCTTCCTCGTCGGCGCGGTGTTGTTGTTGCCCGAGCTGCGCACCGCCCCAACCGAGACCGGCGTGCGTACGGCGGTGTCGGCGCCCGCGTGACCCACTCACGGTGCGGTTCTGATCACCGCTTCGTTGTCGTCGGCTGCGCGCAGGATGGCCGCAGCGACGTCCTCTGGTTCGCGCCACGCCTCGGCGGCCGGGAGATCGTCGGCGGTATAGCCGGCGATGTCGTGAAACCCGGTGCGTGTGAAGCCCGGCACCACACAGGACACGTGGATGCCCTCGGCCGCACACTGATCGTGGAGCGACTGCGTCACGCTCAACACGTATGCCTTGGTGGCGGCGTAGACCGCCTGTCGTGGTCGCCGCATCTCGGCGGCACCGGATGCGATATTCACGACGGCGACGGGTCGCCGATCGTGCCGGCGCGTCGCCGCGAGAAAGGCGTCGAGTACCTGCTGCACACCGATGACGTTGGTGTCGATCATCTCGAGGTTGCGGGCGGGTTCGATCTCGTCCCACCAGCCGGAGGCGCCGATCGCCGCGTTGTTCACGAGGAGGTCGATCGGACGGGCGCTTGCGGCGACGCGTTCGCACACGCGCTCGCGGCCCGATGCGCTCGAGAGGTCGGCAACGAGCACCTCCGACTCGACGGTGAGCGAATCGGCAACAGACGACAATCGCTCTCGACTTCGACCGACAAGCACCACACCGGTGCTGCGCGCATCGAGCAGCCGACAGAGTGCTGCACCGATGCCACTCGATGCTCCCGTCACGAGCGCTCGGCGCCAGGCGACCACTGCGCCAGGCTACGACGAGCGCACGCATCGGAGTGCCGCCCCCGTTGCCAGCACCTGCGGTGGGCTTCATGACCTGGGTCGATGGTCCGGCTGCTGACTTCGAGCGGAACGCGCATCTGATCCACAACGGGGTCGATCGCGGCGTGTGGCGCCAACTCGCTGAGGACGTGCCCGGCCTGGCCCGGGCGGTGTCGGCCGAGTAGCCGGTTTCGATCGGTCGCTGCTGACGCGCGACGACGCCGCAGACCATCGGTCTGCGGCGTCGTCGTCGATCAGGCTGCGGTCATGCGGCGTTCGCGCAGCGCGAACACGCCGAGGGCGATCGCCGCGGCGGCGGAGGCGCACGCCACGACGAGCAGCAACAGCTGCAGCAGCGAGCGGCCGGGCCGGTTGTCGTCGTCGACATCGACCACCGCAACGACGTCATCGGTGTCGTCGTTCGATGACGCAGCATCGTCCCGCGACGCGTCGGACTCGACGTCGGTTGGTTCCGCGGACACCGCAGTCGACGAATCGGTGGCGTCCGTTGCATCGGCCACACCCTCGTCGGTGTCGTCAGTGTCAGTCGCCTCGTCGTCGGGCGACGATTCGCCCGGGGCGCCCGTCGGGGGAGCGACCGGAGCCGTGCTTGCCGGGGGCGTCACCGCAGGCGGCGCTGCTGGGGCCGGCGTGCGAGGCGCAGGCGCCGGGTTGGTCGGTGTCGGCACTGGTGCCGGGTTGGTGGGTGTCGGCGCTGGTGTCGGGGTCGGAGCGGGCGTGGGAGCCGGATCAACGGTGAGCGAGATCGTGACCGACGTGCCCGCCGAGCCGTTGGCGTCGAGCGGGTGGGCCATCGCTGGGACGCTGGACGCAACCGGCATGGCCACCTGCAGGTCGCCGTTGCCGTCGGCAGTCGTCTGCACCAGGTCGCCGGCGAAACCGATCGTGACCGACTCGCCAGGGGCGAATCCCGATCCACGCACCGTGGTATTCGCTCCGGCGGTGACCGGGTTGGGTGTGGCCGACAGTGCAGGCGTACGTGCGGGCGCGGTCGGTGGCGTCGGCGGTGCCAGGGGAGCGGGGACGGTGATCGTCAAGCTCGAGCCGGCCCAGCTGCCCTGGTCGCCGTTGGCGTCGAGCGGGTGGGCGCCCGCAGGCACCGAGGCGTCAACCGAGAACGGGGCGTTGATGGCGCCTGCGCCGTTGGCCGTGGTGGTGATCATGTCGCCGGCGAACCCGATGGTGACGACCTCGCCGGGCTGATAGTTGCTTCCTGAGACGGTCACCGTGCCGCCGGCAACGGCTGGATCTGGCGACGCAGACACGGTGGCTGCTGCCTGCGCGGCGGCCGACTGGCCGCCGCCCAAGATGAAGATCGACGCCACGAGCGCAACGAGCGCCGGGACGAAGCCGATGTGGGCGACGATCGAGGGACGAGAGTGGTTGAACGTGTGCATCGCGCTGCTCCTTGGTGATGGTGGTGGTGTGATGGTGTGGTGGTGTGGTGGTCTTGCTGACGACTGCACGATCACGCGACGCCGTGAAAGCGGTGTGAAATCGGGCGGCACACGCGTGGCAGGCTGGGGCGATGTGCGGCTGTCTGGTCCTGTTCGTCGGTGCGGCGTTCCCGCGACTGGCGATCGTGCTGCTCGAGCTGTTCACCGACTACAACGACACGGCGTTCGACTCGTTCTGGGAGGGCCTCATCGGGTTCCTCCTCCTGCCATACACCGCGCTCGCGTTCATCCTGATGGACAACTGGCAAGAGGGCATCAACGGGTTCGGCTGGTTCATCGTGGTGCTCGGGTTCCTGGCCGACGTGAGCAGCTACGCCAGCACCAGTCGCACCGCTGCGGCGCGCTGACCTGCGGCCGAAGCCGCGCCGCGACACGGCCCGAACGGAGCGCGTTCGCCGATCGGCCGGTGCGCCGCTCGGACTTGGTGACGATGGGCACGCCACTTCTACGCTGCGACGATGCGCATCGCTGCCGTTCTGCTCGCCTCCACCTTGGTCGTCGCCGCGTGCGGGTCCGACGACGACGGCGCGGCCACCACCGGCGCCGTCGAGACGACCGTCGCATCGACAACGGCGACAACCGTGGCTGACACGAGCGCAGCAACGACCGCAGCAGCCACCACCACGCCACCAACGGATGCGCCGACGACTGCGGCGACGACCGCTGCCCCGACAACGACCGAACCGGCGACCGTCACACCCGCCGAGCTCGCCGCCGCCGGGCCGTATGCCGTCGGGGTGACCACCCGCACCGATCCGGCGCTGGTCGCCGAGGAGGCACCGGAGCTGATCGAGATCTGGTATCCGACGACTGCCGATACCACTGGCGCGACCGACGGCTACAACGTCCGCGACTTCCTCCCAACGGTGGTCGCCGACCTCGTTCCCCCCGAGACCAACTCTCGATTCGATGTCGCCGCGCGGCGCGACGCGGCTCCTGCCGCGGACGGACCCTTCCCGGTGGTGCTGTTCAGCCACGGCGCCGTTGCGTTTCGCACGCAGTCGAGTGAAATCGCCCGGCATTTGGCGTCGTGGGGGATGGTGGTCGCGTCGACCGACCACCCATCGCGCAACCTGTCCAATCGGCTGCTCGGCACGGCGGAGGGCCAGCGGGCCTCGACGGACGATCTGCGCCAGGTGCGCACGTATCTCGACAATCTGCCGACCGACGACCCGTTGTCGGGCACGCTCGACATGTCGCAACTGGCGCTCGCCGGCCACTCCGCCGGCGGTGGAACGGTGGCGGTGGTCGCCAGCGACCCGGGAATCGCCGGGTACGTCAGTTATGCCTCAGGGCTCGGCGACGCTGCGCCGGACGTCCCCTCCCTGTTCATGGCGGGCGCCCTCGACACCATCGTCGATCCCATCGAGGTGACCACCGCAGCGTTCGAGGCGGCACCACCACCGTCGTGGTTGTGGCTCATCGACGGAGCAGGCCACCTCGCGTTCTCCGATCTGTGCGCCATCGGCGGCGACTCGACACTCGTCGATCTCGCCGAGTCGGCGGGTATCGGCGACCTCGTCGACGACAGTCTCCGCAGTCTGGCCACCGACGGCTGCGAACCGCCCAACGTGCCGGTCGGTGATGTGTGGCCGGCGGTCAATCAGGCGTCGACCGGCTTTCTGCGGTGGGTGTTCGGCATCGACCCAGAACCGGTCGGCCTCGATGCGTCGGCGGTGACACCGAACGTCACCGTGCAGTCGAAGTAGACCATCCCCGTTCGGAGCGGACGGGTTCGGTACCGTCCTGGCACCGGCTACACGCAGGGGTTGCGGCGCCGGGAGAGGAGATCAACATGCCACCCGTGGAAGCCTGGAAGCTCGTCGTGTTGCAACGGTTCGCCAAGTTCGACGGCCGCGCCAGCAGGTCGGAGTATTGGTGGTTCTTCCTCGCCAACATCATCATCGCCACCGTGTTGTTCCTACTCGGCGGTGTGGCATCGCTGTTCTTCGTGCTGTACGTCATCTACGCACTGGCGATGCTGATCCCGTCGATTGCAGTCGGGATACGCCGACTCCACGACACCAACAAAACGGGCTGGTTGATGCTTGTCGGTCTGATTCCCTTTGTCGGCGGCATCATCTTGATCGTGTTCTTCGCGATCGCCGGCGATGCGGGCCCGAACCAGTACGGCGAGGTGCCCGAAGGGGTGTAACGCTCAGGCGCTGAGGCGTGATACGCCGAGTTCGGCCATCAGATCCAGCACCTTCAGTTCGATCTCGTCGCGGATCGGCCTGACCGCATCGACGCCCTGACCAGCCGGATCGGCCAGTGGCCAATCGAGATAACGGGTGCCCGGGTAGAACGGACATTCGTCGCCACACCCCATGGTGACCACCACGTCGGAGGCTTCGACGGCCGCGTCTTCCAACCGCTTCGGAGTGGCCTGCATTTCCCGGAGGTCGACACCGACCTCCGACATCGCCTCGACCACAGCGGGGTTGATGTCGTCGGCCGGTTGGGTGCCCGCCGAGCGCACGACGACGCCGTCGCCGCCGTGGTGGCTGAGAAAGCCCGCTGCCATCTGCGAGCGACCAGCGTTGTGCACGCACACGAACAGGACTTCAGGGGTGGCCATGGGGCTCCGATCAGGACTCGTTGGTGGTAGGAGCGTCGGCGCTGAAGAGCACGCGGATCAGTCCGAACGCGAGGACGGCACCGATCAGTTGCATGGCGATGAACGCTGGTGCGGATGCGGGAGCGATGCCGGCGAACGTGTCGGAGAACATGCGGTTGACCGACACCATCGGGTTGGCGAAGCTCGTCGACGAAGTGAAGAAGTAGGCGCCGCCGATCCATACGCCGACGGCAACGGCGACCACGTACGCCTTGCCGTACCGGACGGCGCCGTGGATCACCAGGAGCAGACCGATGGTGGCGAGGATCTCCGACACGTACTGCGGGCCGCCGTCGCGCTGCTTCTCGGAGATGGTGATCACCCCACCGCCGGTCTCGTCCCAGAACATGATGTTGGTCAGCATCACCCCGACGAATCCGCCACCGAGCTGAGCCAGGATGTACCAGGCCGCCTCGGAGGTGGTCATGTCGCCCCTCACCCGATCGACCAGGGTCACGGCGGGGTTGAAGTGGGCGCCGGACACACTGGCGAACATGATGATCAGGCCGATCAGCGCGCCCGCCGTTGCTGCCGCGTTCTCGAGAAGCTGGAGACCGACGTCGTTCGGCGACAGCGTCTGGGCCATGATTCCTGACCCGACGACGGCGATGATCAAGAACGCACTACCGACCGCCTCCGCCGTGAGCCGAACGGACAGCGGCACGACCGGATGGCTGAGCTCGATCGGCGCCGAGTCGTTCGCCGCCGTCTCGGCGGTGTCGACGGCGGAAGTGACGGTAGAAGGATCCCCTGGATTCGCCATGAGCCCGGCGAACACTAGACTTTTCATCGATGTCGATCAATATGTCACCCGGCTCGAAGCAGCGGCCTGACACCGGTGCCGATGCGTCGTGTTGCCAGCCGGGCGAGCCGATACCGCATGACGATGCGGCGCGCGTCGCCGAGCTGTTCGCTGCGCTGGCCGATCCCGTACGTCTGCAGATCCTGTCGATGATCGCGACTGCACCCGATGGCGAGGTGTGTGCGTGCGACTTCGTCGGGCCGATCGAGCGGTCACAGCCGACCGTCTCGCATCACCTCAAGGTGTTGGCCGCGGCCGGTGTGGTGGCCACCGAGCGGCGCGGCCGGTGGATCTGGTATCGGCTGGCGGCCGACACCCCCGAGGCGATCGCCGACGCATTCGACGACGTCGTTGGCTGATGTGCGGTCGATTCGTCGCGACGGCCGACCCTGAACGCATCGCCGCCTACTTCGGAGCCACACCAGCGGCCGAAGGCCTCGGCGAGAACTACAACGTCGCCCCAACCCAGGATGTGCTGGCGGTGGTCGAGCGGCCTGATGGTGACCGGCGCGTGGAGGCGTTCTACTGGGGCTTGATCCCGAGCTGGGCCAAGGACAAGAAGATCGCCTCGCGCATGATCAACGCACGAGCCGAAACGCTCGGGGAGAAGCCGGCGTTCCGCGGGCTGTTCGCCAAGAAGCGGTGCATCATCCCGATGGACGGGTTCTATGAGTGGCAGCCGGGGGCGCCCGATGGGCCGGTCGACGCCAAAGGCAAGCCGCGCAAACAGCCGATCTTCATCCATCGCGCCGACGACGAACTGCTCGCCGTTGCCGGACTGTGGTCGGCGTGGAAAGACCCCGACGACCCAGAGGAGCGATGGCTGCACAGCTTGACCATCGTGACGACGGCCGCCAACGACACGATGCGCCCGGTGCACGATCGGATGCCGGTACTCCTGGAACCGGCCGAATGGTCCCGGTGGCTCGATCCCGAGTTGCGCGACACCACACAACTCGTCGACCTGTTCGATTTGTCGGCCGACCGTTCGCTGACGATGCACTGCGTCTCGCCGGAGGTCAACAACGTGCGTAACAACCGTGCCGAGCTGATCGAGCCTGGGTCGGTCAACGACGCCTGATCGCTCGGATCAGGGCATCAGCGTTCAGGTCAGGGCTTCAGGCGACACCCGGCGCCCCGAGCGCGGTCAGTTCCGAGCGGATCGCGTTTGCCCACGACTCGAGGTCGTCGCGCTCGACGTGGGCTGCCGCATTGGCGAAGCTGAAATCGGCCATCGAATCGGTCGGCAACACATGGATGTGAGTGTGGGGCACCTCGTAGCCAGCGATGATCACGCCGACTCGATCGCACGGAAAGGCTCGCTCCTGTGCTGCGCCGATCCAGCGCGCGATGTCGAACAGGTGCGCCATCAGGATGGGGTCGATGTGCACCCAGTGATCGACCTCCGCGACGGGGACCACGAGTGTGTGGCCGGGCGTGATCGGGTTGATCGACATGAATGCGACCGCCCGCTCGTCGCGCCACACGAACGTGCCAGGAATCTCGCCGTTGATGATCCGGGTGAACACCGTGGGCTGCGCCGCGCTCATGGTCGAGCACCATACGCTGTAGTCGATGGACACGTCCGAACCGACGACGGCCGACCCTGCCGCGCCGTCGATGTTCTCGGGCATCTGGACGATCCCCAACGCATTCACCCTCGCGCGGCTGCTGTGCCTGCCGATCTTCCTCTGGTTGCTGTTCGATCAGGAGAATCGCGCTGGCGCAGCCTGGATGCTGGGTGCGCTCGGCGCGACCGATTGGATCGACGGCTACCTCGCCCGCCGCCTGGGTCAGGTGAGCGAGTTCGGCAAGGTCTTCGATCCGACCGTTGACCGACTGCTGTTCATCGTCGCGTTGACCGCGATCATCATCGACGGCTCGATTCCGCTGTGGTTCGCCCTCGCAATCCTCGTTCGTGAGATCGGTGTCGGGGTGATGATGGTGATCGCCACCGTGGTGTTCGACATGCCGCGCATCGACGTGACGTTCGCCGGCAAGACGGCCACCTTTCTGTTGATGTTCGCGGTTCCAGGATTCCTCATGGGCAACAGCGACATCGCCGGTGCGGATTGGTTCACCGTTGCCGCATGGATCCTCGGCATCCCCGGCCTGGCGCTCAGCTACTGGACGGCTGCGGCATACGTTCCAAAGGTTCGTGCGGCGATCCGTTCGGGGTCGGCCTGACACTTCCGCAGTCCCGCCCCGGACCGGTACGGTGGCGGCTATGAACGTGCCGCCCGAGCTGCGCTATTCGTCCGACCACGAGTGGATTCGGCGCGACGGCGACAGCACCACGGTCACGATCGGCATCACCGAGTACGCCCAGGACTCGTTGGGCGACGTGGTGTTCGTCGAGATTCCCGATGCCGGCGCCGCCGTCGCAGCCGGCGACTCGTTCAGCGAGGTCGAGAGCACCAAATCGGTCAGCGATATCTACGCGCCGGTGTCAGGAACGGTGACCTCGGTGAACGACGCACTCGAGGACCGCCCCGAACTGCTCAACTCCGACCCGTACGGCGAGGGTTGGATCTGCACCATCGAGATGAACGCTCCGGGCCAGTTCGACGAACTCCTCGATGCCGACGGGTACCGTGCGCTCACCGAAGGCGACGCATGACGACCTACGTGTTCTGCAACCAGTGCGGCCACCGCAATCCGCCGGGAAGCAGCTTCTGTTCGAGTTGTGGATCGGCACTCGACTCGCTCGACGACCGCACGATCACCCTCACCGCAGTCGATCCGCTGCAAGATGCGCCGGGTCCCGACGATGACGTGGTCGTGCCCGTGCGCGAGTTGCCGACCGAAGTCGGTGTGCTCATCGTGCGCGCTGGTGCGCAGGCTGGCGCTCGCTTCAGTCTCGACGAGTCGCTCACCCGACTCGGCCGGCATCCCGAGAGCGAGATCAGCCTCGACGACATCACGGTGTCGCGCCGTCACGCCGAGGTCGAACGAACACCGGAGGGATACGTCGTCAGCGACGCCGGCTCGCTGAACGGCACCTACGTCAACCAGGAACGCATCGACAAACTGCTGCTCCGGCACGGTGACGAGCTGCAGATCGGTAAGTTCCGGTTGGTGTTCTTCGAACGGAACGATGGCTGATCATCCTGTCGGCGCAGCACACCTGTCGATCGGTGAAGTGCTGGCGTTGCTCCTCGAGGAATTCCCCGATGTCACAATCTCCAAGATTCGGTTCTTGGAGAGCCAGGGTCTGATCGACCCGGAGCGCACGGCGTCTGGGTATCGCAAGTTCTACGACGACGACGTCGAACTGCTGCGTTGCATCTTGCGCGAGCAGAAGGAGAACTATCTGCCGCTGAGAGTGATCAAGGACCGCATCGATTCCGGCGAGATCGACCCGACCGGTGAACAACCGCGCCCGCGAGGAATCAAGAACGTCGGCGAGCCAGAACCCGAGCCGGGCCAACGACGGAGTGAGGTCCCGACCGGCGCCGAAGCGCTGTTCATGCGCACCGACGACCGTCCAGTCGAGCCGCCGCCAACCGTGGCGCCGTCGACGTCACCACCGGCGAGTGCCGAGCCGGCTACCCGAACACCCTCCACCACACCAGCGGCGTCAACACCACGTCCACCCGCCGACGTCGAACCACCGACTCGGTCGCCAGCACCATCTCCGCCGTCGGACCCGGCGCCCGCAGTGCTTCCTGGCGTGCTGCTCACCGCCGACGAGTTGTGTGCGATGGCCGGCATCACCGACGCAGAGTTCGCCGAACTCGATCGCTACGGCCTCCTCCCCACAGAGGGCACGTCGGCGTTCGGCGAGGAGGCCGTGGAGATCGCGATGATCTGCAAGCGTTTCCTCGACGTCGGCGTCGACACGCGTCATCTACGCGGGTGGCGCGTGGCTGCCGACCGCGAGGCCGGCCTGATCGAGCAGCTCATCCAGCCGCTGATGCGCCAGCGCAGCCCCGAGGCACGAGCAACAGCGATCGACAAGATGACGACGCTCGAAGACCTCGGCGGGCAGCTGCGGGCGGCGATGATGCGTTCCGCACTGGCACCGCACCGTCAGCGCTGAGCAGCGGTCGACCCACTGAGGGGACAGCGCGGCACCCGGACGGTACGATCGAGGCGTGGTCCCGCTCGAGTTGGTCGGTGTCCGGGTGGAAGTCCCGGCGAACACCCCGATGGTGCTGTTGCGCGAGCAGGAGGGACGGCACCGCCTGCTGCCGATCTACATCGGGAGCCCCGAAGCCTCGGCGATTCATTACGCGCTCGAGGGGCTCGACCCGCCACGACCGTTGACGCACGACCTGTTCCTCAACGTGTTGGGCGAGCTCGGCGCCGAGATCGAACGCGTCGTGGTCACCGAGATGCGCGAGCGCACGTTCTTCGCTGAGCTCCATCTCGCCACGGCCAGCGGCAGCAAAGTCGTTTCGAGCCGGCCGTCTGACGCGATCGCCCTTGCCGTGCGCTGCGCAGCACCGTTGTTTGCGTCAGAGGAGCTCATCGACGAACTCGGTCAAGATCCGCCCGAAGAGCCAGAAGAGACGGCCGAAGAGATCATCGACGAGTTCAAAGACTTCATCGAGAACGTCAGCCCAGAAGACTTCGAGTAGCGCCACGACGCCGCCCTGCGACCGCTGGGCGCCGTCGTGGGCGGAAACCGCGACGGCCGCAGAGCCCGAGGGATGAGCGGACCGGCCGGAGGCATTGACCGCACGCGCGGGCGCGCGTACCATCGCTGTGCTCACAGTGCTGTAACTACGGCTGTGTGAGCACCGCGATCACACGTTGGGCACATCGCATCGGAGGACGACGATGAACGAGGAGCAAGTGGCCACCGGGGCCGAGCACGACCAAGGTTTCTCAGGAACGCAGACCGCCAAGGTGGTCGGCATCTCATATCGGCAACTCGACTACTGGGCGCGCACCGACCTCATCCGCCCCTCACTCAGCGATGCGGCTGGCAGCGGCAGTCGGCGTCGGTACAGCTACAACGATCTGCTGGAATTGAAGACGATCAAGAAGTTGCTCGATGCCGGGATCAAGCTCGAGCAGGTGCGGAAGGTGTTCGCCTACCTGCGCGAACACGTCAGCACCGACATCGCCGCCGCGCACATCGTGATCGACGGTGGATCGGTCGTGTTGTGCCAAGGCGACGAACTCGTCGATGTGTTGCAGCAAGGCCAGGGCGTGCTCAACGTGTTGTCGCTTGGGGGAGTCAAAGAAGAGCTCGAAGCGGATCTCGCTCCCGAGTCGAACGACGACGAGGGCGACGTCGTCGAAATCGAAGCGCGGCGCGCCAGCGGTTGAGTGCCGACCACTCGATGAAGCACTCGCCGCTTGATGCGTCGCACCGTGCGCTCGGGGCGACGATGGCCGAGTTCGGCGGGTGGGAGATGCCGATGGCCTACCCATCGGGCACCATTGCCGAGCACATGGCGTGCCGTGGGGCCGCCGCGCTGTTCGATGTGTCGCATCTCGGCACGGTGCGTGTCGAGGGTCCGGGTGCGTTCGATCGCCTGCAAGCGACGTTGTCGAACGATCTCGGCAAGATCTCCCCGGGGCGCGCCCAGTACACCCACCTCCTCGACCCCAACGATGCGTCGGTGGTCGACGACATCATCGTGTGGTGGCATCCCGGTGACCACGAGTGCTTCGACGTGATGCCCAATGCGTCGAACACCAACAACGTGGTGAGCGCGTTGGGCGGTGTGGATACAACCGCACAACGCGCGGTGATCGCCATACAGGGACCGACGGCGATCGCCGTAGCTGACGAGGTACTACCGGGAGTTGCGGACGTCGGACGATTTCGAGTTGGCAACGCGACATACGCGGGCGACCAGTGCACGGTCGCCGGCACCGGCTACACCGGCGAACGCGGCGTCGAGATCGCCGTCCCGGTTGACTCCGCGGCCGCCGTGTGGGACGCGCTGGCGGCGGCCGGCGCGACGCCGGCTGGGCTCGGGGCGCGCGACACGTTGCGGCTCGAGGCTGCGCTCCCGCTCCATGGTCACGAGTTGGGTCCCGGAATCACTCCGTTGCAGGCCGGCCTCGGGTGGGTCGTCGGATGGGACAAGCCCGACTTCATCGGTCGAACCCCGTTGCTCGTCGAGCGCGAGCGCGGCGTCGCCCGGCATTTGGTCGGCATTGCGACCGAAGGCCGACGCCCGCCGCGTGCGGGTGACATCTGGCGCGGCGACAGTCGCGTCGGCGGGGTGACGAGCGGCAACTTCTCGCCGGTGCTCGGTCACGGGATCGCGCTCGGATTCGTCGAGCCCCATGCCACCGTCGGCGTTCCGATCGAGATCGAGGTGCGCGGCCGTCGCCTGGCGGGAACGATCGTCGAGACGCCCTTCGTCGGTCGGTGACGCGGCTGCGTCACCAAGGACCGGCTACTTCTTGGTTGTCTTCGCCGCAGCCTTCTTCTTCGCAGCTGATTTTTTCTTGGCGGCCGGTTTCTTGGTCGCCGACTTCTTGCGCGCCGTGGTCGCAGCTCGGCGCACTTCGATCGCCGGGTCGTCGCCGGGCTCGTCATCGTCGCCGTCGGGCTCGGCGGGCGTCGGCTCCGGACGCCCAGGAACGCCAGGGAAGCGCAAGCCGCCGAAGAGTCCCCCAGCGGTGCCGGCAATCTGGCTCAGCGGACCGAGCCGCTTGGTCAGCTCGTTGAGCACGTCGGAGAACTGGGCAAGCTGGTTGGGCAGTTGATTGATCGCTGGATTGCTCAACGCCTCGGCGAGCTGGGTCAGACCGGGAGCGACTGCGATCGCCGGCCCGGAGACCACCTGCATCACTTCGTCGGCGGTCTTCACCGTGCGTGTCACCTGCGGGATTGCCGCGCGCAGCGGCTCTTCGACCTCACCGAGCAATACGTTGATCCGCTCGGCGGTGTCGTTGAGGTTCTCCATCGTGCGGTTGAAGTTCTCGACGCCGCGCAGGAACTCATCGACGCCCGAACGGAACTGCTCGACCGAACGAATCGTGCCCGCCAACGGCGCGGCGAGCACGTTGAACACATCGGACAGCGGATCGTCGGCCATCGATCGACCCTACTGCCGAGCGCCGCTCAGGGCGTACGACTCGAGGGGCTCACAGGAACACACGAGGTTGCGGTCGCCGTAGGCGCCGTCGATTCGCGACACGGGCGTGAAGTACGCACCGCCGCGTATCGATTGGGCTGGATTGGCGCCCAGTGCCCGCGGGTAGGGGCGATCCCACGGTCCCGTGAGTTCCTCGATCGTGTGCGGAGCCAGCCGGAGCGGACTCTCCTCGATCGGCCACGCGCCCTGAGCGACCTGCTCGATCTCGTCGCCGATGGCGATCATGGCCGCACAGAACCGGTCGATCTCGGCGAGGCTCTCACTCTCCGTCGGTTCGATCATCAGGGTACCGGCGACCGGGAAACTCATGGTCGGAGCGTGGAAGCCGTAGTCCATCAGCCGCTTGGCCACATCGTCGACGGTGACGCCGGTGCGTTTCGTGATGTCCCGCAGGTCGATGATGCACTCATGAGCGATGCGCCCGTTGTCGCCGCGGTACAGCACCGGGAACACCGGATCGAGGCGCATGGCGATGTAGTTGGCAGCGACGATCGCCGTCGTCGTCGCATCGCGCAGCGCCTCGCTGCCCATCATCTCGACGTACATCCACGAGATGGGCAAGATGCCAGCCGAACCGTATGGCGCAGCCGACACCGGCCCGACGACCGATGCGTCGGGGGCCGCTGGGTCACCGGGGAGGAACGGCGCGAGGTGGGCGCGGACGCCGACGGGCCCAACGCCGGGACCACCGCCGCCGTGCGGAATGCAGAACGTCTTGTGCAAGTTGAGGTGGCTGACGTCAGCGCCAAAGTCTGCGGGCCGTGAGTGGCCGACCAAGGCGTTGAGGTTGGCGCCATCGACGTACACCTGCCCGCCGGCGGCATGGATCATGTCGCACAGTTCGACGACATCGGTCTCGTACACGCCGTGCGTTGAGGGGTAGGTGATCATGATCGCCGCCAGGCGATCGCCCGCGTCGTCGATCGCCTGACCAACCGCGTCGAGATCGACGTTGCCCTGGTCGTCGCAGGCGACGACGACCACGTCCATGCCCGCCATCACTGCGCTCGCCGCGTTGGTGCCGTGGGCGCTCGACGGGATCAGACACACCGTCCGCTGGTCATCGCCGCGTGACCGGTGATAGCCGCGAATGGCGAGGAGCCCGGCGAACTCGCCCTGGCTCCCGGCGTTTGGTTGGAGACTCACCGCTGCGTACCCGGTGAGCTCGGCCAGGCGCGACTCCAGGCCGCTGATCATGCGGTGGTAGCCAGCTGCTTGGTCGGTCGGTGCGTACGGGTGGATCGAGGCGAACTCGGGCCAGGTGATCGGCACCATCTCGGCGGTGGCGTTGAGCTTCATCGTGCACGAGCCGAGCGGGATCATCGTTCGATCGAGCGCGAGGTCTTTGTCGCTGAGCGCCCGTAGATAGCGCAGCATCTCGTGCTCGGTGCGGTACCGCTCGAAGACCGCATGTGACATGAAGTCGTCGCTTCGACGGAACTCGTCAGGAATGGACGGCACGGCCGCATCGACCGTGTCGACGTTCATCGGTGGGGCACCGAGGGCGGTAGCCAGCGTCGTCACCGTGTCGATCGTGGTGGTTTCGTCGACGGTGATCCCGATGGTCGAGTTGTCGACGCGACGGATGTTGATCCCAGCAGCGAGCGCGGCGGCCACCGCGGCGTCGGCATCGTCGACGGCGACCGCAATCGTGTCGAACCAGGCGTCGTGGCGTAGCTGGTGGCCTGCCGACGTCAACGCTGAGGCGAGCACCGCAGTGAGTCGGTGAACACGGGCGGCGATGCGTTGGAGGCCGTCACGCCCGTGCCACGAGGCGTAGAACCCAGCGATGTTGGCCAACAGAACCTGCGCGGTGCAGATGTTCGATGTGGCCTTCTCGCGGCGAATGTGTTGCTCGCGGGTCTGCAGCGCAAGACGGAGGGCGGGGCGGCCGGCGGTGTCGGTGCTGACACCGACGAGGCGGCCGGGGATGGCCCGCGCCGCCCGGTCGTGCGCCGCCAAGAAGGCGGCATGGGGCCCGCCGTAGCCCAATGGAACGCCGAACCGTTGGGCAGACCCGATGGCGATATCCGCGCCGAGGGCACCGGGCGAAGTGAGCACGGTGCAGGCCAGCGGATCGGTGGCCACGACCGCAATGCCGCCGCGCTCGTGGACCCCTTCGATCGCGTTGCGCCAGTCGACGATGCCTCCGGTCGAGGTCGGGTAGCTGAACAGCGCCCCGAAGAGATCGTCGCCGAGTGAGTCGGGGTGTGACGCGACGTCGATCACGACGAGGTCGATGTCGACTGGTTCCGCGCGGGTGCGCAGCACTGCCAGGGTCTGGGGGTGGATGTCGGCGTCGACAACGAAACGAGCGCTCTTCGATTTCGACAGGCGCCGGGCCATTGTCATCGCTTCGGCAGCGGCGGTCGCCTCGTCGAGCAACGACGCGTTGGCCACCTCCAAGCCGGTCAACTCAGAGACCATCGTCTGGAAGTTGAGCAGCGCCTCGAGTCGTCCCTGGCTGATCTCCGGCTGATACGGCGTGTAGGCCGTGTACCAGGCGGGATCCTCGAGCACGTTGCGTTGGATCACGGGCGGCGTGATCGTGTTGGCGTAGCCGAGTCCGATCATGCTGGTGACGACGTCGTTCTCGTCGGCAAGCCCACGGAGCGCGGTCAGCGCCTCGGACTCGGTCGACGCCGGATGCAACGGGTCTGGCGTTTCGCTGCGGATCGCCGCTGGGAGCGCCTCGGCGATGAGTGCCTCGGTGTCGGACACGCCGAGCGCGGCACACATGGTTGCCAGATCGGCAGACGTGGGGCCGATGTGGCGCCGGGCGAACTCACCGCGCTCGAGGAGCTCGTCGAGTGGTTGATCGAGTGGGGGAGCGGACGAGGTGTCGGACACGGTGCCTCCGAGTCGGTTCGTCCCCCGCTGTCATCGGTGCCTGAGAGTTTGACCGGCGACTGAGAGTCGGTCGGCTTTCCCCGTGGGCGGGTGCACGCAGAGTGCACCACTTTCCAGCGTGCCGCCTCGAACGGTCCGGTGGCCTGAGAGATTCCGGGGAGGTTGCTCCTTCGGCGCCCGCCGCAGCGGACTCTCCCGATCGAGGTGCTCGGCGGTTTCGGTTGTTGGCGCGATTGTAGCGATCTCCCCGGATCGCATGCCGGACCCAGCAGGACGAGACGATCGACTCCGGGCCACCGCCGTCCGGTGACGTCTGGGATGATGCGGCGATGAACGGGACGACGTCGATCACCAACCTGCTGAGCCGTCAACGGTGGGACCTTGGCGGGAAGTGGCGAGTGATCGTCGATCCATACGAGATGGGATACGTCGGCATCATGGGCGACCGCAACCCGCGCGGGTTCTTCCGCGACTTCCGCCAGCGCCACCCGGGCGACCGCGTCGAGTACGACTTCGACTCCTCGCAGACGTTGACGGTCCCGGGCGACTGGAACACCCAAGACGAGCGCCTCCTCTACTACGAGGGGACCGTGTGGTACCGCCGCCACATCGACGTCGATGCCTCCATGGCTGGTGCGTGTGGACCGGGCACGCGGTTGTTCGTGTCGATCGGTGCGGCCAATCACACCGCACGGGTGTTCCTCGACGGTGAAGAGCTGGCGACGCATGTCGGTGGGTTCGGCCCGTTCGCCGTCGAGGTCACCGAACGGCTCTCGGTCGGCCGGCACTCGCTTGTGGTCCAGGTGGACAATCGACGTGAGCCCGATCGGATCCCGGCGATGCGCTCGGACTGGTGGAACTTCGGCGGGTTGACGCGCGCCGTCGAGCTCGTCGCCACGCCACCGGTGTTCCTACGCGACGCCTGGGCGACGATGGCGCCCGATGCGTCGATTGTCGGCGACGCAGTCGTCGATGGCGCCGAGGGCGACACGCAAGTCACGCTCGAGATCGCCGGCCGCAGCGTGCCGTTCACCCAGGGGGAGGGATGCTTCCTCGATCTCGATGTCGAGCGGTGGGCGCCCGGCCGCCCGGTGTTGCACCCGCTGCGCTTCCGCCTCGACGATCCGAGCGGTGCACCGATCGATCACGTCGATGATCTCGTCGGGTTCCGCACGGTCGAGGTCGAGGGCACCGACGTGGTCGTCAACGGGAAGCCGACGTTTCTGCGCGGGATTAGCACGCACGCCGAAGCGCTCTCGGGGGGTCGACGGTCGCACGGGCCGGCGGATGCAGCGGCGATCTTCGATCGCATCGAGGAGCTGGGCGCCAACTTCGTGCGGCTCGCACACTACCAGCACGACGAATACATGGTGCGCGAAGCCGACCGGCGAGGGATCCTGGCGTGGTGCGAGCTGCCCGTGTACTGGGGGATCGCCTTCGACGACACCACCGTGCTCGACAACGCACGCGCCCAGTTGGACGAGCTGGTCGTACGCGATCGCAGCCGGGCGGCGGTGATCATCTGGTCGGTAGCCAACGAAACCATGCCGTCTCCCGACCGCACGGCGTTCCTCGCCGATCTTGCCAACCGGGCGCGCCACCACGATCCGACGCGATTGGTGAGCGCCGCGCTCTTGACGTTGCCGACGGCCGATTCGGAGCACGCGATCGATGATCCGCTCGGTGAACACGTCGACGTCGTCGCCGTGAATCAGTACCTCGGGTGGTACTACGGCGATCGCGACGCGCTCGCCGATACGCAGTGGAGCACGGAGGTCAACAAGCCGATTCTGTTCACCGAGTTCGGCGCAGGTGCCAAGGCTGGGCGGCACGGCGACGACGGAGAGATCTGGACCGAGGAGTTTCAGGCGGCTGTGTACGTGCAGCAGATCGAG
This sequence comes from Actinomycetota bacterium, assembly GCA_039194665.1. Taxonomy (GTDB): domain Bacteria; phylum Actinomycetota; class Acidimicrobiia; order Acidimicrobiales; family Ilumatobacteraceae; genus JABSQH01. The sequence goes on from JBCCVW010000014.1 coordinate 20,353, forward strand.
ATGATCCGCCGCCAGCGCAGCGGTCGTGGGGGAGCGGTGGCCGGATGCTCGCCGTGGATCTTGAAGGACTTCCGTGCGCCGGTACGTGTGCTGCCGGGGATTCAGGACGGCTACAACCGCAAGGGCGTGCTGAGCGAAGAGAACGAGCCAAAGCTGGCGTTCGACGTGCTGCGCGACTTCTACGCCGATCTCGCCGACGATCGCTGACCGCGCCCGTTGGCGGGGCGCCCGAAATCGACATCCGCGTCGGGTGCCATGCCCAGTACCGTCCGGCCATGGAGTCCTGGTGGCGCGCCCCGCTGCGTTCGGTATTCGCCGGGCACGACGTCATCGTCGCTGGTGCCGTCGCGGCGGCGTGGACACAACCGGTGGAGCTGCTTCGCTCGCTCGGCGTCGGACGCGTCGCGGTGGTGGCCACGGAGGGTCGGGGCGCCGGACCGCTCCCCGAGACCGAGACGTACGTCCTCGTGCCGCCGAAGGACCTGCCGATGATGGGGCGATTGCGATGGGCCACCGAGGCGCTGGTCGATCCCCCAGAGGATCTGGTTGGGTTCATCGATGAGTTCGACCCATCCCGCGCCGCGCTGGTCGTGGGGACGTTTCTCAACGAGGCGCCGACGCTCGCCGGACGGTCGTTCCTCGCCTACCGACGACCAGCGTGGGTGGCGCTCGAGGACAAGGTGGTCGCCGACGAACTGTGGGATCGTGCTGGCGTGCGGCGTTCGCCGTCGGAGGTCGTACCGCTGGCCGACGCAGCGCGGGCCGCACGATCGCTCGACCAAGGTGCGGGAACCGTGTGGGCCGCCGATGCGCGTGACGGGTTCCACGGTGGTGGGTCGGGGACACGATGGGTCGTCGACGACGGGTCGATGCAGCGCGCCCTCGACGATCTCGGAGCGATCGCCGATCGCGTTCGGGTGATGCCGTTCCTCGATGGCGTGCCATGTTCGATCCACGGGTTCGTGTTGCCCGACGGTGTGGCTGTGCTGCGACCGGTGGAGATGGTGGTGTTCCGTCAACGGCCGCGTCTGGTGTACGGCGGGCTGGCCACATACTGGGATCCTCGCGACGATGTCCGTGCCGAGATGCGGGACGTCGCTCACCAGGTGGGGGAGTACCTGCGCGACATCGTCGACTTTCGTGGTGCGTTCACGATCGATGGTGTAGCGACCGGTGTGGGGTTCCGACCGACCGAACTCAACCCGCGCATGGGTGCGGGGCTCGTCAGCATCGGACGAGCCACCGGCTGCCCGATGACGTTCCTCAATGAGCTGATCGTGGCCGGCGTCGACCTGGGGCTCACCGCCGACGAGATCGAAGCGGACCTCGTCGCGCGCGCCGACGAGTCACGCGGCGGAGGAACGTGGATGCCGTCGCTCGAAACGCCGCTCGACACACCCATCTCGCGGGATCTCACCTTGGCCGCCGACGGGCGGTGGCAATGGACCGTAGATGGGGGCGAAGCGACTGCGCATCTCGAAGGTGCTGAGCGTTTTCTGCGCGCTTCCTACGCCTCCGAGGCCCTGCCGGTCGGTCCACCCACTGCTTCGGTCGCAGCGAGGCTGTGGGCGTTCGTCGACCGAGAGCTCGGCACCTCGATCGGTGCGCTCGAACCGGCGCTGCCAGCCGACCTCGTTACGAACGTGGAGTCGTGACGTCGCAGGCGTCGATCGCCTTGACGAACGGGTACGGGTTGATCGCTGCCCCACCATTCGGGTGGATCTCGAAGTGCAGGTGTGGAGTGGCGCTGTTCCCCGTGTTGCCGTTGTAGCCGAGCACGTCGCCGGCCTTGACCTTGGTGCCCACCTCGATACCGGGAGCGAGGCCGCTGAGGTGGAAGTAGAGGTAGTAGGTGCCGTCGGGCTGCGTGAGGCGCACGCCGTTGCCTGCCAGCGATCCAGGACTGTCCACGTAGGTGCGGGTGATCGTCCCGTCGTTCACGGCGTACAGCAGCAATCCCTCGGCGCCGATGATGTCGACGCCCTCATGGAGCCGGCCGCCGGGTCGAGGGGCGTGCCACGTGTCGCCGTAGAAACATCTGCCCTGCATCGGGAACACCGACAGCGACACGCCGGCGGAGCTCGGCGCCGGGGGAGCGGGCAGCTTGGTGAGGCGCAGCTTGTCGGCGGTGGCCTGGTCGATCTTGCCGGTGACCGCGAGGCCCTGAATGCGCTGGTACTCCATGATCGCCTGGGCCGTCGCCGCACCGAAGTGCCCGTCGGCGCCACCGTCGAATTCGATGCCGGCCTCGAGCAGCCTCTGCTGCATCGCCCGGACGCGGTCGCTGCGCTCACCGTAGAGGGGCCACCCGCCCTGGGTCGTGGTGACGCCTTGTGGCGCGCTCGACGATCCGAGCCCGAGCGTGTTCGCTCCCTCCAACGAGAGAACGCCGGTCGGCTCGAGGCCGTTGGCTCGTTGGAACTCCTGCAGCGCTTGTTTGGTGAAGTTGCCGAAGACGCCGTCGGCACCCCCGCGCAGGCTGATCCCAGCCTGGATGAGGGCGCGCTGGAGCTCCTTCACCTTGTCGCCGGTCGATCCCACGGCGAGTCCGGCGTACGGGTGGGTCGTCGGCGCGGCCGCCGGGGAGGTGGCCTCGCCACGCTCGCCGGACGCCAGGCCCAAGCCAAGGGCGCGCGCTGTGTCGCCGTCGACGCGGCCACTTGCCGACAGTCCCTGTCGCTGCTGATAGGTGGTCAGGGCGGTTTGCGTCGCTGGACCAAAGGCGCCGTCGGCGCCGCCGGACACCGCGATCCCTGCGTCGATCAGCGCCTGCTGGAGCGCCACGACGAGGTTGCCCTGCGCGCCGACCGCGAGACCGACGTAGCCGTTTCGTGCGGGTTCGTTGGCGGGGGTGAGCCCGAGCGCCGACGCGTCGTTGGCCGACACCGTGCCCGTGGCGGAGCGACCCTCCCGTTCCTGAAACGACTTCAGGGCAGTCTGGGTCGCCGCACCGAACGCACCGTCAGCGCCGCCAGGCACCGTGATGCCGGCACTGATCAGCGCCCGCTGGAGTTCCTCCACGCGGACGCCCTGCGCGCCGACTGCGAGACCGACGAAGGGATTCGCCGGATTCGTCGCCGCCGCAGAGGGTTGGGTGGTGGTTGCCGCCGGCGCAGGTGGTGCGCCCTGACCGAGGTCGAGAGCATTCACCACCGCCTGGGTGACCGTGCCAGTGTCCGTGAGACCATTCCACCGCTGGAACTGCGACAGTGCCATCTGCGTGGCCGCACCGAACTCGCCGTCGGCCCCGCCAGGGACGAACACCCCCGAGTCGATCAGCGCCTGCTGCAGCTCCTCGACGGCGTCGCCCACAGCACCGACCTGCAGCCCGACGAACTGCGCCGAGCGGTTGGTACCGGTTGGCGCGTCATCGGCCGGTGACGCCGCTGCGGGCGCCCCGACCAGCACCGTGGTGCCACCGACGACCACGGCGATCGACAGCGCCATGACGCGCGCGAGCCGGCGGATGGCCCATGCGGTCGAGCGGGAAGGGGAAGCGAACATGAACAGGATCTCCTCCAGGGCGGTTTCCTGTTCTTCGTCGGCGGCGACCGGCGGCTCAACCTCGACCTCAACCAGTCATTGATTGTTTCGAACCTGGATCATCACCTGCGGGCTGCGGTCCGGGACTGATGGCTCGCTGAGCAGCGTCAACGCACCTCGATGACTTCTTGAGGTCCTCTGAACTCAAGAGTGACCCCTTCTCGCCGATCACCTACGAACATTACATAACGAAGATTATGGGCGTTGTTTGTGGTCGGAGTCGCCTCCAGCAGCTGCAGCGGTACGACCAGCACCGACGTTGTGCCCCAGACGTGACACCCGACCGCTGGGGTCCGACGCCTGGCAAGCGTGGGATGCTGCGGAATCGAAGGCACTCCAGATTGCCAGCCGACCGCGGACGATTGCCGCGCCCCGCGCGTCGCGCGCCGAGCGTGGCACGCCGCTCCCCCGCCCACTCTCAAGAAGGCTGAACGTTGTCGTCATTCCCCGCACTCAGGCGAGCAACACGACCACTCGGGGTGGGAGTCTATGTCAAATCTTCGCTCACAGTGAGATTTGACTTGCGGTTTGCGTTTCGCACCGCTTCCGTTGGCGTGCGTCCCTCTGACGCGGAGCGGGAAGCCGACGGCGTCGCCGTCGGCGACACGGAACGAGGTGGTCACCTCCGGGTTCACCTGGAGCGGATCACCCACGAGCGAGGGGTGATGCGGAGCAGCCGCCGTGCTCTGCTTCACCCCTCCACCATCGTCGGCTCAGCGCTCCGCAAGCACCGCAGCGACCAGCTCATCGAGCGTCGGCGGCTCGGCATCTTTGAACCCGGCGAGCCGGTGATACACCTCGGCCGCAGCATCGTGGAAACCGCCCGGTACACCGACTGCCGCGAACGTGGCGGAGATCTCCCGCATCTCACCCTCGAATCGCCAGGCCTTCGATGCAATGCCCGCCAACTGCTGGGACCGCCGGGGGGCATCGGGCTGGCTGATCGCCCACTCCTCGCCCAGCTCGGCGTCGACGTCGTACGCAGCGGCGACGGCATTTGCCGCCAGCAAGAGCGCCGTCGTCCCCTTGCTCCAGCTGGCGAAGGCCATCTTCAACGCAGACGCGGCCCCGACGCTCGATCCGACGACGCGCACGTCGAGCGCCGCGCCATTCCAACGACGTGCGACGTCCGCGGCGCGCGTCCCGGACAGATACATGCGTGTCGTGCCCGCCCGCCACGCCGGCGGTCCGATGATTCCGCCGTCCACCACGTCGGCGCGGCCTGCGAACAGCTCCTCGATGGGCACCATCTGTTGTGGAGCGATCGCATTGGCGTCGACATAGACACCGTCGAACCCGATCCGGGCAATCGATGTCGCCACGGCGACGGCTTGATCTGGCGGACAGACGCTCACGACCGTGTCGGCCTGCTCGACCAACTCGGTGATCGACACCACGTCGGACAGACCTGCTCGTTCCGCGCGTCGGCGTGTAGCAGCCGACCGGTCCTCGCTCGCCCACAGACGCCGACCGGTGCAGGCAGCCGCGACCGACACGCCCATCGCTCCTGGGTGGACGAATCCAGTGACGGACATCACACTCGAACGTAGCGCGCCTCTGCCGGTGGTGACCGGCTGCGTCGAGCGGACACGGAGCGATCGCACGCGGGCATGTGCGCCCTGCGAGACTGGTTGCGTGCCCGACTCGTCGTTCGTCCCGGATCCGCTCGATGGTCTGCCCCTCGATGGTCTGCCCCCAGCGCCGGAGCGCTCGTTCGCCAGCGACAACGCCGCTGGCGCCCACCCGGCGGTGCTCGCGGCCATTGAGAAGGCCAACCATGGCCACGCCCTCGCCTACGGCGACGACGACCTGACCCGCGACTGCGAGCGCCACTTCGCCGAACTCTTCGACATCGAGGTCACGCTGCGTCTGGCGTTCAACGGGACTGGCGCCAACATCCTCGCCCTCGCCAGCGCCCTCGGTTCGCTGCTCGGCCCCCACCACGCCGTCGTGTGCACCGACTGGGCGCACATCCACCTCGACGAGACCGGCGCCCCAGAGCGAGCGCTCGGCACCAAACTCGTTCCACTCCCCTGCCCCGACGCCAAGATTGCCACCGCCCAACTCGATGACCTGGTGCACCTGTTCGGTGTCCAACACCACGTGCAGCCCGGCGTGGTGTCGATCTCCCAGCCGACCGAGCTCGGCACCCTCTACACCGCCGACGAGATCGCCGCGCTCTGCGACCGAGCCCACGAACTCGGCATGCTCGTCCACCTCGACGGGGCGCGTATCGCCAACGCCACCGCTGCGCTCGGTGGTGACCGCGCTGCGCTCCGTCGCTTCACCATCGATGCCGGCGTCGACGTGGTCAGCTTCGGCGGCACCAAGACCGGAGCGCTCGGCGCCGAAGCCGTCGTATACCTCAACCCGGCAACCGCCTGCGGCTCCGAGTACACGCGTAAGCAGGTCACCCAGCTCCCCTCGAAGATGCGTTTCCTCGCCGCGCAATTCCTCGCCCTCCTCGACGGCGACCTGTGGATCGAACTGGGCGCCCAGGCCAACCACACCGCAGCGGCGCTGCACTCCGCGACCAGCGCCATCGAGGGGATCGAACTCGACGGTCCGCCAGCGGTGAACAGCCTCTATCCCATTCTCCCCGCTGCAGCGATCGAGCCGCTGCGCAAATGGTCATTCTTCTGGCCGTGGGATCCGACGCGTCAACAGGTCCGCTGGATGACCGCGTGGGACACCACGGCCACCGACGTCGAGCGATTCACGAACGGTGTGACCGAAGTCCTTGCACGGTGCAATTGACTCGCGGGTCGATTCGACCTAGTCTGAAATTCGGCTCGGCACCCGGATCTTGTCGCTGAGCTGGGGTTTCAGCCACACACCATGCGCTTGAGGGGGCCTGCATGTCCACGATCGATCTGCCCATCGAACGGCTTACAACCGACGACGAGTGGATGCGATCTGGTTCCTGTCGAGGGCTGACGCACCTGTTCTTCCCACCCGCCGCCGAGCGCCCACAAGCGCGCGAACGGCGTGAAGCAGCCGCCAAACAGGTCTGTGCCGGCTGTCCCGTGCGCACCACCTGTCAGTCGTACGCCCGCGATCATCACGAGTACGGCTTCTGGGGCGGCGAGAGCGAAGACGAGCGCCATTCGGCCGGGTACCGCCTGATCGCCCCGATCGGCGTACGCGCCCGCGCCAGCTGACCCTCCCCCCCGGACCGCCGCGGCTGCCGTGTTCGACGTCACCGTCGTCGGTAGCGCCAACCTCGACCTCGTCGCTCAGACCGAGCGCATCCCCGGTCCTGGCGAGACCCTGCTCGCCGCGAACTACGCGGAGCACCCCGGCGGGAAAGGCCTCAACCAAGCGGTGGCGGCGCGCCGGGCTGGAGCGGCCACCGCATTTGTCGGCGCATTGGGCGGCGACGGAGCCGGTGACAACCTGCGCGCGGTGCTGACCACCGAGGGCATCGACGCGACCAACGTCGACTCGCTCGACGCCCCGACCGGACGAGCCCTGATCACGGTGTCGGCCGACGCCGAGAACACGATCGTTGTCGTCCCTGGCGCCAACGCCCTCGTCGGACCACCCCTGTCGCTGGCACCGACGCGCGTCGTGGCTACCCAACTCGAGATCCCAATCGCTACGGTGCGCGCCACGCTCGGTACGGCGCGCAGCATCGGAGCGACGACAGTGCTCAATCCAGCCCCGGCCAACGACCTCGACCACCAGCTGCTCGGCCTTGTCGACGTGCTCACCCCAAACGAACACGAACTCGAGCTGCTCGGCGGTGTCGATGCGCTCCTCGCCGCCGGCGTTGCGGCGATCGTCGTCACGCGCGGTGCCGCCGGTGCCGAGATTCACCGGACCGATCACTCGGTCGAGCGCGTCGCCCCGTTCCGAATCGATGCGGTGGACACCACCGGAGCCGGCGACGCCTTCAACGGCGCCCTCGCCACCTGGCTGGCCGACGGAGCCTCGCTCCACCAGGCCGTCCAGATGGGGTGCGCAGCCGGCGCGCTGGCGGCCACCCAGCCGGGCGCGGTGCCGTCACTGCCCCGACGGGAGCAGATCGCTGCGCTCGTCGGCTGACAATTCGATCGCCGTCCACCCCTCGAGCACCTCCCGAGCGTGCACCGACCACCCGACGTAGGCCTCCTCGACGTCGGCGGTTCGCCCCGCGAGCAGACCGCTGAGAATCACCCACCGCTCGGCGCGACGGCGTACCTCATCGGCGAGGGCGACCAGTGTGGGCGACAAGATGTTGGCCACCACGATGTCGAAGCGGTCGGTGATCGCGCCCACAGGCGCATCGGTGACGCGGACGACATCACCCACTCCGTTGGCGTCGACATTGTGATGGGCGTTTTCGACCGCGACACCCGACGTGTCGGTGGCCACCACCGCACGGGCTCCGAGCCGAGCAGCCACGATGGCCAACACGCCCGTACCGCAGCCGACGTCGAGCACGCGCGGCGCCCGTCCAGCGGCGACATCCGCCCGCACGCGCCGGGCCAACAGCGAGGTACACAATTGCGTCGTCGGGTGATCGCCGAGTCCGAATGCGGCACCCGGATCGATCGACACGATGACCGCGTCGCCGCCGAGGCCATCGACCGAACACCACTCGGGCGTCAGAACAATGTCGTCCACGCGCACCGGCGCGGCATACCGCTTCCATGTCTCCGCCGGCGCCGCATCGACCTCCTCGATGCGCGTCGGCCAGCGTGCGGCCACCGCACCGACGATTGCGGCCGATTCGAGATCGCCGACCACGGTGCGCAACTCGATGACAGGCCCCACCCTGCGCTCCTCGAGTGCAGTGATGCCGTAGGTCCACAGCGCGTCCGCGGCGATCTCGGCTTCATCACATGGTGCGGCGACCACCAGGACGCGCACTGTCGACCGCTGACTGGTGGACCCGTGATTGGTCGAGGCGGTCACCGCAAACGGCGCAGTTGCGCCGGGTACTCGCGGGCGCGCGCGGCGTAGCTACGCCACGACTGCTCGATCAGTTCGGCGCGCGCCCGGTCCGGTTTGACGACCGCCGGTGTCCCGACGGCGAGCGCACCGGGTGGCACCTCGGTGTCATCGAGCACCACCGAGTTGGCCGCCACGATCGAGCCCCGGCCGATGTGGCAGCGATGCAACACCATCGAGGCGTTGCCGATCAGCACCTCGTCGTCGAGCGTGCAGCCTTCGAGGTGGATCAAGTGGCCGAGCGTGCACCGGTCGCCGACGATCGTTGGCCACAGCGGTGTGGTGTGCAGCACCGAGTTGTCCTGCACGCTGGAGTGCGCTCCGATCTGGATGTATCCACCGCCATCGCCCCGCAGCACCGCGCCTGGCCACACCGACGACTCGGCGCCGATGCGTACGTCGCCGATCACCACGGCGTCGGGATGGACGAACGCGGTGTCGTCGATCTCGGGTTCCCACTCCCCGAGCGCATAGATCGGCATGGGCGCACGGTAGTGCGGGACCATGCGGTCGACCATGCCGGTGGAGTTGATCGGGTGCAAACCGATACGGTTGCGGCAATGTCCCGCAGGATCGACATCGAGCTGACGAGCGCGCTCGCCGACGGCACGTGGACGTGGCGCGCCGCAGGCGCCCGCAAGCCGAACGGCGTGCTCAACAGCACGATCCTCCCCGACGGCGCCGCTGTCGGCGACGAACTCAAAGTCGAGATCGAGCAGATGCTCGACGGCATCGAAGTTCTCTCGGTGGTGAAGGCCCGCGACAAGCCGGGCCGCAACGACCTCCTCGAACTGATTCCGAGCGACGAGCCGTTTCAGGCGGTGATCGAGACCCGGGCCCGCAAGAAGGGCGGGCGCAATGATGGTCGGCGCAAGGGCCGCGATGGCGGTCGACGCGGCGAGGGCCGCGGGCGCGGTGACGACGACCGACGCGACGGCGATGACAACCGACGTCGTCGCCCCCACTTCGAGGCCCCACCCGAACTCCCCCAGCGCCCGAAGCCAAAACGGCTGCGCCCCGGCAAGACGCACCGGACGGAAGTGCTGGCCACGATTCCCGAAGAGCAGCGGCCGATCGCCGAACTCGCGCTCCAAGGCCTGCCGGCGGTGCGCAGCCGCGTGAAAGAGGACAACACGAAGCTGGCCGCCGAGGGGAAACCCACGATGCCCGAGGCCACGGTGCTGAAGATGGCCGAGGAACTACTCCCCCGCTTGCGCGTGGCCGACTGGCTCGATCGCGCCGAAGCCGCCCAACAACAGATGGAGCAACTCGACTTGCGCGATCTGCGCAGTGTTGTGGCCGCGAGCGACGACCCGATGGTCGCCCGCGACGAGTCGACCCGTGCGCTCGCCGAAGAGCTCAAGGCGTCGCTGGTGCACAAACAAGACCTCGAGATGAAGCTGTGGGAAGACGACATCAACGCCGCGCTCGGCGTCGGTCGCGTGATCCGCGCCCTGCGGCTCTCGTCGCAGCCGCCGAAGGCGGGCGCGATGTTCCCACCCGACATCGCCCGCGAGTTGGGCACCGCAGCCACCGCTGCGTTGCAGCCAGACGACTCGCCCGATCGGTGGATCGCCGTGCTCGAAGCCGCCGCGTTCTCGCCAGTTCGCACCCTCGTCGCTCCGACGACGCCGCCGAGCCAGATCAGCGACGACCTGAAGGCCACCGCACTGCGGCTGGGACCGCTTCTCCCCAACGTTGCGGCACTGCTCGGTGTCGAGGTCCCCGCCGATGCACCCCGCCCGAAGCCGCTGCGCCCGCAACGACGCGACGGCAAACGCAACCAGAAGCGCGGTGGCGGTGGCGGTGGCGGCAATCGTCGAGGCGACCGCGCCGACGACAACTCCTCGCCCGACTCAGCCTCGGACTGATCGTCGGTTCGCATCACCGGGCCGGGCTTTCCTACGATCCCGGCCCATGTCCGACATCGTCAGCTACGAAGTTCGCGGCCGTATCGCCGTGATGACCCTCAACCGCCCCGAGGCGCGCAACGCCGTGAACGGCGCCGTCGCCGCCGGCCTCGAAGCGGCGATCGACCAGATGGAAGGCGACGACGACGTCTGGGTCGGCGTACTCCAGGCGAACACCGAGGGCCAGGAACGCCCCGTGTTCAGCGCAGGCGCCGACCTGAAAGAGATCAACTCCGGAAACGCCGCAGCGTTGGCGACCGAACGTGGCGGCTTCGCCGGCTTCGCCTACCGCGAACGCAAGAAGCCGGTGATCGTCGCCGTCGACGGCCTGGCCACCGCTGGTGGCTGCGAGATCGTGCTCGCCGCCGACATGGTGGTCGCCACCACTCGCTCGGCGTTCGGTCTCGCCGAGGCGAAGCGCAACCTCGTGGCGGGCGCTGGCGGTCTGTTCCGGCTGCCGCGGGCGATCGGTCAGGCTGCGGCGATGGAGGCGATCCTCACCGGCGAACCGATCCCCGCACAACGGGCCTACGACCTCGGGCTCGTGACGCGGCTCGTCGAACCGGGCGAAGCGACCACTGCAGCAGTTGCGCTGGCCGAGCAGGTCACTGCGGCGGCACCCATTGCGGTCTGGGAGAGCCGCAAGGTGGTCCTCGCTGCCCACGAGGAGAACGACGAGACGCTGAAACGCATGACCGATGAGGCCTTTGGCGCAGTGCTCCGTTCCGAAGACACCAAAGAAGGCCTCGAAGCGTTCATCGAGAAGCGCGCCCCGCAGTGGAAGGGGCGCTGAACCGCTACAGCGGGCGGTAGGTCGTGATCAGCCGGGCGACGATTCCGGCGCGTTCGTAGAGATTCTTGGTGTGCCGGTCGCCGGGCAACGCTTGCCCTTCGACCGCGGCCATCCCGCGCGCCCGGCCGCGTTCCATGGCGACGGCCAACAGCTCGTCGCCGAACCCCAGTTCTCGCGCCTCGGGAGTCACCCAGACCTGATCGATGCGCAGGATTGGCTCGGCACCGTCCGGGACCTCGTCGATGGCCACCATGTAACCGACGACGACGTCGTCGATCATCGCTGCGAGCACGTCGGCCTCGTCGGTTCGTTCGGTCCATCGATCGGCGACCTCCGGATGCTCGAGCAGCCAGGGTGCACCACCGCGCTGATCCACCAACGCCGCACGCGCCGCACGCTCCAGGGCGGGCAGTTGCTCGATCAGATGTGCATCGGCCGGTCCGACGACCACGACGCGGGGATCGATCATCGGTCGCGCAGCTGGGCGAGTCTCGACAGCACGGTACGCCGTTGCCGGGTCGCGCCCTCGTGCTCCTCGATCGCGGCGAGCTCATCGGGCGTGAGGTCGGCGAGCAGCGGCACGATACGCGCCGCCGGTAGGTCGTCGTAGTCGGCGATCGGCAGCTCGTCGGCTGGGGCGCCGTGCACAACTGCGCCAACGTCCACGGTGCCGTCGTCGGTCATGGCGTCGACCGGCGGCACCAGTCGCTGGCGCAACTGCTCGACACCTTGACCCACGGCGAGCTTGCCGAGGAAGCGCGCCAGCTGGAGTTCTTGATACGCGCGCTCACCGAGCCCGAACGGGAGGGAGCGGGCGTACTCGGCAATCACGACCGAGTCAGGAGAAGATCGGACAGTCGTCGTCGCTGACCGGACAGTTCGGGGCGTTCGAGCGCACGAGGAGGAAACACGACGGGCACAGCTGTTCGTCCTGCTGCTTCGGCTGGAGCCGCTCGCCGCCCTCACCTCGCGGATCGGGATCTTCTTCTTCCTCGTCGTCCTCTTCGTCGGCGGTGACCATCCGGTCTTTGAGGATGCGATCGAGATCGGCCTCGACGTCGTCGTCGGCGAGCATCTCATCGTCGTCGTCGTCGTCGTCGCGCTTGCGGCGCGGCGTGCGTGGCGTGTCGCTCGAGGAGTCGTCGTCCTCGTCATCGTCGGTGACGTCATCGTCATCGTCGTCACCCGCGATTCCGTCCTCGTCGTCTTCGGCGATGTCGTCGTCGTCGGGCGCGGCGACGTCGTCGTCACCCTCGTCGCCGTCTTCGTCGAACTCTTCGTCGTTGGTGTCGTCGTCAGCCATCGTGTGCTAGTGCCCGCCTGCTCCGGGCATGTGACCCGGTGTACGTCGGTGCGGCGGCAGCATAGGCCCGCCGAACCAGGCACGGGAGAGAGCTGACATGTGACAGGCGTCACATGTCACGGTGATTGACCAGTCGTCCGTTTCGACTCGGCGCGCCGCTCGGATTCCAGGCGCTCCAGCTCGGGCGCCTCGGTGGTCATGTGGGTCATCGCCGCAGCGATGGCGTGGTGCCCGGCCTGTGATGCGATCAGCCGGTGCATCTCCAGCGCCACCCGGCGATACGACGGGTGGCCCTGCGGCGACGACCGCAGTTCGAGCATGTGAATGGCCTCGCGCGCGTTGAACTGCATGCTGTACCGCAGGCGATAGGCCATGGCGACGGCGTAGGGCGCCTGGTCGGGATACTGCGCGTCGAGAGCATCGAACAGAGAGGCCGAGCGGCCCATCGCATCGTCGAAGCGATCGCCGAATCCTGCCGATTCGACCAGTTCGGGTCGCACGTAGCCGTGATTTGGTGTGAGCCGTTGCCACTCGATGGTCAACATCCGGTGGCGCTGCATGTCGCGGAACGCGCCGTAGTCGCTCAACACATCGAAGCGGTAGAAGCACCGCTCGAAGGCTCGCCCTGGCTTGTGCCGTCGGTTCTCCCGTTCGCCCACGTAGGCCCGCATCAGCGCGACCTTCTCGTCGATGCCGAGGCCGCGTACTCGCTCGACGAGCTGCGCTTCAGACAGATGTGAGTGCGGATAACAGATGGCCGCGATCGTCTTGTCTTCGGCATCCGGGTCGAAGTCGGTCAACGCGACCTCGGCGACGGGATCGGCCGGCGCCTCTCCGAAGAGCTCGGCGACCACCGCGGCGGTGTCGGTGCGTGTCGACTCGAGATACTCACTCCACCGGCCGCCACGTTCGGGAAGGTCGACGCGGCGGAGGAAGCTGGGGATCACCTTGCGCAGCTCGTGCAGCATGAGATCGGCGTACTCACGCGATTCGGGTAACGGATTGGCGCGCATCCGCAGCAACAACCCCTCGAATGCCTGACCGGTTCCATAGATGCCGACGTTGGAGGTGGCCGCGGCCGGCAGAATGCCACGCACGGCATCGAGTGCTTTGGCCCGCGTGGCCGTGCGGTACACGAAGTCGCTCTCGTCGCCCTGCGCGACCTCCTCGCGGACGTGCTCGGTGACCACCTCGGTGGCCTCGGAGTAGGCGTCGAACAGGCGGTCGAGATCCCCGACGTAGCGCGTGCCCAACGATCCGGCGAGCACAGCAGGATCGCGGAAGTACCGGTAGCGACCGCCGAGGCGGGTGTCGTAGGCGATGTATCTCGTGCTCTGCTCGAGATAGCTCATCAGCCGACCCCACTCGAGGATCTTGGTCAGCAGATTCGAGGCTTGTTCACATGCCAGATGGACGCCGCCGAGCTGGGCCACCGAGTCGTCGCCGTAGTCGAAGAACACCCGCTCGTACAGTTGCTCGGCCCGCTCGAGACCGACGGTGGCATCGATCGTGGCATCGCCACTGATGTCGAGATCGCCGACGAACTCGTCGAGAAACAGTCGGCGCAGCGACTTCGGACTGCGGCTGTAGCGAGCGAACAACGCACCCTTCACCACCTCGGGCAGATTGACCAGCGCAAACACTGGGCCATCGAGGTTGGTGAAGTACCGGCGCAACACATCGGACTCGTCCTCGGTGAATTGCTCGGGGACGTAGACCGCCACGGGGGACCACTCTAGGAGCGCTCAGCGGACCGTCGTGGCATTGCGCGAGCCCGTGAACAGGGGCGACGCGCTCACAGGTACACAACGCCGGCATCGCGACGCACGCTGAGTTCGACGCGTGACGCCGAGCCGGCTGCCACACCATCGATCGCCACGGCGAGTGGGCGGTCGAAATCGAGCGTGCTCGCACGCACCGAGCGCGTCGCGATGGCGGGATGCGGCAGATGCCCGCCGATCGGCAACCGACGCCACGCCTGCCATCGATCGCGCCACGACATCGTGGCGGCGACGTCGAACACCTCGATACGCCCGTCGTTGGGATGTCCACGCGGTGCGACGTCGAACCGACCGGCGAACTCCGCGTTCATCGCCGCAACCACGCGCCCCCGCCATGGCCCGCCCGCGATCCACCGATGACGGGCGATGACGTGGGCCACCATCGGACGCGGGGCGCCACTGTCGAGGCGCACTTCGACGAGGTCGACCGGAAATCTGCGTACTTCGTCACCGGCACGGGGCGCCGGTCGATCGGTTCGTCCCATCGTGCGCGCCAAGTCGCCACCGGTCAAGACCACCGCAGCGTCGGCGGTCGTGTCGTCGAGAATGGCCGCTGCAGTGGCATCGTCCGCTGCTGCCGGGATGCCGCCGGGGAGCACCACGAGATCTCCCCAAGCATCGCCGCGTTTGATCGTCACCCTCCCACTCCCCCGTCGGCCACCACACCGCGCCACGCGGCGACGGCGGCCTCGTCGAAGGCCGCAGCGGTGTCGGTATCGGGCGCGATCGAGGCGAGCTGACGCAGGAGGTCGATCAGTTGCTTCATCGTGCGTACGAGATCGCCGCCGCTGAGATCTTCTTCGTCGAGAATCTCGGTGAGGTGTTCGCCGACCACCCACCCATGGGCGATCGCCGCGAAACCCGGGTCGGGTGGTCGGTGCTCGGTCACCCGATGACGCCGTTCGACCGCGGTCAGCTCCGCGCTGCACCGAGACAGCAGATCCGCCCGTGCGCCCACCTGCTTCGACGAGAACCACGGTGGTGCTGCGGGTTCGGCACTGCGGTGCTCGTACACCAAAAGCGAAGTGAGGGCGGCGACGTCGGCCGGCGCCAGGCCGTCGAACACACCTGCGCGCAGCGCCAACACGGCGAGCAGGTCGTTCTCGTGGAAGACGCGCGTCACGCGCTGGCCGTCAGACGTCAGTCGCCAGGCGTCGTGGTCGACGAGCTGTAGCTCGCTGAGCACCCCGATCACGTGGTCGAATTCTTGGGCGATCGAGTGCTCGGCGCGGTCCATCCGGCGACGAATGGCGTCGATCTCTCGGTCGAGGCCGTCCGCGACCGCGGCCCGCTCCAGCTTGTGGCGCAGATCCGGATCATCCTCGACCGGGTGTCGGGTCGCGGCCCGAGATGCACGCGGGACGACGGGGCGGTCGAAGGAGTGCTCGTTCAGCGCATCGCGCACCGCACGGTGGAACGAACGGCGATTCGGTGCATAGGGCGAGGGCAGTTCGATCGCTCCGACCACGTCGGGGAGCGCCGTCAGCGAACGCTCGTCGAGCTCGACCACTGCGCCAGAGGCACCAACGAGGCGCAGCCGTCGCCCACTGCGCCGATCGGCGTTGGCGATGACCACGGCCGGACCATGATCGGGACCTCCCTCGATGGCGACCACCGTGCCGGGCCGCAACCGCCCGAGCTCGTGTCGCAACTCGGCGCGGCGGGCGTCGCTGGCCGCCTTCTTCGCCACCCGCTCGGCGCGGTACCCGTCGATGTCCCCATAGTCGCTCTGCGATTCCCGTCGCGCAGCGTCGCGCCGGTGCCCACGGCGTTCGAGCTTGGCGGCGAGCCGCACGATGTCGCGGTCGGCTTGAAACTGCGCGAACGAGCGGTTCAACAGGTCGCGTGCGCCGGCTCGGTCGTGTTGCGCGACGAGGTTGGCGGCCATGTTGTACGTCGATCGAAACGCCGACCGCAGCCGGAACGAGCGGCTCGAGGCCAAGCCGACGACATCGTCGAAGCGCACCCACGGCGACCAACACACGACCGCGTGGCCGATGTCGTCGATTCCTCGCCGTCCAGCGCGTCCGGTGAGTTGCGTGAATTCGGCTGCCGTGAGTTGCTCGTGTGTCTCGCCGTTGTACTTGGTGAGCTTCTCGATCACCACGGTTCGTGCCGGCATGTTGATCCCGACCGCGAGCGTCTCGGTGGCGAACACCACCTTCACGAGTCCATCGACGAAACACGCCTCGACGGTTTCCTTCATCGCCGGAATCATGCCGGCGTGATGCGACCCGATCCCGTGCCGGAGCCGTTCGACGAATCCGTCCACGTCGAGCGCCCGACGTTCGTCATCGTCGAGACCACCGAGATGCTCAGCGACATGCGCATCGATCCGGCGACGCTCGTCACCATTGGTGAGTGAGATGCCGAGGCCGTGACACGTCTCGGCCGCCTCGTCGCACTGTGCCCGGCTGAAGATGAAGTAGATCGCCGGCAACATTCGCCGCGACGCCAACAGCGCGACGGTGTCGCCACGCCGCGGCGTGAACACCCGGCGACCACCGCGGCGGTACTGCTCGTGGCGGCGTTCTGGGGCGTCGAACTCCGGGCCGTAGCGGTTGGCGCTCCCATCGACGAACAGCGGCAACATCGTCGGCTCGCCTCGCCCGCGTTCCGCCAGCAGATAGTGCTGGATCAGCTCGACCGGGCGCCGCTGCTCGACGATCGCCGTGGTCGCGCCCTTGAGCGACTCGATCCACTCTGCCAACTCGGCGGCGTTGCTGACCGTGGCCGACAGACATGCCAGCTGCACCGCCGCCGGTAGGTGGATGAGCACCTCCTCCCACACCGGGCCGCGGTACGCATCCTGGAGGAAGTGCACCTCGTCGATCACGACGCTGCCGACTTCGCTGATGTCGGTCGAGCC
>JBCCVW010000015.1:0-36864 GCA_039194665.1 Actinomycetota bacterium
CGAACGCCCGACCGGCACTCTCGATGTGATGACAGCGGCGGCAGCGATCGCGGCCACGTTGCCCGAGCACGCGATCGTCTCCGACGAATCCACAACGTCGGGACTCTTCATGCTGGGCGCCACGGCAAGTGCCCCGGCCCACGACTGGCTGAGCCTGACCGGTGGGGCGATCGGCCAAGGCATGCCGGTGGCGACCGGCGCGGCGATGGCGTGCCCCGACCGGCCCGTGCTCAACCTGCAGGCCGACGGCAGCGCGATGTACACGATCCAGGCACTGTGGACGCAGGCTCGAGAGCAGCTCGATGTGACCACGGTGATCTTCAACAACGGGGCCTACGCGATCTTGTCGATGGAGCTCGATCGGGTTGGAGCTGCCGCCGAGGGATCGGCCTCGCGCGACATGCTCGACCTGCGGCGCCCCGATCTCGACTTCTGCCGACTCGCCGAGGGTCAGGGCGTGCCCGCCACGCGGTCGACGACCGCCGACGAGTTGGTCGAACAACTCGAGCACGCCTACCGCCGGCCCGGCCCGCATCTGATCGAAGTGATGCTGCACGGATAGCCGCTCCCTTGACCGATGTAGTGCCACTCCCACTCGCACATCATCTCGACCCCTCGTTACGGTGAGCCAATGGCCACACATCCACTGGTGCTCGCCGGTCAGTACGGCTCGCCGTACAGCCTCAAGATGCGTGCGGTCCTCCGTTACCGACGGGTGCCCTTCCGTTGGGTGCTGCGCAACTCGAAGTGGGACGACATCCCCGCTCCCCCGGTGCTGATCATTCCGGTGATCGTGTACCCGAACGCCGACGGCAGCCACGGAGAAGCGACGGTCGACTCATCTCCGCAGATCATGCGCCTGGAGCGCGAGTTCAGCGAACGAAGCGTGGTGCCCCTAGATCCAGCGACGGCGTTCCTCGACGCGCTCATCGAGGACTACGGCGACGAGTGGGTGACGAAGATGATGTACCACTATCGATGGGCCTATGCGGCCGACATCGACAAGGCCGCCCGGCTACTTCCGCTCGCCCAGAACCTGCAGATGACGAGTGACCAGGCGCAGCAGAGCGCAGAGTTCATCACTACCCGGCAGATCGGTCGACGGGCGCTGGTCGGGTCGACCGACGAGAACACGCCCGTGATCGAGGGTTCGTACGTGCGCCTGCTCGAGACGCTCAACCAGCTGTTCGCCACCGACGACTTTTTGCTCGGCGAACGTCCCGGTCGTGGCGACTTCGGGATCTTCGGCCAGCTCAGTCAGCTGGTGAAGTGGGACCCCACACCGATGGCGGTCGCCACGGCACGCGCTCCCAAGGTGATCCACTGGACCGACCGCATGGACGATCTGGGGTGGCTGCCGGTCGAGGGCACTGATGGGTGGGCGGAGTACGACTCGATCCCCGCAGCAACCACATCGCTGCTCGCCGAGATCGGCCGGACCTACGCACCGTTCATGCTCGCCAACGCGGCAGCGCTCGAGTCGGGCGCCGACGAAGTGGTGTGCGAGATCGAGGGTGGCACCTACCGACAAGCACCGTTCAAGTACCAGGGCAAGTGTCTTCAATGGCTGCGCGAGGCGTACGCCGAGCTGGCCGACAGCGACCGGGCGCGCGTCGACACGGTGCTCGATGGCACGGGTTGCGACGCGTTGTTCGCATGAGCGTTGCGCTGTACGGACACTGGATCTGTCCGTTCGCCACGCGCGTCCAGTTCGCGCTCGCTCAGCGGCAGATCGACTACGAGTTGGTCGACCTCCCGCCGACCGGTGTTCGGCCACCCGACTTCGTGCTCCCGCCCGAGTTCGTGGAGCACAGCCCCAAGCGCGAGATCCCCATGGTGCGTGTTGACGATCAATACCTCGCCGACTCGATCCCGATTCTCGAGTGGCTCGAGAAGGAGATCTCCGAGCGTCCGTTGCTGCCAGCGAGCCGCGACGACCGTGCGACCGCGCGCATGCGAATGGCGTGGATCGACCGTCACGCCTTCCGTCCCATGGTCGGGGTCTACTACGGCATCGATCCCGACCACATCGAACGCGCCGCAGCCGCGCTGACCTCGGCCCTCGCCGAGATGGGCGGCTGGGCGGCGAAATCGGGGTGGCTTGCAGGGCGCCACCCGTCGCTGGCCGATGCTGTGGCCATGCCGATCAACGTGCGCTTGGCCGGATTGCAACGGCTTGGACTCACTGCGGACATCCCCACCGAGTGGGCCGCGTACGCGGAACGCTGCCGCTCGTTGGCGGGATGGTCAGCAGTCGAGTGGTCACACGAGCAGACCGACGAGTTCGTCGGTCGGTTCACGGCGTACCGCCGCAAGCGGCAGCCGCAGTCGTAGGAGGAGATACCGATGGACATCGTCGTGGTGATGGATGGCCCCGAAACGGTGGTCGCCGACAGCGACACGTCATTCGCACTGATCCTCGGGGCACAGGAGCGCGGGCACCGCGTCTGGCACTGCGGCGCCGGCGACGTCGAGTTCGGCAACGGGGCGTTTGCAGTGGCCCGCCGCGCCAGCGCCGACGAGGCCGCCACCACCCCGCTCCAACTCGGTCAACGAGAACGCGTCGACCTTGCCCAGGTCGACGCGGTGCTGATCCGCACCGATCCGCCGTTCGATGATGCGTACCTGCACCTCACGTTGTTGCTCGACCTGGTCGCCGACACCACCCTGGTGGTGAACTCCCCACGCGGGCTGCGCGACGCGAACGAAAAGCTGTACGCCTGTCGGTTCCCCGAACTCACGCCGCCCACGATCGTGACCGCCGATGCCGATCGGCTGCTGGCCTTTGCGCAAACGCACGGTGCTGCCGTTCTCAAGCCGATCGGCGGCCACGGCGGCCGTGGCGTGATGGCCGTGCGCCCCGACGACGACAATGCTCCGTCGATCATCGACACGCTCACGACGCGCGGACGGGTGCCGGTCGTGGCCCAGCGATTTCTCGAGAACGTCGCCGCCGGCGACAAGCGGATTCTGCTCCTCGACGGTGACCCGCTCGGGGCGATCTTGCGCATCCCCACGTCGGCCGACTTTCGGGCCAATATCTGCGTTGGCGGAACCACCGTTGCCACCGAGCTCGACGACGACGACAAACGAATCATCGAGCGACTTGCGCCGTCGTTGCGCGCCGATGGGCTGTTCTTTGTCGGCCTCGATGTCGTCGACGGCCAGCTCACCGAGGTCAACGTGACGAGCCCGACCGGGATTCGCCAAATGGCCGCCCTCGCTGGAGCGCCACTGCACCTCGACGTGATCCGCTGGATCGAACACCGAGTCGGCTAGCGCAGCGTCACCGTCGCCGGATCCCCGTTGAGTGTCCGGATTGATGATTGACTGGAATGATCCATCCAATTATTCTGACCACCGATCACGACGGTGATGTCCACCGCTCACCACCACCGACAGGTCCCGTACACCACCCACACGAAGGAACGCCCGATGACCACTCCGAGCCTCGCCACCACACTCACCGCCGACCAGCTCGTCGACATGTTGGACGCGCTGTACAACCGCCACGACCCAGGTCCGCTGCGCGCCCTCGTCGCCGACGACGTGCGCCACTACTCATCGCACATCGGCAACGGTGTCGAGGCGTGGGCGGCGTACGCCGCGTCGTTCAACGGCGCCCAGCCGCTGGTCGCGGTGCACCGCACGGTCAGCGAAGGTGACCGTATCGGTGTGCATGCGCACTATCGGTGGAACGCCGATCGAGAACTCGATGGCGGCCCCGGCGTGGCGGTTGCCCACATCTTCACCATCGAGAACGGGCGCGTCGTCGAAGCGGTCGAAGTCACCCAGGCCGTCAATCCCGAGCCAGTGTCCGGCAACGACATGTTCTCCCAACAGCGTCGGTCCGCCGACGGCCAGCAGCCCGAACACAACCGGATCACCGCCGAACGGGTGGTCACCGAGTTCCTCGCTGGCAACACCACGCTGCGCGACGAGCTGCTCAGCGACTATACGCAGCACAATCCGTTCATTCCCGACGGCGCGGCGGGCATCGCCGGCTTCATCGACATGCTGGGCGGCAACCCGAACGACTTCCAGTGGGCGATCGCCGAGGGCGACCTCGCGTTGACCTATACGCGTTACCTCAGCGAGGCGATGGGCACACCCGCGCTTGTTGCGGTCGACATCTGGCGCTTCGATCAGCACGGCAAAGTCACCGAGCACTGGGACGTACTGCAAGCCGATTTCGCGAGCCCTGACGACCTCGCCTTCCCGGGCTGAATCAGCGCCGTAGAGTTCCGATCACCATGCCCTCCGACACCGCCGCCCGTCTCACGCAGGCCGCACTGATGGCCGTGCGCGAGCACGGCTACGCCGGGATGAGCATGCAAGACCTACTGCGCGAGACCGGCGTGTCGTCGAGCTCGATGTACCACTTCTTTCCTGGCGGCAAAGAAGAGCTGGTGGCATCGGCGGTGCGCACCGATGGACTCGCCGCCGCCGACGCGATCGCCGCCGTCCTCACCGAGTACGACCTCATCGAGGGAATCACGCGGATCTTCGATGCGGCGGCCAGCGAGATGGAGGGTCACAACTACTCGCTCGGCTGTCCGATTGGTGTTCCCGCCACCGAAACGGCGGCGGACTCGGCGGCGATACGCAATGCGGTGGCCGAGGTGTTCACGGCGTGGGCCGCGGCATACGCAACCGCACTACGCCGAAGCGGCATCGACACCGAACGTGCGGCGATGCTCGGTCGGTTCATCGTCGCCGCATACGAAGGATCGGTCACGTTGGCTCGAGCGACTCGCTCGACGCAGCCGTACCGCGACGCTGCCGCGATCGTCGTCGCCCAGCTCCCCCACTGAACGATCCGAGGCGCATTTGCGTGACTCGGCCGTCACCGACCGGTGGCCCCTGTCGATCGCCGGGGCGCGGCGACCGCTGGCACACCAACCCACTCACGAAGGAGTACCCGCTCAATGATGCAGTTCGAGTTCCAGACCATCGACGGACACGACATACGAATCGCTCGCGTCCAACGCGGCGGCCGTCAGACGATGGTGATGACCAATGCCTTCCCGCAGTCGATTCGCTGTTGGGAGTCGGTGTGGGACCGACTCGCCGAACACGTCGACCTCCTCGCCGTCGACCTCGCCGGCTTCGGCAAGTCCACCGGGACGATCGAGATGATGCGCCCATCGGCACAGGCCAAGTTGCTCGCCGAGGTGATGGATGCCGTGGGCGTCGACCGGGCGTTCATCGTCGGTCCGGACGTCGGCGTGCCCGTGGCCCTGTGGCTCGCTCAGACAGCACCGGAACGGGTGTCTGGCGTGAACATCTTCGACGGGCCGGGCATCTGGCCGACCGACTTCGATGCCGCCCTGCGCGCCGCCACGCGATCGCGCCTGGTCCGCTGGCTCGGTACACGTGCGCCGCTCCGCGAACGGCTGATGCGTCAGAACTTCGACGTCGCCACCAACGTGGGGTACCACCACTACGTCCCATCGCCAGCGGCAATCGACGAGTACCGGACGATCTGCTTCGATCGTGATCGGCATGACACGGCGTTCGCCTTCCTCGGCTCGTATGCCGACGAACTCCCAATCATCGAGCGTCAACTCCCGTCGATGGCCGTCCCGGTGCTGATCACGTGGGGCGCCCACGACCAGTTCGTGCGACCATCGAACGCGCACCGTCTACACGAGCTGCTACCCGACAGCGAGTTGACGATCTTCGACGACGCCGGTCACTTCTCCCATGAAGATGCCGACGAGGAGTGGCTCGTGCGCATGCTCTCGTTCGTCGCCCGGCACTCCCCCGCTACACCCGAGCGGTCGGCCACAGGCGAAGGAAGTTCTCGCTGAAGAACCTCGTCTGCGCGTTGTCGTCGAGCGACGCAACAGCCCGCTCGAACTTGCCGATCGGGTCGCGTCCGCCCTCGATGTGCGGGTAGTCGCTCGAGAAGAGATACAGCTCGTCGTTGGAGTCCTGAACGAGCCGGGCGACGTCCTCGCTGGGCAGTGGGGTGAATGCCATCTGCGCGGTGATCTGCTCGGACGGGCGCCGTTCGAACTTCACCGACGAGTCCACCCGCGAGTAAATGCCGGTGATCATGTCGAGCCGGCGCATCATCTCGGGCACCCATCCGGCGCCGAGCTCCACCGCAGCACCGCGCAGGTTCGGGTGACGTTCGAACACGCCGTCGGCGACCAGCATGCTGACGAACGCTTCGGGTGGATGATGGAGCAGCAGTGCATCCTTGGTGCGCACGTTCTCACCGCCTCCAAAGAAGTCCTTCGTTGCGCCACGTCCGTTGTTACTCCACGCCTTGGCCTGATGCAGTGGCGCGCCGCCCACGTGAATCACGAACGGGACGCCGGCGTCGGCGAGCCGCGCCCAGAACGGTTCGAGGTCGACGTGGCCGGGCGAGTGGCCGATCGGCGCACGATGCGGCACCCAGATCGCCTGCAAGCCAAGTTCGAGCGCGGCGTCGAGCTCGACCATCGCTGCGTCCGGGTCGTCGAGCGCGCAGACACCGACGCCGATCAATCGATCGTCGTCGGCGCAGAAGTCGGCCATGTGGCGGTTGTGGGCGCGTGCCCCTCCGTACCGAATGCGCGACGGCACCGACGAACTCGGATGGAACGCCGTGACCACGCTATGGGTAGCGAAGACCAGCTGCTTCTTGAAGCCGAGCATGTCGAGGGCGATCGTGCGATCGGCCTTGTCGAATGCTCCGAGCGCCTGAATCTCCTTGGACCTCGCGATGAGTTCGTCGCCGAGGGCGATCTGCGCGGCGCGGTGGTCGTCGCTGTGGCGGTTGCCCTGCCCGACGATCTCGGCCACCTCGTCGTCGGTGACGATCGACGCGGTGTAGTCGACCTCGGGAAGCTCGTCGCGTAGTTCGGGGTCGGCGTAACGCAACAGGAAGTCCGGCAACTCCATGATGTGGCTGTCGGCGTCGTAGTACGGGCGGGTGGCGGGTGCGTACGTCATCCGGCGCTCCTTGTCGTGTCAGGTGGTGTCGTGTCAGGTGGTGTCGTGTCAGGTGGTGGCGTGTCGGGTGCTGGCGTGTCAGTTGGTGTCGTGTCAGGTGGCCTGGCGTGGTGTGGTGTGACGTTTCGGCGTGTGTTCACGATCGATCACCTCGGTGCGGCCCGGCGATGCCGCGCTCGATCAGGTCAGCTCGCTGATCACTGTCGAGCCCGAGCTCGGCCAAGATCTCTGCGGTGTGCTCACCGCGACGTGGAGAGTGCCCTGCCGTGCGCACCGGAGTGCGCCCCATCTGCAGCGGCGCGGTGGGCGTGCGATACCGGCCGAGGTCGCGGTGGTCGAGCTCGGCGACATAGCTGTTGGCGAGCGCTTGCGGGTCGTCGTAGATCTCGTGTGGAAAGTTGACCCGCGCGCTCGGCACCCCGTGAGCCGAGAACGTCGTGCGCCACTGTTCGGTGGTCTGCTCGGCGAGGAGTGCTTCTGCTTCAGCCACGAAGAGGTCGACTGCCGCACGCTCTGCGTCGCTTCCCCGCTCGAACATGCCGGTGCGTCGTGGGTCGACGAGGCCGGTGGCCTCGCGAAATCGCTCGTTGAGGCGTGGCGACAGGCAACCGACGGAGATGAAGCCGTCGGCCGTGCGATAGTGCCGGAAATAGACGTTGCCGGACGGGCGCGCATCGAAGTGCTCGCCGTAGGCCGCCTGCTGCGCCGCGAAGTCGCCACCATCCGTGCGGATCTCGTCGATCGCATCGGCGACGGCCGCAAAGCGGTCGCCGTCGAGGTCGTCGTAGTGAAACGCATAGTGGGCGATCAGGGCGAGCGTCGTGTGCAGCAGCGACGTGCGCACCCACTGGCCGTCGCCCGTCAAGTCCCGGTGGCGCAACGCCGCGACCACGCCGAGCGTCGACACGATGCCGGTGACCACGTCGGCCAGCGCCGGTCGTACGTACTGCGGGTGATCGCCCTGCTGCATCGCGAGCACGCTGGTCATCCCGCCGAGGCCCATCGCCACCACGTCGTAGCCACCATCGTCGGCGTACGGCCCGTCGACGCCGTAGGGCGTGTTCTGTAGGTACACGAGATCGCTGCGCACCGTGCGCAACCGTTCGTAGTCGAGACCGTAGCGAGGCGCGTCAGGGGCCTTCATCGACACGAGCACGACGTCGGCATCGGCAACGAGCGGATCGACGACGACTGCTGCGTCCGGATGGGCGAGATCGATGCAGATGCTGCGCTTGCCACGGTTGGCGATGGCGAAGTCGCGGCCCTCGCCGGAGACATGCGTGCGACTGAGCAGCCGATAGGAATCCCCCCGAGGCGGCTCGACCTTGATCACGTCGGCGCCCATGTCGGACAGCAGTGCGCCGCACGACGGCGTCGCCAGGGCCTGAGCGAATTCGACGACGCGGATCCCCGCGAGCGGCCCCGGCTGATCGGTCGTACTCATCGCTTCCAGCTTGGCCGACCGCTGCGCCCGCGCACGCAGCGGCGGTCGCACGTCGTGACCCGTCGGCCGAATTGGCGTACTGTTTGGTCAGCGCCGTCAACAACACCTCGCCCCACGAGGTCGACGGCGTGAGGGGTGGGGCCAGCCGCACCCAAACCCGTCCGTTGGCCCCGCCCCGCACCCACGCCTCCTGCCTCCCGCTGTGCGTTGGTGACCCTGTGCGTTGGTGACCCTGTGCGTTGGTGACCCTGCCCATTCCGCGGCCTGCCGATGGTCAGCTGGCCAACAGGTCGAACGCCCAAACCGTACCGATACCGATCACCATCGTGAGACCGGCCGAGCGCCACCGGTAGGCCACGAACGCGGCGAGCCCAGCGCCGACCCACCACGACCATCGAACAACGAACGCGCCGTCGTCGAGCACCAGGCGGTCGGCGACGATCGCAGCGAGCACGGCGGGCGCGATCAACCGCATCGTGGCAACGGTCGACGGCGATGGTTCGCCGAACCGACCAACAGCGGCGATCGCCGAGACGCGAATTAGATACGTGCCGATGCCGACCAACACGATCTGCACTCCGACACTCATCGCCGCGCCGCCCCACCTGCCCAGCGTGCGACGGCGATGCCGAGCACGGCGCCGATGACGATGCCCAGCCCGCTCGGCAGACGGGCGCCAGCGATCGCGACGATGCCCGCGACCGCCGCTGCGACCGCCGCCCGCCGGTCCACCATGGTAGGCACCAGCAGTGCCACGAACATCACCGGCACGATGACGTCGATGTCGAGCCCGTTGGGAAGCGCACCGTCCAGCGCGTACCCCAGCACCGAACCGATCCACCATCCACACGCGATGAGCATTCCTGCCGCGAAGAACCACCATCGACGGCGAATCGGGTCACGGTCGACCTCGAACTCGACAACGGCGAGCGAGGCCGCCTGGTCGGTGACGAGGTACGACAAGCCGAGACGCCAGCGCATCGGGAAACGACCGAACGCCGGCGCAAGCGCCGCGCTGTACAGCGCAAACCGTGCATTGATCAACAGCGCAGTACCGACGACCACCGGCCAAGTGGCGCCCTCGTCGATGAGGCTCAGCAACGTGAGCTGGGCGGCACCGGCGAGGACGATCCAGGAGGCGCCCAGACCAAGCCACGCGTCGACCGAGCTGTCGGCGACGGCGACGCCGTAGACAAGCCCGAACGGGACGATGGCCATCGCCAACGGCGTGGCTGATCGAGCACCCTCGAGCATCACGCGGCGCATCGCCTGATCCGCTGTCATCGCCGACATCCAAGCCGATGGGCGGCGCGTCGGTATTGCACAATCCTGACCTCGGTCAGCCCATCACTGCCGACTCAGTTCAGGTGTTGCGTACGAACCGTCCCGGCGGCACGCCGACGAGGCGGCGAAACGTGCGATGGAAGTGCGATTGGTCGTGGAAGCCACAGGCCGCGGCGACTTCGGCAATGCGTCGGCCGGACACGAGCATCTGTTTCGATCGTTCGATGCGGACCGCCAGCAGGTAAGCGTACGGCGCCATCCCGAACGCTCGGCGAAACGAGCGCGACACGTGTGCTTCGGACACGCCGGTTGCTGCGGCCAGGTCGGCCAGGCGTACATCGCTGAAGACGTGCGCATGGAGGTACTCGCGGGCGGTCGCGGCGGCACGGGCACAGTCCGCCGTCGGTTGGAGTTGGAGGCCGCGGCCGTGGCGGGCGCACAGATCGGCGAGGAACGACGTGACGTCATCGTCCAGGCCCAACCGGTCGCCGGCTGATGCGCGTCGGTGGAGGCCGCCGAATCGGGCGAACAGCTCAGGATCGTCGATCACCGCCTCCCCGAAACCGAATCGATCGGCGATGCGGGCCGTGTCGAGTGCTGCCTCGACGACGCGCACCGATGGATAGAACATTCGATATCGCCAGCCCACTTCGGTGGCTGGCCAACCCCAATGCACCACATCGGGATCGACGACGCACAAGGTGTGCGAGGGCATCAACGTTTCGCCCGACTTGCTGGCGAAGCGCTGCGCGCCCCGCTCGATCACGCCGATGGCGAAGGTCTCGTGAACGTGCCGCGGGTAGCGAAAGTCGACGAAGTCAGCCTCGAGGAACTCAGTGTCGTCGACGAGCGGCTCGAACCAGCTGCGCTTGTAGTTCACGGTGCGTCGCAGCGTACGCGCGACCCACCGCGCACATGATCAGTGCTCGTCCCAGTGGTCGCCGTGCTTGGCGTGGCGATGCCCGTCGTGCAGGTAGTCGACGTGATCGCCATGCGGAATCGCCTCGTGACCACAGCCTGGACCGTGTTCGTGGTCACCGTGGTCGGCATGTATGGCGTGCGTGCCTTCGCACTCGTCCCAGTGACCGTCGTGCTCGCGATGGATGTGGCCGTCGTGGAAATAATCGATGTGGTCACCGTGCACCACCGATGCGTGACCGCAATCGGGGCCGTGCTGATGGTCGTGGTCGGCATGGATGGCGTGGGTCTGGCTCATGGGGTTCCCTCCTGGGCATGGGTGATGGCATCGCGAACGATGTGAGTGACGTGGTGGTCGGCGATCGAGTACCGAACCTCTTTGCCGGCACGTCGGCCGACGATGAGGTTCGCGGAGCGCAGGACGCGCAAGTGCTGAGACACGAGCGGCTGCTTGACCTCGAGCGAGTCGGTGAGTTCGTGTACGCACTGCTCGCCGTGCTCCTCGAGCGCGAGGATCAGCTTGATGCGCACCGGGCTGCCCAACACCTTGAGCAACTCCGCGCCCTGGGCGATCGGATCTGGCCTGGTCTCCACCGACGTCAATTATGCATAGATTCGCATACGTTTACAAGTACCTCACTGCGAGTGCGATACCGATGACTACGCTCATCAGGCCATGCGAGTGACCGTGTCGGTGGGCAGTGCGTACGACAACGGCGAGCGGTGGGCCGACGTGGTCGAGTACGTCAAGGCCGCCGATCGGCTCGGTGCCGAGGCAGTGTGGTCGGCCGAGGCGTGGGGCATGGATGCGGTCGCATCGATTGGTTACCTCGCGGCGGTCACCGAGCGCATCACGCTCGGGACCGGCATCATGCAGATCTCCGCACGCACGCCGGCAACCACCGCGTTCACGGCGATGTCGATCGCCCAGATGTCGGGCGATCGCTTCGCGCTTGGCCTTGGCGTGAGCGGACCGCAGGTGGTCGAAGGCCTGCACGGTGTGGCCTTCGCCAGCCCGCTCGGTCGTCTGCGTGAGTACATCGAAGTCGTTCGCATGGCGTTGCGTGGCGAGCGGCTCGTGTACGACGGCACGCACTACCAACTCCCCCGCCCGGGCGGGGAAGGCAAGCCGCTGAAGTCATCGATTCCCCCCAAACCCGATCTGCCGATCTACCTCGCCACGCTGGGACCACGCTCGCTGCGACTCACGGGCGAGCTGGCCGACGGCTGGCTCGGCACGTCGTTCATTCCCGAGCACGCGGACGTGTTTCTCGATCCGATCTGCGTCGGCGCCGAGCGCTCCGGCCGCACCCTCGACGACATCGACATTCAGGTCAACAGCCCGATCGCCATCGGCGACGACGTCGATGCACTCCTCGACCGGGCTCGGCCGGGCATGGCATTCACCCTCGGCGGTATGGGTTCGGCCACCACCAACTTCTACAACGACGCGTTCTCCCGCGCCGGGTGGGCCGACGTCGCGGCAGAGGTACAACGACTGTGGGTCGACGGCGACAAGCCGGCGGCAATCGCTGCGGTTCCCGACGAACTCGTCCTCGCCGCCTACCCGATCGGCACCGAGGCGATGGTGCGCCAACGCATCGCAGACATCGCCGCCAGCGGCGTCGACGCCGTACGCATCGCGCCGGCCGGTCGCACCACGACGGAGCAGATCGACCATCTGGAAATGGTCCTCGACATCACTGGCTCCGTTGCGTAGCGCCGCGTCAGCGCGTACGACCAACCCACACGATGTGCTCGCTGCCGGCGACGCCAGCAACGTCCTCGCAGTGGTCCACCGCAATCGACAGCGCCCGCGATCGAATGGCGGGCTCGCTCGCCCGCAACCGATCCTGCGACTGGGCGAAGATGCTCTCGGCACCGAAGGTCGTGACGTGATCGAGCGGTGCTGCGGCCATTTCCTCGGCGATCGCCTCGGGATGCATGAAGATCGATTCGGTGAAGAAGCGGCCGTCGGGGCGCACGACGTGGTGCCGCGCGCCGATGCTCTCGCTCAACCCGGCACCGGACGCTGTGCTCCGGTCGAGGTTGCGCATCGCAAAGTAGGCCGGCGCGTAGGTCGACAGCATGGCGAAGAATGCGACGCCGCCTGGTCGCAGTGTCGCCCGCACCGCCTCGATCGCCCGTTCGCGCTCGGCGCGAGCCACCAGGTGATAGAGCGGTCCGAGCACGAGCGCGACGTCGTAGCCGCCGGGGGTGATCGTTTCGAGGTGGCGGGCATCGCCACAACGCGCCGAGCGCAGCGCCACGCCCTGTTCCGCAGCCTGCTGTTCGGCGAACGCAACGCAACCAGCGCTGAGGTCGACGAGATCGACCGTGTGTCCACGGCGAGCCAATTCGATGGCGTATCGACCTGGCCCACCTCCGACGTCGAGCACCTCGGCGCGTTCGGGAGCGAACCGCTCGATCATCGCCATCGTCACCGCGAACTCGAGCCACGCCTCGTCGAGGCGCGCCCATTCGACCGACGCCCGCTCGTCGTAGTACCGACCGACTGCGCTCATCACGCTGATTGTCCCTGATCGCCACAGTGGCGGCGAGTACCTGCGGACGGCGCACTACCGTCCGGCGAGGTGCAGACGTTGCAACTCGACTTCGACGACGTGTCCTTGGAGGCACACCGGTACGCCAAGTCCGGACCGCTCGCATGCTTGCTGCCCGGGCTCGGCGGCGGCATTCGCCGGTTCGCGCAGCTCGGCGACCGACTCGCCGACAGCGGTCTGCAACCCGTGGCGATCAACCCCCGCGGCGCGGGGTCGAGCACCGGCGCGCTGGAGAACCTTCGGATGGGCGACCTCGCGCACGACGTGGCCAACGTCATCGAGCGACTCGGGCCGCCGGCGTTCCTCATTGGCAACGCATACGGCAACCGTGTCGCTCGCTGCGTCGCGAGCACACGACCCGAGCTCGTGCGTGCGGTCGTGTTGGTGTGCGCAGGCGGCGAGGTCCCAGCCGAACCCGACGCAGCGGCGGCGCTCGGTGAGTTCTTCGACGAGTCGTTGAGCGAGGCCGATCGGCTCGCCGCTGCGCAGCGGGCGCTGTTCGCTCCGGGCAATGCGATCGACGCCCACTTCATCGACCCTGGACGCACGGCTGCGGCAGCTCGAGCACAAACCGCTGCGACCCGTGCGGAATCGGCCGACTCGTGGATCGCTGGCGGCACGGCCCCAATGCTCGTCGTCCAAGGTGCCGACGATCGGATCGCCCCGCCCGAGAACGGCCACCGGCTCAAGGCGCGCTGGCCCGATCGCGTGCAGGTGGTCGACGTGCCCAATGCCGGCCACGCCGTGCTCAACGAACAACCCGCGGCCGTCGCCAGCGCCATCCTGGAGTTCTTCACCACGCTCAGTTGACGCAACCATTGCGTCGCGCTCTGCGCTCTGTGTCAGCACACAGCACTGCGTCATCGATCATCGTTGACACAGAACCTGAGAACGGCCCGCCACGCTACGACGGGATCTCGACGCCGTCGCTTTGCGACAATGGCCCGATGGCCGAGCATGAGCTGATCATCCGGGGCGGCACGGTGATCGACGGCACCGGCGGTCCACGCCGCACCGCCGACATCGCGGTGTCCGATGGGGTGGTCACCGCCGTCGGGTCGGTCGGTGGCCGAGCAGCGCGGGAGATCGACGCCGATGGCGCGATCGTCGCTCCCGGTTTCGTCGACGTGCACACGCACTACGACGGCCAAGCCACCTGGGAGTCGACGATGCAACCGTCGTCGTGGCACGGGGTGACCACAGCGGTGTTCGGCAACTGCGGGGTCGGCTTCGCCCCGGTCCACGACGCAGACCACAACCGGCTGGTGCAGCTGATGGAAGGAGTCGAGGACATCCCGGGTACGGCGCTGCACGAGGGACTCGCGTGGAACTGGAACACCCTGTCCGAGTACCTCGATGCGCTCGACGGGCCCAAAGACATGGACATCGCCGCCCAGGTACCGCACGCCGCGCTTCGCCTGCATGTGATGGGCGAGCGCGGCGCGCAGGGCGACGACGCCACGAGTGACGACATCGCCGAGATGGGCCGCCTCGCGGCCGCGGGCATCAGGGCTGGGTTTCTCGGCTTCACCACCAGCCGCACCCAGAATCACAAGACATCGCTCGGCGAACCGACGCCGACGCTGACGGCCGCCCGCGACGAGCTGGTCGGCATCGCCGAGGCCGTCGGGGCGACCGGGTCGGGGGTGTTGCAGCTGGTGTCCGACTTCTTCGACATCGACGGCGAATTCGCGCTGGTGCGCGCACTGACCGAGCGATCCGGGCGTCCCATCAGCTTCACGCTGGTGGAGTCGCCCCGTGGCTACGACTACCACCGCGCGCTGCTCGGGCACATCGAGTCCGCACGCGCCGATGGCCTCACCGTGACGGGCCAAACCGCAGTTCGGCCGATCGGCGTGTTGCTCGGCTTCGAATGCACGCTCAACCCGTTCCTCCTCAACCCGGTGTTCCGCGAACTCGCGGAGTTGTCGACCGATGCGCGCACCGCTGCGTTACGCGACCCCAGCTTCCGAGCTCGGCTCCTCGATGTCGCCGGGGGCGCCGACACGCAGGCCGTCGGCGGCCGCCTCATCGAGCGGTACGACATCATGTTCCCGCTCGGCGAGACGCCCGACTACGAGCCACCAGCGGCACACTCGATCGCCGCGATTGCGGCCCGTGAGGGGCGTTCTCCGGCCGAGACCGCCCTCGACGCGATGCTGCAGCACGACGGCACAGCGATGCTGTGGGTCCCGTTCTCCAACTACGGCCAGGGCAACCTCGACGGCACGCGCGAGCTGCTGACCCACCCGTACACGGTGCCGGCGCTGTCCGACGGCGGCGCGCACGTCGGGACGATCTGCGACGGATCGTTCCCGACGACGCTGCTGCAGCACTGGGGGCGCGACCGTGAGGGCGAGCGCATCGACCTCGAGTTCCTGGTGCAGCGCCAGTGCCGCGACACCGCCCGTCTCGTCGGTCTCGACGATCGCGGCGTGCTGGCACCCGGCTACCGGGCCGACATCAATGTCATCGACTTCGACCAGCTACGTGTGCGTCAGCCCGAGCTGCGCTACGACCTGCCGGCAGGGGGTCGGCGCATCGTGCAGCGCGCCGACGGATACGCCCACACGTTCGTCGCCGGTGTCGAGACGTATGCCGATGGCGCGGCGACGGGTGAGTTGCCGGGACGACTGATCCGCGGTGCGCAGCCGGCGCCGCAGGGAGCGTGAACATGGCCACTGCGCTGCGCCCTGCCGAGGTGCAGCCGCTCGAACGACATGCCGAGTGGCGAGCGGCCGATGTGGCCGACCCCGAGGCATGGACGCATCGTCTGACCGCAACCGAGATCACCGAACTCGAGTCGGCGTTGGCGGTGGCTCGCGCCAGCACCGACGACGTTCTCGATGTCGACAAAGAACGCTTCCCACTCGACACGCTGGTGCCCGTGCTCGCCGGGATCGCCGAAGCGTTGATCAACGGTCGGGGCTTCCAGCGGATCTCCGGTCTGCCGATGGATCGCTTGGGTCCCGACGATGCGTCGTGGATCTATTGGGGCATCGGCCTACACCTCGGTGTGCCGTGGCCACAGAACGTCAAAGGCCACCTGCTCGGCGATGTGAGAGACCAGGGCAAGGCGCTCGACGATCCCACCGCCCGCGGCAACGAAATCGGCGGTTCCGCCCTCGGTTTCCACTC
The DNA here is from genome assembly GCA_039194665.1 of Actinomycetota bacterium. GTDB lineage: Bacteria > Actinomycetota > Acidimicrobiia > Acidimicrobiales > Ilumatobacteraceae > JABSQH01. The sequence goes on from JBCCVW010000015.1 coordinate 16,294, forward strand.
GGACGGCTCCGACCTCGTCGGTCTGCTCTGTCTCGATCCCGGCGCAGCGGGCGGTGACAGTCTGATCTCCAACGCGTTGCTGTGCCACAACGTGCTGTCCGAGTCCGACCCGGACCTAGCCGGCGAACTGTACGCCGGTTTGCCGTACGACTTCCGCGGCGAACAGGCGGCCGGCGACAAGCCGTACTACCACGTGCCGGCGTTCAGCCGACACGGCGACCGGTTGTTCATCCGCTACATCCCGCAGTACATCCTGGCCTCGCAGCGGCACGACGACGCGCCTCGACTGACCGACGCGCAACGCTCGGCGATGAAGGCGTACTCGGCGCTCGTCGACGATCCCGAGCACTGGGTGGCGATGACCTTCGAGCCAGGCGACATGCAGTTCGTGAACAACTATCACGTGCTGCATGGCCGCACGTCGTACGTCGATGACGCGGACGCCGGACAGGTTCGTTGGCTGAAGCGGTTGTGGCTGGCCACCGAGATCCTCTCCGCTGACGATCGCCCAGCTCGCTTCCAGGCAGCCGGCGCAACGGCACACTGGTCGGCGCGCCGAACGAAGGCCTGAGCAGGCGGCCGACGTCTGCCGACGGAACATCTCCCACTCGATCCACCACCGAAGGACAACCCATGACTACAACCCCTGAGTTCGATGTGATCGTGTTCGGCGCAACTGGCTTCACCGGACGCCTGGTCGCCGAGTACCTCGCCGAGCGTTACGGCATCGGCGGCGACGTCCGCTGGGCGATGGCCGGGCGGAGCCTCGACAAGCTCGAAGCCGTACGTGCTGAGATCGGAGCACCCGACGACACGCCGCTCGTCGTCGCCGACAGCGACGACGGCGCATCACTGCGCGCACTCGCCGAGCGGACGCGCTGCGTACTCACCACCGTCGGCCCGTACACCTGGTACGGCGAGGAACTCCTCGCCGCGTGCGTCGCCACCGGCACCGACTACGTCGACCTGTGTGGCGAAGTGTTGTGGATGCGCGACATGATCGACCGCTACCACGACCAGGCCGTGGAGACCGGCGCCCGCATCGTGCACTCGACCGGGTTCGACTCGATTCCGTTCGACCACGGGGTCCTGTTCGTCCAGGCTGCAGCCGAGGAGCGCTTCGGGAGCGCATGTCAACGGGTGCGGACGCGCGTCACGGACGTGCGCGGCACGCTGTCGGGCGGCACCGCCGCGAGCGGCAAGGCCACGATGGAGGCGGTGCAGGCCGACCCCGGCCTCTTCGCCCCACTCGTCGACCCGTTCTCGCTGTGCGCTGGCTTCGAGGGACCGGCTCAACCCGACGGCGATCAAGTCGTCGAAGAAGAGTTCATGGGCGGGTGGGTGGCGCCGTTCTTCATGGCGCCGATCAACACGAAGAACATCCACCGCTCGAACACGTTGATGGACCATCGCTATGGCGAGGGCTTCGAGTACGACGAGATGTTCTTCGCCGGTCCGGGTGACGGCGGCCGCCAGATGGCCGACCTGATGGCGGCGATGGCCCGCGGGATGGGCGACGGTGGTGGTGACGGCGGGCCGAAGCCAGGCGAAGGCCCGTCGAAGGAAGAGCGCGACGCCGGCGGCTACGAGATGCTGATCATCGGCACGCACGCCGATGGTGGCGAGGTGCGCGCCCGTGTGACCGGCGACAAGGACCCCGGCTACGGCTCGACGTCGAAGATCATCGCCGAGGCGGCGCTGTGTCTGATCGAGGATCGTCCGGACATCGCCGGTGGCGTGTGGACGCCGGCTGCTGCGCTCGGCGAGCCGCTGATTCCTCGCCTTGTCGAACGGGCGGGGATGACGTTCGACCTCGTCGACAGCTGAGCGGTTCGCGTTCGCATTCTCGGCGCCCTCATCTGTGGAAACCGCAAACAACGGCGCCGAGAACGCACACCACTCGCCGACCACCGGCGGCGTCAGGCTGCGCCGATTCGCACGCGCTCGGGCGTGAGGCCCGTCCACTCGTGAAACGCGCGATAGAACGAACTCGGGTCGGCGTACCCCAGCAGGAACGAGATCTCGGTCGTCGAGATCGCTTCGTTCGCCAGGTAGTGCCGAGCCAATGCCTCGCGGGTCGCCGCCAGGACCGCTTGAAACGACGTCCCCTCCTCGGCGAGCCGACGCTGCAACGTGCGCGTGCTCATTGCGAGCGATCGACCCACGTCGCGCATCGCTGTGCACCCCGCCGGGAGTAGCTCGACCAGCGCCGCCCGTACTCGCTCGGTGGTCGATGCCGTGGCGTCGACCTCGGCAAGCCGGGTGCGCAGCGCTGGTTCGAACTGTTCCCACATCGCGTCGTTCACCGTGAGGAACGGCCGGGCCGCGTCGACGGCATCGAAGCTGATCGCATGCCGTGAGCCACGCTCGATCACGACGTCGAGTGCGTCGACGTACGGCGCCTGGTCGTCCGGCGGCTGGGTGGTGACGATCCTGACCGGCCGGACCGCGGCGCGTGTGCCGATGCGCGCCATGGCGACCCAGAACAACAGCTCGGTGAGCGCCAGCGACGATGGCGGCTGTTCGTCGAGCCACCGACAGGCGATCGTCGTCGTGTTCGCGTCGGTGTCGAGATCGAGGCGCATCGGACCGATCAACGACTTGTACGTCTGCAGTCGGCGGGCGGCCTGACGCAGGTCGGCGCTGCACAGAACGGCAAACAGCACCGGGTTGAACGCCTCGACGGTGATCGCGTTCATCAACACGAGGGGCAGACCAGGATCGCCAGCCTCTGCTTCCAGTGCCGACCAGAATCGGTGGTACTCGTCGCTGGGGAGCGCCGCGTTCGATCGATTGAGCAGGTCGCCGGGCAAACCGGCGCGCCGCAGCACGTTCTCGTGGTCCACGCCGAGGTCGGCCAAGAGGATGCGCATTTGCGGGTCGAGTGCGTACTTGTCGGACGCCACGAGTGCGATCGTAGGCGTGGCGTTACCCCCACCTATTGACGGATCACGCCAACCTCATCGCCGATCACGCCATGCCACTCGTCCATGTCCGTCGCGCTGGCAATGGCACCAATCGTGACTGGGTTGGCGTGATCCGTCATTGTCCGGCTGCGCACCGATCCCTACGTTCAACGGTCAACCCTCCCCATCGACTCACAAGGAGCCGCTCATGACATCAAAGGTCGTTCTCGTTACCGGTGCCTCTTCTGGCATGGGCAAGGAGGCCGCGCTCCAATTCGCCGCCAAGGGCCACACGGTCTACGCCGCCGCCCGGCGTGTCGATTCGATGCAGCAGGAACTTGCGCCGAAGGGCATCACTCCCGTCTCCGTCGACGTCACCAAGGCCGACGACAACCAACGCGTGGTCGATCAGATCATCGAAGACGAAGGTCGCATCGACGTGTTGATCAACAACGCCGGCTTCGGGTTGTACGGCGCGGTCGAGGACGTGCCGATCGACGATGCCCGGTACCAATTCGAGGTCAACCTGTTCGGGTTGGCTGACCTCACCCAACGCGTGCTGCCATACATGCGCGCCCAACGGTCGGGGCGGATCATCAACACCTCGTCGATGGGCGGCAAGATCTTCACCCCACTCGGTGCCTGGTACCACGCCACGAAGCACGCCCTCGAGGGATGGTCGGACTGCCTGCGGATCGAAACGGCGCCGTTCGGCATCCAAGTGGTCGTGATCGAACCAGGAGGCGTGAAGACCGAGTTCGCCGACGTCGTCGGCCGTCAACTCGAGAAGTACTACGGCCACAGCGCCTACGACACCCAGATGAAGCCATTCATCGACATGATGGGTCGGGATGACGCGATGATGGACCGTCTCACCGAGCCCGAGGTGCTCGGCGCGGTCTTTGTCGAGGCCGCCACTGCGAAGAAGCCGAAACGCCGCTACGTGAAGGGCTACGGCGCTCGACCGGCGCTGTTCATCCGCAAGTGGCTCGGCGACGGCGCCTACGAGTCGGTGATCAAGCGAATGGCCCGCTAGCTCGGCGCGCGGCCCACCGCCCGTCGATTCGAGGGCGATTTCGCCTCGCCGTGACTACTCTGCCGGCGCAGTGTCCACCGAGCGAGATCCGGTGCGACATCGGCCCGAAGCGTTCACGGACGAGGAGAGCAACAACGCCATGTCGATTACAGAGTCCGAGCTAGATGCTGCCCGCACTGCGTGGGGCGACGCCCTCATCGCGGTCTCTACGGCCTTTGAGTCCGACGGGATCGACGGTGCTCGTTCGGTCGCCGACGGCGTGCTCAACGCCGCGTACGGCTACAACCTCGGCCCGGTGCTGTTCAAACCGACGTTGGCCAGCGGCGAGCAGACCTTTCGCCCGACCAAGAAAGGCGCGCTGTCGTACTTCGTCGGCCACGACCCCGACTTCCCACTCGACGGCGGTTTCGGCCTCAAGGGCTGGCGCGAGTGCCGCTCGGAGACCTCGGCCAGCTTCGTCGAAGGCGATGTCGCCATGTGGATGGGCTGGGTGATCCTGACCGACAAGGACGGCGGTGTCACCACGGTCGACAAGAGCTGGGGCTACAAGAAAGATGCCGAGGGGACGCTGCGCATCGTGCTGCACCACTCGTCGCTCCCCTACCAGCCGTAGCGCCAACTGACCATCGGGGCGGCTGACGTTCGTCGCTCGCCACGATCGCCTGCGAGACTCGGCACATGGCCCTCACCCAGTACCGGATCGATCGCGACGGTGTAGACCGTCTGCTGTTCCTCATGCACGGCTACACCGCCGAGCAGCACCACCTCGCGTCCTACGTTCCATTGGTCGACCCGGACGAGCGGTTCACGGCCATCGCCCCCCGAGGGCCGATCGACATGCCCGACGGCGACGGCGCCGGTTGGTGGTCGATCGATCTCGAGACCTTCCAGTCCGACATGTCGCAGTTCATGCCCTCGTTGACGACGCTGGAGTCGTTCATTGCCGACGAGGCCGACAGTGCCGGCGTTCCACTCGAACGCTGTGTCGTCGGCGGGTTCAGTCAAGGCGGCTTCCTCTCGCTGGCACTCGCCGGCAAACCCGACGCACCTCGCTACGCAGGTGTGTGGGCCATGTGTTGCGGCCTTCCCGAGGCCCCCGGACTGACCCTCGACATGTCGAACGGCGACGGCCGGCCAGCGCTGTTCCAGTGGGGCACCCGCGACCTGTTCATCGGACCCGACCGCCCCAAGGAGGCCATCGGCGCCCTCGAGAGCGGCGGATGGGACGTGCGGCATCACGCGTACGACATGGCCCACAGCCAAACCATCGAGATGATGGTCGACGCTCGTGAGTGGCTGGCCGGGGTGCTCTGAGACCCGTCCGGTTCAGGCTCGTGCCGTGGTGACGAGGATCGACGCGTCGAGGCGCACACCGGTACCGTCGTGACGCGGGACATACGCGTCGAGTAGCGCCGCCGAGGCGAGCGCACTCGCGTCCTCGTCGTACGCGCCGAGAAACGTCTGCATTCCCGGCATCGCCATTGCGGTCTCCACTGCGTCGGACGGCGAGAGTCCCGGGCCGCCGTAGTACAGCGGCAGGTCGACGGGTCGCACGCGCACGTCGCGCCACCCAGCATCGGTCAGCACCGCGCGCACATGGTCATCGAGCCCGAACGAATAGGGACCGGCTGCCGGATCGGGCAACTCGAGCTCGTAGCCATTGGCCACGAGCGCCGCAGCGATCGCATCCCAGCCGACCGATTGAAAGTCGCAGGCGTCACGAGGTTGCCACGTCGCCATGCTCAGCCGACCCGCTACGCGTGCGGCCGTCCGCAGATTGCTGAATGCGGCCACCGGGTCGTTGAAGAACATCACGCCGAAACGCGAGACCACCGCGTCGAACACGCCCTCGCCGAGATCGGCCACCTGTGCGTCGCCAACGATCCACTCGATCGACGCAGACTCGCCGCCGAGCGCGGCACCCGCCTGCGCTTCGGCGATCAACTCCGGGGACACGTCGACCGCGGTGACGGCGCCGCCCCGACCGACCAGCCGTGCGGCGGCGTACGTGGTCGCCGCGCGCCCGCAGCCGACATCGAGGATGCGCTCGCCGGCGCACAAGTCGGCTTCAGCGAACAGCGGCTCGAGCACCGGCTCGAGCATCGCCTCGAGCCGAGTGGCGTTGGCGCTCCACGCGGCGCCGCCGCTCGTCCGCCACGTGTCGGTCGACCATGGGGGACTCGACGGCTGGTCGCTCATTGTCGCCCATCTTGACGCGCCCGACACGACGGCAGCGACACCATCGCGTCGGGCTACGGATTCGACTGGATGAACGCGTCGAGCGTCGCCGCAAGCAACTCCGGCACGTCCTCCTGGCAGAAGTGGCCGACCCCGGGCAGCGTGACGATGGGTGCGTCGGGCCACAACGCTGCGAAGTCGGCGATCGCCCGCTCCGGCGGGATGGCGTGGTCGGCGAGCCCCTCGACGAGCATCGCCGGCTTCGACTGCAAGTCGGGGACACCCGCTGCTCCGGCGATCACGTACTCGGCGATTCGCCCGGTGTAGGCGTCGATCGGGAACTCGTAGACGCCGATCGCCGACTCCGGTGTCGGGAACGGCGCGGAGTAGGCCCGGATCCACGTGTCGTCGACCGCTGCGGAGTTCTCGAAGCCGATGAATTTCATCACCGACAGCACCGTCGAGCCAGCGTTTCGCAATACCGCGTCGGTTCGTCCGCTCTCCATGCCCTCGCCGATCCATCGAAACCACCGCGACTCGTTGACCTGCGGGACGGCCGGATCAGCGACCTGGCCGTAGCCGGCGATGGTGTTGGCGAAGAAGATCCGCTTGACCCGCGCGGCGTGGCGCACGGTGTACGCCGTCGCGATTGGCCCACCCCAGTCCTGCCCGAAGAACGTGATGTCGGAGAGCTCGAGGTGCTCGATCAGCGCAGCGAGATTCTCGGTGTGGGTCTGCAGCGTGTAGGTCGCGTTCTGCGGGGTCTCGGACTTGCCGAAACCCATGTGGTCGGGAACAACCACCCGGTAACGATCAGCGAGACGCGGAATGATGTTGCGGTAGAGGTACCCCCAGGTGGGTTCGCCGTGCAGGCAGACCACCACCTCGCCATCGCGGGGTCCCTCGTCGACGAAGTGCTGGACGAAACCGTGCCCATCGAAGGTGTGCGGCCCAAACGGAAACGTTCCGTCGAAGGTCTCGTCCAGAGGGATCATGCGGAGAACTTCTCGCTCGGTCGGACGACAGTGTCGCGCAGCACGCTGGCCCCCAACCGGGCCTCGGTGAGCACCGGCCACGGAACCAGTCCGACCCGTGGAATACGGCGCTGTGCGATGACCTCGAATCCGGATCGCGCGAGCACATTCCGGAGCCGACGTGGCGCGAGCGCGCGAATGGTGTTGCCGCCTGCGCTCGTCGCCATCCGAAGCATTCGGTCGCCTGCGTCGGTGACCGCGGCGACCGACACGATGACCACCCGGCCACCCGGTCGGACGACGTCGGCCAGTCCGGCGAGCACCTGTTGCTGGTCCGGATACCAATGAAACGACTCGGTGCACACGACCGCGTCGAAGGTGTCGTCGGAGAATGGGAGATGCATCGCGTCAGCACGCAGCAGCGATGTGGCCCCGCTCGCTCCGAGCCTGGCGTCTGCACGTCGAAGCATGCCGGCTGAGAGGTCGAGCCCGATCACCTTCGACTGTGGCAGCTCATCCACGAGGCGCTCGGTGAGTTGACCGGTGCCGCAACCGAGGTCGAGCACAACCGTTGGTCGAATCACGCCGAGCCGCCGCAGCACGGCGTCGTGCACCGGGCGATACGTGAGCCGTTGCAGGGTTGTGCTGTCGTAGGTGCGCGACCACCGATCGAACAGCGATGTCGACGCTCGATCCGTCATCGGCACAGCCTCTCAGGCGATCCGCACGGCGTCCAGGCCGCGCACTCACCGCCCAGAACCGAGCCGCTCACGCTCGATCGGGCAGCCGAACTCGTCGCTGAGATCATGCGCAACGAGATTGCGTCCACAACTCGACGGCGCCAGCCAGTGGGCCAGTGTCGATCAGCCCGACGTGGTGTCGGAGCGTGTCCTCGACGCGCTCTCGGTCTAGCCGTCAGCCAATGGAGTCCCGGCGAGAAGGGCGATCACCGCACGTCCATCGGGCTCGTCGGTGGTGATGTCGAGCACGACACGCCCGGCGACGACCGTCGTCTGGATCGAGAGGAACGCGCAGCACGCAGCCTCGCGCTGCGCCAAGTCCCGTGCGTCGGCCTCGAGCGCGGCAGGCAGTACGAGGCGTGCGCCCGTCGGGTGCGCCTCGGCTGAAATTGCTCGGCTGCGGAGTGTCGCCCACTCGTCGATCTGCCGCTCAGCGTCGTTCACACCGAGCGTGCAGGCCACGGGAATCGGAGAGCGCTCCACGCATCCAGGCTGCCCGACAGCGGCCGCCTCCGTCAATCGGGTACACCACAACTGCCCGATCGTCCGGCTCGTTTCGCCAGAAGATGAGAGTGATACTCTCACTCTCATGGCTGATTCCGACATCAAGGCGCTCACTGAGAACCTTCCAGCGCCCGACTTCGAGAACACCGCCTTCACCACGCCTCCGCCGTTGTCCGATGCGACGGTGGCAATCGTGACGACCGCGTCGCTCCATCACCCGGATCAAGACGACTTCGAACCGATGGATACGAGCTATCGCGTGCTCGACGGAGGTCGGCGCGACTACGTGCTGGGCCACTGGAGCCCCAACTTCGATGACACCGGCTTTGCCTACGACATGAACACGGTGTTCCCACTCGATCGCCTCGACGAGCTGGCGGAGCGTGGGGTGCTGGGCGCAGTGGCCGAACAGCACATGGCCTACGCAGGCAACCAGTTCGACCTGTCGACGATCCAGATGGACACCGGGCCCGCGGGCGCAAAGTGGCTGAAGCAACAGGGCGTCGACGTCGTCCTGCTGACACCCGTTTGACCGCTGTGCACGCGTACCGTGAGTACGCTCGCCCACGTCTTCGAGGCTGCCGGCATGGCGACCGTCGCCCTCGGTTCGATCCGCAAGCAGATCGAGAGCACCGCTCCCCCGCGCGGACTGTGGTGCGACTTCCCGCTCGGTCGGCCATTGGGCAAGCCGGGCGACCCGGAATTCCAGCACCAGGTGCTGGGCGCCGCCTTCGCCCTGCTCGACTCGCCCGAGCCAATCGTGACCCAGTTCCCCGAGTCGATTCCCGACGACGGCCAGGAAATGCTCGCCTGCCCGCTGCCCCCGCGACACGATCCCGACGCGCATCCCGCGGTCGACGAGGCACGTGGCCTGCGCGCCGCGTACGACCGTGGGGTCGGGATGTCGAACGGACGAATCGCCGCCGGTCGAGCCGTGGCGGCCGACGACATTCCGGCAGCGATCGAGGCGTTCGCGCGGATCGCCGCCGGCACACCGTGGGCGGAGGCCGGGATTCCGGGGTTGCCGATGCGCGTCAGCCAGGACATCCGCGGGTACTACGAGACCGCAGCGCTGGCGATGGTCGATCACGCGCCAGCCGCGTGGGCCGGCGCACGTTGGTTCCTCGATGCGACCGAGGCTGGCAAGGTGTTGTTGGCCGCGCGGGCCGAGATGGAACGCCAGGAGGCGCCCCAGCCGATGTGGTTCTATCTCACGCCGGGCGATCGCTGAACGGCGTCGCTCGACGAAAATGAACGAGGCGGCCGAGAACGAGACCAGACACCGGAGCCGCCGGGCCGCGCCGTCGGAGCGACGTACACGGGCGCTCGATGCCTTCATCGATCTGGTCCTCGAGCACGGCACCCATCCTCGGCCCGAGGAGGTCGCCGAGCGCGCCGACGTGTCGATCGCCTCGCTCTACCGGTACTTCACCGACCTCGACGAACTGCGCAACGACGCGGTTGCCCGCCTCGCCGAGCGGTACCCAGACCTGTTTGTCATCGCCGACATCGGCACAGGCCCGCGCGACGAACGCATCGCATCGTTCGCTCGGGCCCGCCTGGCGTTACACGAAACGCTGTACCCACTCGAGCTGCTCGGTCGCGCAACCGGCTTGCACGACGACTGCGCCCAGAGGCACGTCGAGTCTGCGCGGGCGGCAATGGCGAATCAGATCAACCGGCACTTCGATGTCGAGCTGCAGACGCTGAGCACAGCACGTCGCGACGACACCGTGGCGACCATTGCCGCACTCACGTCCGTGGAGACGTGGCAACAGTTCCGTCACAGCTACGGCCGCACTGCGACCCAGACGCGCCGCGCCTGGAGCACTGCGATCGCAGCGTTGCTGCCCACCGTCGATCAGTCGACGAGCACAGCGCGGCAGCGGCGTCGACGGCGATGAACGCCACGTACGTCACGACCTGGTCTGCTGGCATGCAGCGGGCTCGAACGCTGCGGAGCGGACCGGCGCGTGCTGTGATGGTGATGCCCACGGGGAGGTCCAGCACATGATCACCGATGAGTTCGCCGAACTGTTCACCACATCGATCAACGACCAGTCGAAGAACCCGACGCACTTCTTGTTCAACCAATGGTGGTCCCACGCGCCCGATGAGGTGCGCACTGCGTACGTCGAGGGCATCGTGAACGACGAGCGCTTCGCCGACCTCGTGAGCGGTGAGCACTACGCACCACCGATGTCAATGGACGAGTTGGCCGGCCATCCAGACGGATCGTTGGGCCGCACCTTCCACGACTGGATCATCGACAACGACCTCGCTGCCCAGATCGCGATGGACTATCGCAAATTCCATGAGCATCTCGTCGACAACGGCCAGCTCGCGAACATGCCGGAGCCGATGCAGCACGCGATCTTGCGGGGTTTCCAAAGCCACGACTTTCAGCACGTCGTGACCGGGTACGACTCGTCTGGACTTGGTGAGATTGCAGTGCAGGCGTTCTGCCTTGCGCAGATGCAGTTCCCCTACTTCGGGATGTGGATCTCTATCGTCACCGCACAGATGACGTTCCTCCGTCCGCATTCGATCGTGCCACTCATGGACGCGATCACCGATGGATGGCAACTGGGACGCACGGTCGACAACATTCAGGCTGAGCGCTGGGAGACGATGCTCGATGTGCCGCTCGCTGAGGTGCGCGCCCGCTACGGCATCCACCCAGACGGCCGGGCCGCGGTGAGCACTCGGGGCTGAACGACACAGCAGTGCGTCGCTCAGCTGCATTCCAGGCTCCTCACGGCACGGCGAGTTCGTAGATCTGTGCAACGATGTCGCCATTCACTGTCGAGACGGTCGTGACAGTCCGCCGATAGCCGGGACCCTCGAACGTGTCGAGTTGTCGCCACGACGTCGGCAAGCCTGCCGACTCGAGTACGTGGACGTCGACGACTGGTCCGTTCGGATCGAGCACGATGCCCGGAAATCCGAGAGCGGCTCCCCACCCGTCGTGGTGGAGTACGCCGCGTACCGTACCGGTCAGCCACCGTCCCGCTAGATCGGCGACGATGTGATGGTTCGGTCGACCCGGCGCGAGCGAGCCGTACGTTGCCAGTCGATGCGCAGCGTCGCCCATCGCCGGGGAACCTACCGGACGCGCCGGCCGCTCGGTCTTATGTGCGCTGCGGCGTCGAGGCGATCCAGTCGACGATGTCGCTCGCCAGCTCTCCACCGGCATCTTCTTGAATGAAGTGCCCCGCGGTCGGGAAGTCCTTGTGCGGTTGGCCAGCAGCGCCGGCAACTTGCACTCGTGTGGCATTGCGGGTGGCCTCGTCGCCGAAGATGATGTCGAGCAATCCGAACATGCCGAGCACGGGTCGGTCGAACGCATCGAATGCAGCACGAGCAGCGTGATTGGTCGGCGCATGACCGATCGTGTTCACGAGCGATGGGAACTTGCGCACCCCGGCCATGTAGATGCGCGCAGGGAACGGGGCATCGTACGCTGCGAGCTCGGCAGCGGTGACCTCTCGCTGGAGGCCGTTCGCCATGACCACCGACGGCATAAAGTTGCGCCCAACGAGCGCGTAGTGCACCCACTGCTCGAACAACGCGTTGCCGTTCCCGCCGACCGCGGCGACGGCCTCGGGCGTAAACGGCCACTCGAGATCTTGCGGGTCGAGCGAGTCGGGCAGTTGTACCGGCTCGAATCCTTCCGGTACATCCGGGAGATTGCCGTTGGCGACGACGACACGCGCGAATCGCTCGGGGCGGTTGCCGACGCAACGCAGCCCGATCACCGAACCCCAGTCCTGCACGATCGGCGTGATGTCGTTGAGGTCGAGGACGTCGATGAACTCGTCGATCCACGCCACGTGCTGCAAGTAGGTGTAGTCGTCGAGCTGGACCGGTTTGTCCGAGCGACCGAAGCCGATGTGATCGGGGGCGATCACCCGCAACCCGGCATCAGCGAGGACTGGAATCATGAACCGGTAGAGGTAGCTCCAGTCGGGTTGGCCATGAAGGCACAACACGACCTCGCCGTCGGGATCGCCCGCTTCGACGTAGTGCATGCGCAGCCCGTCGACGTCGACGTATCGGGGTTGCCACGGGAAGTCGGGCAGGTCAGCGAACTGCGCCTCGGGCGTGCGGACGTACGGACGTCCCGAGTCGGTCCAGCGGATCTCGGCATCGGTAGCAGTGACATCGGGCGGCAGGGTGGGAGTGCGATCAGTCATTCGGTCGTCGTGTCCATCTGATGTGTTGTGGGCTGATGTGTGCGTGACAGTGTTTGGGCTGTGGTGTCGAGGGCAACGGGCCCGACGGCTACGCGGTGAACCGGGCGACCGTTTCGATGTTCAGTTGCCCCGCGAGACCGGCAGTTCGGTGGACGCTGGCCTCTTGCCATTTCTCCGACGACGACATCGCCACGAGGGCGGCGCGGTTGGGGTACTTGGCGATGGCCACCTCGTCCCACAGATCTTCCACCTGACCGAGCGTGAGATGGGTCACGTCACCGGCGAAGTAGACCTCGCCGCCAAACTCGGTGATGATCCCAGCGACCGCCGCGCCGTAGAGGCCGTAGGCCTGTCGCCCGGTCAAGTCGGTCTCCCGGCCATCCTCGTACTCGGCGCGCTCTTTGAATTTCAGCAGATTGACCATGTAGATCGGCCCATCGGGACCGGGCTGCAACATTGCTTCGATCTGCTCAGGGCGATTGACCTCGACTTCGTTGACGACCTGCATGGGACTCCTCTGCGCTCTCCGGGGATCGGCGCTGATACGCCGCGCCACCGACTTGTGACGACTCAATGATGACGGGCCGCATTTATTCAGTCAAGTGACCTAATAAATGGTACGGTGCGGAGATGAATGACACCCCGCGGCGAGGACGGGGCCGCCCGCGGGGCACCGGCAAGGTCGGGCGTGCCGACATCGTCGCCGGTGCCGTCGATGCCCTCGCCAACGGCGGCTACCGCGCGCTGTCGATGCGCGGCGTTGCACGCCAGCTCGGCGTGTCGCTGTCGTCGGTCCAACATCACTTCCCCACCAAGGATGATCTGTGGCGGGCGGCGGTGGACCGTCTCACCGACGAGGCGATCGAGCGACGCCGTCACGACGATCTGCGAAACCTGCAAGGCTCGATCGCCGCGGCGCTCAAGGAGCAAGCCAGCCGACCGGGCCTGATCGCTGCGCTGCTGACCGACACCGACGTTGGCAGCGAGGAGCGCATCGCCTACCTGGCATCGTGCTTCACGAGGATGCTCGCAGAACCGACAACACACCTTCGAGCGCTCCAACGGTCGGGGGTGGTGCGTCCGGTGGATACCAGTGCCTTCTTTGCCCTGATGACGATCGGGATGGGTGCGATCGCCGGAGCCGGGCACGCCTTCGAAGCCATCTACGGCTTCGATGTCACCACCGACGTGGGTCGCGATCTCCTGGCCACCGAACTCGCCGACATTCTCTCGCTCGGTCTCCGCGAGCGCTGACGTACATCAGCGAACGTCGACCAGGGCCGCGTCGAGGGAGTTCTGCGCGAGCCGTTCGATACCCGCAATGTCGAGTTGCGCCCAGTTCCATGCTCGCTCGTACTCGTCGAGCAGCGACGTTTGGAACATCGGCGGATCGTCGCTTCCGAGCGTGATGGTGATGCCGGCTTCGAGCATCGCCGGGAGCGGATGCTCATCGGGGCCCGCAACGGCATGGAGCGCGAGGTTGGAGCCCGGACACACATCGCATGGGATGCCACGCTCTACCAGCAGCGCCACTGCGCCCGGGTCCGCCATGACGCCGATCCCGTGCTGAATGCGCACGGCTTGGAACTCCTCGATCGCGAACCGAACCTCGCCTGCGTGGCCGTGCTCGGCAGCGTGGACAACGGCCGGAATGCCGAGCTCGCGTGCTCGCCCGTAGATGGGCGAGAAGTCGTCGGTGTGCCAGGAGTCGGACGGTCCGCCCATACCGATCGCCACGACGTGCTCGAGCTCGTGCGCAAACACTTGCTCCATCGCTCGCCCGCACACCTCGGCCGGAAGATGCGGCGACACATCGGGAATCAACCCCCAGCCGATACCGCTTGCAGATGCCGCTCGGGCACAGCCGTCAGCGATGCCGTCGTGAATCGGCGCCCATGACTTCCCGTTTTCCGCGATGTGCGCGGTTGCCGACACATGGAACTCCACATGGACGACGCCCTGCTCGTGCGCGGATGCGAGGTAGCGATGCGCAACCAAGGCGAAGTCGTCGGGGTCGCGCAACAGGCCAACCACCGTGAGATACCGCTCGAGGAACATCGGGAAGCCGTCGAACCGATACCACGCCTCGACGCCCTCGACGTCGTCCGCGGGCGGGCGTACCCCGTGGCGTTCGGCGAGCTCGAGCAACGTTGTTGCATCGACCGTCCCTTCGAGGTGCACGTGCAACTCAGCCTTGCGCATCGCGCGTACCGCCTCGCGCGGGAACGGCTCACTCACGACGTGCGCACCACACAGCCCGACAGGCTACGGCGCAGGGCGAAGCACCGATGAACCGAATTGGGCCGGTGCATCAAGACCCGCCGCGGACACCGACGTGATCGTTGCGCCGGGATCGGGCCCCTGCTCGACGATCACATCCGCGAGTGCCGGCGTGCCGACGTAACGCGTGAGCTGCTCGCTGAAGCGAGCAGGGTCGGGGTGAGCGAGGGTGATCGACGTGATCGCCGTGGCCCCGTTGGCGTGCGCCACGGTCGCCGGTCGCTGCGGCGTCGAGTAGGCGCTCATCACGAACGGGAGGTCGGCATCGTCGGGAAAGGCGAGATGCCAGCTCACGCTGTCGCCGCCGGGCAACGTGCGATTCGGGTAGAACGACGGCCCGAGTGCGATCCCGGCATCTCGACAGTGCGCCGACACGGCGCTCAGATCGGCGTCGTCGGTCTCCACGGCGTAGTCGCACCAACCGTCTGCCATCGAGCCCCACTTGCGTGAACGGAGCACGGCACCCGGGCCCGCGACTTGCTCAACCACTGATGCCGTCGACTCGTCGAACGGAGGCGCTACGTAGAGCTCGAGGAACGGACCAGTCTCGAACCACACGAGTGCATTGTGGGCATGGGCGGGGTCCGACCCCCAGTGGACGGTGAAGCCGGCAGACTCGGCATCGGCGACCGCCGACGGCAAGTCGGTGACGCGATGGAGCACGTGCGACAGCCGCAGCGCGCTCATCGGCGCACCTCGCAGGCGAACAGCCACGATGCACCGTGCCGAACGGCTGCGGCGTATTTCACAACCACTCCACCGAACGAGCGACGCGGCGACTCTCAACCGTCACGCGGGCCATGTTAGGTCGTCTTTACCTCACTCACCTGTCTCGGCGAACACCGACCCGTGCGGCGCACATCGCTGTCGCCGTCACCTGTCGCCGTCGGTGATGTCTGGGAACGGGCTGAGCTCGGCCGATAGCGACGGTGACGCCGCCAACAGCGTGCGCGTCGCTGCGTGTCGCGGGGAACTCACGACCGCGTCGACGGGTCCCATCTCACACACCTGTCCGTCGTCGAGTACCGCCACCTCATCGGCGATGTCGTGGACGAGTCCGAGATCGTGCGTAATGAACAGCATCGCCAGATCGTGATCGTCGACGAGTGAGCGGAGCAGCCGCACCACACCGGCCTGTACCGACACATCGAGCGCAGACGTGACCTCGTCACAGATCAGTACGGCTGGCGAGGCCGCCAGCGCACGGGCGATTGCCACACGTTGCCGTTCGCCACCGCTGAGCGCTCCCGGCCGGCGGGCGGCAAGTGAGGGGTCGAGCCCGACCTCACGAAACAACCGGTTCACGGCGGCGTCGATGTCGTTGTCAATCACGGTGGCGTTCGCCGTTGCCCCGTCGGTCGTGGTCCGGCATCGTCGCACGACGTCGGCAACGGCGCGGCCGACGGCACGCCGCGGATTCAGCGAACTCGTCGGATCTTGGGGGATCCACTGCACCCGCCACCGGTCCACGACGGCACGATCATCGAGACGAGCAGGCAACGGCCGTCCGTCGAGTTCGACCGCGCCAGCGTCGGGCACGTGTGCGCCAACGATGGTGCGCGCGATCGTCGACTTCCCTGAGCCCGACGCGCCGACCAGCGCGACGCATGTGCCTGCATGCAGGTCGAGGTCGAGATCGTGCGCCGCGACCACCGGAGCGTGGCGCGAGCGCCGGTGGGTCGCCACGAGCCCGCGCACGCACAGCGTGGCCGCCCGGTTGCCGGCGCCATCACCGCTGCCCGCGCCGGCGCGCCCGGGAACCCGAGACGCTTCGACGCGCAGCGGATCGGGACAGGCGTCGACGAGCTCACGCGTGTAGGCGTGCTGGGGCGCACGCAGCGTTGCGCGGCAATCGCCTGCCTCGACGATCGAACCGTTCCGCAACACCACGACGTCGTCGGCAAGCCGAGCGATCACCGCAAGATCATGCGAGACGATCACGGTCGTTCGAGGAGTGCGTTGATGCTGACGGTGGAGTTCGTCGAGGAGTTCTGCCTGGGTCACCACGTCGAGGCCGGTGGTCGGCTCGTCGAGCAGCAGCACATCAGGCGTGGCCGCCAGCGCACGCGCCAGCGCAACCCGCTGCGCCTGCCCGCCCGACAAGGCGAACGGATAGCGCCGTACGAACTCGTCGTCGTCGGGCAATCCGACCGACGCGAGCAGCTCACCAACGGCGGCGCGCGTTGCCCCCCGATCACGCGCTCCCGGAAGTCGTTCAGCGATGGCTGCGCCAATACGCATCGTGGGGGTCAAGCCACGGGCCGGGTCCTGTGCAAGATACGCGATCCGCTGAGAGCGAACGGTCCGGAGCTGCCGCGGCGACGCATCGAGCAGCGACACAGCGGTCTCACCGTCGACCAACTCGACCTGGCCTGTGCTCGTCAATCCGTCGGCGATGGCGCCGAGGAAGCTCCGCAACAACGTCGTTTTGCCCGAACCCGACTCGCCGACCACCCCGGTGATCGAACCCGGCGCCACGGTCAGATCGAGATCGTCGAGGATGCACCGGCCCGAACGCGCCGCGGTCACGCGCAGTGTTCGCACCCGCAGTGCTGCCGGCGCGGCGACGTCGGGGCTCACCCCCAGGTCGACCTGCTGTGTGGCTCTCACACAGACCGCCACCGCGCCGCCAGTCGATCGCCGAGCAAGTTGAGCGACACGGTGAACATGGCGATCGCCACAGCGGGAGCGACGATCGCGGCGGGATTCAACGTGACACCGGCTGCGCCGTCGTTGATCATCACCGCCCAGTCGGTCGCCGGCGGCGGTGGTCCGAAGCCGAGGAAACTCGCCGCCGCAACCACGTACACCGTGCCGGCGACACGCAACGCTGCGTCTGCGAGTACGGGTCCGGTGAGGTTCGGGAGGACGTGGCGCCACAAGATGAGGCGGCGCGGCTCACCCACCAATCGCGCCTGGAGCACGTAGTCCGATGCCAGCACCGGCTCGGCGACCGAGCGCATGTAGCGGGCGATGAACGGGGCGCTCACGAGCACGACGGCTAACCCGACCACCACGAGGCTGTCGCCGAACCGATAGAGCATCAGCAGCAGCACGAGGAGCGCCGGCAGCACGGCGACGATGTCGAGGATGCGCAGTACCCGACTCGCCAACCGCGAAGCGGCCATGAGCGCACCGAGTGTCGTGCCGACCAGGGTCGCCAGCAGCGTGATCGCCACTGGAGCGAGGACGATTCGCCGCCCGCCATGCAACAATTCCGACCACACGTCGCGGCCGAGCTCGCCGGTGCCGAGCCATCCCCCTGCGTCGGGGTCGAACGGCCGACCGATCGTTCGTCCGACCGGCTCTGGGGCAATCCACGGGCCGACCAGCGCCATCGACACGGTGAACACGAGCAACACGATCGCCACCGCCGCCCACGCATCGAACCATCGCACGGGCCGACCCTGCTCGTCGCGAGGCGCCTCGAGCGCGACGCGTGCGTCGGGCGGGTGGGTCGTTGCGATGTCGCTCACTGCGGCTCCGCGGCGACCGAGCCCCCGTACGGTCGCTGGCTCGCCGGCCGTGCGGCAGCACCACGACGGCGTGGATCGGCGGCAGCGCCGACCACGTCGGCGGCGAACAGTGCGCCGAGCACGACGATCGTCAACAACATGCCGATCGCCTCGACCACAGTGACGTCGCGCGCCCCGAGATGACCGATCAGCGCTGCACCAATTCCGGGATACCCGAAGAGCTGCTCGATCACGATGGCGCCGCCGACCACGTACGGCACCACCGATGCCAGCACCTGTGCTGTCGGCCCCACGATCGACGGCAACAGGTGCCGCATCACGACTCGGCGCTCGGGCAAGCCCGCGAGGACCGCCGCCTCGACGTGCGGCGACGATGCAGCATCGACGACCACGGCGCGGATCAGTCGAGCGCCAAACGCCCCACCGAACACCGCGAGTGTCGCCGCTGGGAGAATCAACACCGCGGGGTCACTCCACGGCGTCGCCCCCACTGGGACGAGCGACACCGCTGGTAGCAGATCGAGCCACGATGCGAACACGGCGATCAGCACCCCGCCGAGGACGAAGTCGGGAACGGAAGCGATCGACGAAGTGAACGCCGAGGTGAGTCGATCCGCACGCCCACCCGGCCGGCGCCCGGCCAGCACGCCGAGCCCAACCGCAACGAGCGACATCCCGACGACCGCGATCCCGCCGAGCACGAGTGAGTTGCGGAGCGGAGTCGAAATCACCGACCATACGGGCTGCTGAGTGACGACAGAGGTTCCGAAGTCACCCTGCAAGACGCCCCACAGCCACGTGAAATAGCGCTCGATCGGGCCGTCGTCGAGTTGCAACTGCGTGCGCAGCGCCTCGACTCGCTCTGGGGTCGCGTTCTGGCCGAGTATCCGCGTTGCTGCGTCACCGGGCAGCCACTCGACTGCGGCAAACAACACGACGCTGACGGCCAGCGCCACGCCCACCATGGCAACCAGCCGTGCCGCGATGAAACGGCCGAGCGACATGATGCTATGTCAGCGTGGCCTTGCCGAACACCGGCACCGACTGAGTGAGTTCGACACCCGTGAGGTTGTCGACCAGCCCGTCCAGTTGCTCCTCGAAGCCCCACACGAGCCAGCCATCCTCGTCGCGCACCGTCTCGAGGAGTGCGGTGATCTGCTCCTGGCGAGATTCAGGGTCGACGGTCGCGAGCGCTTCGTTGAGCGCTGCGTCGTAGGCCGGGTCGCCCGAACCGAAGACGTTGAACGCAGCCATCGATCCGGTGTAGCTCGACAGCATCGTCTCGGCGGGCCGGTTGATGAAATAGAACGACTGACACGGCGTCGACAACACTTGTGCGAAGTCGTTGAAGTACGTCGTCGGATCACCGACGTCGACGGCGGCGGTCACTCCGCATTCGGCGAGCTGCTGGGCGTAGAGTTCGGCCGACGCCACGATCCCCGGAACGAAGTCGGCGGCGCGAATGGTGAACTCGGTCACGCCAGCATCGGCGAAGAGTTGCGTGGCGCGTGCCACGTCGCGCTCGCGCTGGGGCACGTCGGTCGGGTATCCGGCAAATCCCCTGCTGGGCATGTCGTTGCCCAATTCGCCGACACCGAACGCGATCACATCGATCAGCTGTTGGCGATCGACGGCGAGCTTGCACGCTTCCACCACCGTCGGATCGTCGAACGGCGCCTGCGACCGGTTGAACGCAAAGCAGCGAATGGTCGAGTTCACCTCGCCACCGCGGAACACCTCGATGCCATCGACGCCGTCGAGCGTTTCGGCGACTGCCGCATCGATCGACCCCGCGTATTCGATCTCCCCGCTTTCGAGGGCCCGCGCCCGGGTCGACGCTTCGGTGATTCCGGTGAACTCAACCCGCTCGATCGACGGCGCGCCGTCCCAGTAGTCGGGGTTGCGCACCACAACCGCACCGACACCTTGCTCGAACTGCTCGAGCATGAACGGACCCGATCCGACGTTGTTTCCCCAGTCGGTGAACCCGGCCGGAACGACCATCGACAGCTGACCGAAGATCGTCTCGATGACATCGGCGCGCGGTGTTGTCATCGGAACGACCACGGTCTGGTCATCGACGGCAGCGACGTTCGCAAGATCGATCAGAGCGAAGAACTGGCCAAAGTTCGGAGACGCCCCGTACAGGTTGATGCTGTACACGACGTCGGCCGCGGTCACCGGCGTCCCGTCGTGGAAGGTCGGGCCCTCGCGCAGCACGATCGTCCATTCGCTGCCGTCGGCGTTCGGCTCGATCGACTCGGCGAGCTGCAGCTCGAAG
>JBCCVW010000016.1:0-36834 GCA_039194665.1 Actinomycetota bacterium
TACACCCGCATCATGAACCCCACGCAGGGGGCGCTCGAGGCGCGCATCAACGCGCTCGAGGGTGGCTGCACCACCGCCATCGGTTTGCCCGGCACGTTGGCGGTGAGCTCCGGCCAGGCCGCATCGACCCTCGCCATCCTCACGCTCGCCGAGTCGGGCGACCACGTGGTTGCCTCGCCGTCGTTGTACGGCGGCTCGTACAACCTGCTGCACTACACGATGCCCAAGATGGGCATCGAGGTCAGCTTCGTCGACGACCCCGACGACCTCGATCAGTGGCGCGCGGCGGTGCGTGACAACACCAAGGCGTTCTATGGCGAGACCCTCGCCAACCCGCGCAACAACGTGTTCGACATCGAAGGTGTCGCCGGTGTCGCCCACGATGCTGGCCTGCCGCTGATCATGGACAATACGGTCCCCACGCCGTACCTCATCCGTCCGCTCGAGTGGGGCGCCGACATCGTCGTGCACAGCCTCACCAAGTTCTGCGGCGGCCATGGCACCTCGATCGGCGGGGCGATCATCGACGGCGGCACGTTCGACTACGCCGCCTCGGGACGTTTCCCGAACTTCACCGAACCCGACCCGAGCTATCACGGTCTGGCCTACTTTCCGGCGCTCGGCCACGGCGCATTCATCTTGAAGGCGCGTGTCCAGCTGCTGCGCGACCTC
Organism: Actinomycetota bacterium; assembly: GCA_039194665.1. Lineage (GTDB taxonomy): Bacteria > Actinomycetota > Acidimicrobiia > Acidimicrobiales > Ilumatobacteraceae > JABSQH01. Next base: position 673 of record JBCCVW010000016.1, read on the forward strand.
GGCATGTCGATCTCGCCGTTCAACGCGTTCTTGGTGATCCAAGGCCTCGAAACGCTGAGCCTGCGGATGGAGCGTCACTTCCAGAATGCCCAGGCGGTGGCCGAGTTCCTCGAAGCGCGCGACGACGTGTCGTCGGTGAGTTTCGCCGGTCTGCCGTCGAGCCCCTGGTACGAGCGCGGCCAGCAATACGGCCGCGGTCGCGGCGCCGGATCGATCATCGCCTTCGAGATCGAAGGTGGCGCCGAGGCGGGCAAGAAGTTCTCCGAGGGCCTCGAACTGCACAGCCACGTCGCCAACATCGGCGATGTGCGCAGCCTGGTGATCCACCCGGCGAGCACCACCCACAGCCAGCTTTCCGCCGAGGAGCAACTGGCCACTGGAGTGACTCCCGGCCAGGTGCGCCTGAGCGTGGGTCTCGAGTCGATCGACGACATCCTCGCCGACCTCGACGCCGGCTTCCGCGCCGCCAAGGGCTGACGGCCAACTGGCCGTCCAGTCGCCTCGACTAACCGTCGTCGCGCTGGTCGCGAAGGAATTGTTCGAACCGATCGCCGAGATCGTCGGCGGTCGGGATGTTCGCTTCGGCGCGCCGGTCGAACTCGGCCTCGAGCATCTTCACGTACATCGTCAGCTGTTCGTCGTTCTCGATCACTTCATCGTGCACCGACCGCCAGCTACTGATCTGCTCGCCGAGGTCGAGTGCGGTGGGCGCATCGAGCACGTGGCTGAGGTGGCGGGTCAGCGCAGCAACCGCCTGCGGATGCTCGGCGTTCATCAGGTAGTGGGGAATGCCCACCCGCAGCGAGATCGACGGGGTGTGGCGCGCCTCGAGCGTGGCATGGAGCGCTCCGATGAGGCCCGTCACGCCCTGGTAGCTCGGCGCAACCAGCCCAAGGCTCGATGCCAGGTCGGCGTTCGCGGTGCTGCCGGTCACCGGTGGTGTGCGCGTATGAGGGAGCGCTTCGGCGGCCGCTCCGACGGTGACGATCGCTTCGCAGCCGAGCGCACCGGCGACGACGTTGATCGCATCGATGTAGGTCTTCCAGTGCAGGTGCGGCTCCACACCCACCAGGCCGATCAGGTCGCGGTGGCCGGGCTGACGGAGCAGCGTGAAGTCGTTGGCCGGCCACACGATCTCGCGGATGTCGTCATCGACGGTCACCTGTGGGCGTTGCTGCGTGAAGTCGTAGAACGGGTCGGGATCGATGCTGCCGATCGTGACCGACTGCTCCGAGGTGGTGAACGCGGACACGGCGTGCGTCGCCGCGCCCGCCACGTCGAACCAGCCCTCGAGGGCGATCAGCATCACCGGGCGGTCGAGCGCGCCGAGGTCGTCGGCCTCGAACTCGAGTACGTCGGTTGCCTGCATCGCTGAACAGTCTGCCAGCGCGATCGGCGAGCGCGACCGTGCGCATGCCGACGCGCCTGCGCGAAGTCCTCGGCCGCGATGTTCATCTCGGTGACGACATCTCCGCCACGACATAGTCGACGCAGCGTGTCAGCGCCTCGACGTCGCTCGGCTCGATGGCGGGGAACATGCCGATACGGAGCTGGTTACGGCCGAGCTTTCGGTAAGCATCGGTGTCGAGCACGCCGTTGGCGCGCAACACAGCAGAGACCGCAGTGGCGTCGATCGCGTCGTCGAGATCGATGGTGCCGACGACGGCGCTGCGCTCCGCCGGGTTGGCGACGAACGGTGCTGCCCACTCGGTGCGGTCCGCCCAGCCGTACAGAATCGCCGCCGACGCGTCGCTGCGCCCCGCGGCGAATTCCAAGCCGCCACCGTCGAGCATCCAATCCAACTGGGCGTCGAGCATGATCAGCGTGGCGACGGCAGGGGTGTTGTAGGTCTGGTGCTGACGCGAGTTGTCGAGCGCCACCTTCAGGTCGATCGATGCCGGCCGCCAACGATCGCTGGCGCCGATGCGCTCGATCCGCTCGACCGCGGCAGGCGAACATGCCGCGAACCACAAGCCACCGTCGGAGGCGAAGCACTTCTGCGGAGCGAAGTAGTAGGCGTCGACCTCGGCCGGTTCCCACCGCAGCCCACCGGCGGCCGAGGTGGCATCAACGGCGACGATCGCGTCGTCGCCGATGCCGTCTGGCCTGCGCAACGTCATGGCGACGCCGGTGGAGGTCTCGTTGTGGGTGAACGCGTAGGTGTCGATTCCGGCCTCGGCAACAGCGATGGGGTGCGTACCCGGCTCCGAGCTGATCACGCTCGGCGCACCGAGGTGCGGGGCCGTTGCGCAGGCGGTGGCGAACTTGGACGAGAACTCGCCGAAGCTCAGGTGTTGGCTACGTGCGTCGACGAGTCCGAATGTCGCCGCGTCCCAGAACACCGTGGTGCCGCCGTTTCCGAGCACGATCTCCCAGCCGTCCGGCAGTGAGAACAACGTCGTCAGCTTCTCCTGTACCGCCGCCACGAGACCCTTCACCGCCGGCTTGCGGTGGGATGTGCCGAGCAAACTGCGCTCGCCCGCGACCACCGCCGCCACCTGTTCGGGGCGCACCTTCGACGGTCCAGAGCAGAATCGTCCATCGGCGGGCAGCAGGTCGGCGGGAATCGTGATCGGGTTGCTCACCCGCACAGCATGGCGTGTCGCGGGCCAACCCGGGCACAGCGATTCGAACTCTCTGCGGTGGCGGATACGGCCCACTGGGAGCGGTCCCGTTCGCCGTACGAGATCGTTGGGTGCTCTGCGCGCAATCGCGCAACGTCTGGCAGGGGCGATGTGCCACAGTGTGCGCCGTGAAGCGCACCTCCCAACGTCTCGCCTCGATCGCTCCCTCCGCCACCCTTGCTGTCGACAGCAAGGCCAAGGCGATGCAGGCCGCCGGTGAGAACGTGATCGGCTTCGGTGCCGGCGAACCCGACTTCGCCACGCCCGACCACATCGTTGCAGCGGCCATCGAAGCGTGCTCCGACCCACGCAACCACCGCTACTCGCCGGCTGGCGGGTTGCCGGAGCTGAAGGAGGCCATCGCTGCCAAGACCGAGCGCGACTCGGGCTTCGGCTGCGAAGCAGCGAACGTGCTCGTGACCAACGGCGGCAAGCACGCCGTGTATACCGCGTTCGCCGCGCTCTGCGATCCGGGCGACGAGGTGATCGTGCCGGCGCCCTACTGGACCACGTACCCCGAGTCGATCGAGTTGGCGGGCGGCGTGCCGGTGGTGGTGGAGACCGACGCCGAGAGCGGATTCCAGGTCACCGTGGAGCAACTCGACGCGGCCGTCACCGATCGCACGAAAGTGCTGCTGTTCGTCAGCCCGGACAACCCGTCGGGCGCGGTGTGCCCGCCGGAGCAGCTCCGCGCGATCGGCGAATGGGCGGTCGAACGCGGGATCTGGGTGGTCACCGACGAGATCTACGAGCACCTCACCTACGGCGCTCATACGTTCGCCTCGATGCCGGTCCTGGTTCCCGACCTGGCCGATCAGTGCATCATCGTCAACGGGGTGGCCAAGACGTATGCGATGACGGGGTGGCGCGTCGGGTGGATGATCGGGCCGACCGATGTGATCAAGCCGGCGGCCAACTTTCAGAGCCACGCCACGTCGAACGTGTCGAACGTTGCCCAGCGTGCGGCGTTGGCCGCGGTCTCGGGCCCGCTCGATGCGGTGCACGAGATGCGGACTGCATTCGAGCGGCGCGGCACCACCATGCACCGGATGCTCAACGCCATCGACGGGGTGACGTGCCTCGAACCACAAGGAGCGTTCTACGCCTTCCCTGACCTTCGGGGTCTGCTCGGGCGGGACCTGGGCGGGGCGACGGCATCGACCACGCTCGAACTCGCCGACCTGGTGCTCGAACAGGCGAAGGTGGCGTTCGTGCCCGGTGAGGCGTTCGGTGTGCCCGGCTACGGTCGATTCTCCTTCGCACTCGGCGACGACGATCTCGTCGAAGGCATCGAGCGCATTGCCGCGCTCGCCGGCTGAATCACACCGCGACCGGCTGCCGCTCCCGCGCGGTCGACCGCCGCCGGGCCCACCAGTCGACCCCGATCACGAGGCTTGCGGCGGCGATCGCCAAGAGCACTGGGACGATGACGTCGTCGCGTGGGGCGCCCAAGGTGGTCGTGTTCGTGCCATCGGGCCATGCCCAGAGGACGCGCGTCGACCCGAGCAGGAGACCGACCATCGCCGCCAGCACCAGTGATTGATACCGGTCGAGCATGTGGTGCAGCACCGTCGAGAACAGGGCAAGGCCGACGATGCACCCGAGCCCGAACGCGGCCAGCTCTGCGAGCTCACGTTCGTCGATGGCGTCGATTACCTGGAGGTACATACCCATCATCACGAGCAGGAACGATCCGGACACGCCGGGCAGGATCATGGCGCAGATGGCGATCGCACCGGTGAGAAAAAATATCCACAGGGGTTGCGTCACTGCGCTCTCGGCGTTCTCGGGCACCTCGGTGTTGGTGCGCAGTCCGAGCAGCAAGAACATCGCCACCCCGAGGGCGGCGGTGAGGGCCACGGCCGTGCGATCCCACCGTTCGACCATGCGCCCAGCGACCCACACCGACCCGGCGACCAGCCCGAAGAAGGCGGCGGCCATACGTACCGGTTGTTCGAGGAGCAAGTCCTCGATGATTGATGCCAACAGCACGATCGCTGCGCCGATCCCGGCCAGGAGGGACAGCAACCACAGCCATTCGATGCGGCCGATCGTGGTACGGAATTCACCGAGTTCACCGGTGAGTAGCTGTTTCAGGGCTCGCGCGCCGAGCCGTACGTTGTCGATCAGCTGGCTGTAGATCCCGACGATCAACGCGACAGTCCCGCCCGACACACCCGGCACGATGTCGGCCATGCCCATGGCGAAGCCGCGCGTCAGCTGCGCGAGGGGGGTCGGAATCCGCACACCGGGAGGCTAGCTGCGCGACGTGTGCCCCGTTCCGCCAACGCCATGCGGTTCTTCTGTCGAATTCCGGCGCGTGGCGCGGTGATTCGCCAGGATTTTGGTGAGGACCGGGCCTATCAGGCCCACCAGAGGGTGTGGCGGGTGGCCAGGCCGGTGACCACAACGAGGACGAGGCACTCGCCGACCTGTTCGATCGCGCCGAGGGCGTCGCCGGTGATTGCGCCGAGCGCCCGGCGGGCGAGCAGTCCGACGGCGAGCGCGCCGAGTGCCGCAGCGGCCGCGAGCGGCGCCGCCCACCACCCGGTGGCGAGTGCCGCGATGAGCACCCCGGCCGCGACGCCGAGCGCAGCGCGCGACGGGCTCACCGCACTGGTGTATTCGGCGCCGAGTCCGGGTTCGGCCGAATCCTGCCGGCGTCCCATCGTGGCCACTGCACCGGCTCGCCCCAACGCGTGGGCGGCGACGAGTCCAGCGAAGGCGGCGGCCGGGGTCAGCGTGGCGACGCACACAATGCGCAGGACGATCGATGAGGTCAGCGCAGCCACTCCGTAGGTTCCGTGCCGCGAGTCCTTGAGGATCTCGCGACGCTGCTCGACGGTCCATCCACCCATCGCGTCGGCCACGTCGGCCAGGCCGTCCTCGTGGAACGCACCGGTCAGCGCCACGCCAGCGATCACCGCGATCGCCGCAGCGACGCTCATCGGTACGAGCTCGCCGAGCCCGGCAGCGAGCGCACCGACGATCACGCCGATCACGCCGCCGACCACAGGGAACCACGGCACGCTCGCCGCCAGGTCGGGTGCACGGCGGAGTTGTACTGGCACGCGCGTGAGGAACGTCAGCGCGCCGAGCAGTCCGAACGCAGGCAGGCCGCGCTCAGCGTCGGCGCCAGTCAACCGTCGACCCGTTCACTCGCCGAACCATTCACCGAACGTGGGCACCGCAGTGATGCCCGCGCACGCCATGGCGATCAGCGGCACCGCAGCCATCGCTCCGGAGCCTTCTCCGAGTCGCATGTCGAGATCGAGCAACGGCTTCTTGCCCAGTCGTTCGAGTAGGCGCCGATGGCCCGGCTCGGCCGAGCAGTGGCCCACGGTGCAGTGGTCGAGAGCATCGTCGGCGACCATGGTCAACGGCAGCGCAGCGCTGGTGACCACGTAGCCATCGAGCACGACCGGGAGCGAGCGATGGCGGGCGGCGACGATGGCTGCGGCGATGGCGACCAGTTCGGCCCCGCCGACCTCGCGCAAGATCTCCAGCGGATCGGTCACGCCGGCGATGCGGTTGACCGACTCACGCACCGCGCTGCGCTTGCGTTCGAGACCCTCGTCGTCGATCCCGGTACCGCGGCCGACCCACGCAGCCGTCTCTCCACCGGCCAGCGCAGCGGCGATCGCCGCGGACGGCGTGGTATTGCCGATACCCATCTCGCCCAGCACCAGCAGGTCGCAGTCGAGTTCGTCCACCGCGGCGAACGCCGCGCTGACGATCGCGCCGAATCGACCCTCGTCGAGGGCCGGCTCGTAGCGGATGTCACCGGTCGGACGACCGACTCCGACGTCGATCGCTCGGACATCGGCGCCGACGATGCGGGCGAAGGCGGAGATGGTGGACCGTCCATCGCCGAACGCCGCGAGCATCGCCTCGGTGACCCCCGAGGGATACGCGCTGACCTTGGTCGCCGCCGCGACTCCGTGATCGGCGGCGAAGATCAGGCCCGTTGGCCGTTCGATGCTCGGCCGCGACGTGCGCTGCCATCCGGCGACCCACGCGGCGATCTCGTCGAGCCACCGCAACGCGCCGCTCGGGCGAAGTATCTCCGCGGCCCGTTCGTGCACCGCGGCGCGGGCCCCGGCGTCGGGCGCCGGCAGATCGTTGAGGCGGTCGCGCAGCAGCGTCATCGCTGCGTGATCATGGCAGGTCGAGGTCGTTGCGCATGGTTCCCAACAGCCCGTCGGGCGTCTCGAGTCGAAGCGCTCGGCCCGCAACCATCATGAGGGCGACGTCGGCGCGACGCGTCCACACCTGGTTCACTCGACCGAGCAAATCGCGATACGTGCGCCCGAGGTCGGTCTCGGGGTGCACGCCGAGACCGACCTCGTTGCTGATCGCAATCACGGGCCGGGCACGTGTCGCACAACGCTCGCTCGTGACGTGCGCTGTATCGAGGATCGATGGCTCGGTGTGCTCCTGCCACAACATGTTCGACGTCCACAGTGTGAGGCAGTCGATGATCACGGCGTGGTCGTTGGGGATGCCGTCGAGTGCCGCCGAAAGGTCGGCCTGTTCCTCGACGGTCGTCCACTCCGCCGGCCGCTCGTTGCGATGCCGAGCGATCCGTTGCGCCATGTCGTCGTCGAGCGAAGGAGCCGTCGCCACGTACGTCACCGGGCCACCGAGGCGTCGACCGAGGTCGACGGCGTACGAACTCTTGCCGCTGCGCGCCCCGCCGAGCAGTACCAGTAGCGACACGGCCGATCCCCCGAGCACCGACTCAGTAGTCGATGCCGCGCATCGCGCGGATGCCCTGCTGGTATGCGTGCTTGACCTCGCGCATCTCAGTCACCGTGTCGGCCAGCTCGATCAGCTCGGGCGGCGCGTCGCGTCCGGTGATCACCACGTTGACGTGCGCGGGCCGTGCGGCGATTGCCGACACGATGTCACCAACGTCGAGCCAGCCGAAGCTCGGGAGGTAGGTCAGCTCGTCGAAGATCACCAACTGGTGTTCGCCGGCGTTCATCAGCTCGACCGCCTGCCGCCAACCGGCGGCGGCGTGGGCTCGGTCGGCGCTGAGATCGTCGGAGTCCCATGTGAATCCGTCGCCGAAGGCGTGCCAATCGACACCCAGCTCGCGCCCGACCTTCTCTTCGCCGACCTTCCAGTCGCCGGACTTGATGAATTGGACGACCGCAACGTTCCATCCACGCGCGACGCCGCGCACCATCACGCCGAACGCCGACGACGACTTGCCCTTTCCGTCGCCGGTGTTCAGGACGACCAGCGAATCTGCGCCGCGCAGCCCGTCGGGTCGTGGATCCTCGGTCGGAGCGGTTCCGCCGTCGGCGTCAGATACGGGCTGGCCGGGCGTGCTGTCGGTGGCGTCGTCCATCGAGCACCAGCGTACGGGACATCTGGCGGCGGCAGCCCGCCCGGCTCGGCGTAGCCTGCGCGGTGTGTCAGCCTCGCTCGGCGACGGGAGCGTCCGTGCCGCATCTCCCGGGAATCGAGCCCAGGATCGAGCCGGGAATCGAGCGACCGCGCCGACTGGGCCGCACGGTGGCGACGCCATCGCCGTCGCCCGCTCCCGCGGGATCGATCCGACGCAATTGCTCGACCTGTCGGCCAGTTTGAATCCCTACGCGCCGCCGATCGACCGGTTCGTCGACCGAGTGAACCTGGGGACCTATCCCGACGACACGGCGGCAACCGCCGCGTTGTCGGCGGCGATCGGCATCGACCCCGAACGCCTGGTGTTGACCAACGGCGGCGCCGAGGCGATCGCGCTCGTCGCCGCGCTCGAGCCGGTTGGCGACGTGCAGTCGCCGGAGTTCGCCCTGTACGAACGACACCTTGCCGAGGTTCGGCCCGGTTCGCCGCGCTGGCGTTCGAACCCGTCGAACCCGCTCGGTGAGCTGGCGCCAGCCGCTGCGGTTGCCCGGGTGTGGGACGAGGCGTTCTGGCCGTTGGCCACCGGGACGTGGACGCGCGGCGACGGCTCGTGGCGCATCGGGTCGCTCACGAAGCTGTGGGCGTGCCCCGGCGCACGCATCGGATACGCGATCGCTCCAGACACAGCGACAGCCCAGCGTCTTCGTGATCGGCGCCCACGGTGGTCCGTGAACGCAGTAGCCCTCATGCTCATCGAGGCACTCCTGCCGGTCACCGACCTCCCGACTTGGTCGTCGGCGATTGCGGCCCAACGACAGCGTCTCGTGCAGGTGCTCGCGGAACGTGGGCTTGCGGTACGCAACACTGCAGCCAACTGGGTGCTCGTCGAGGCGTTCGACCTCCGGGCCAAGCTGATCGAGCACGACGTACTCGTGCGCGACTGCGCGTCGTTCGGAATGCACGGCACCTACCGCATCGCCGTGCCCGACGATGGTGGTCTGCAACGGCTCGTGGCGGCGCTCGACGCCGTCGTCGAGCCCGTTGATCATGGTGCTGCCGGCGATCATGATTCTGTTGGCCCTCCTGACGCGCCTGCCGTAACGGACACGACGGAGCGCCGTCGGTGAGCGGTCGCCGCCCGCTGATGGTGCTCGGGTGTACATCGACGGCCGGCAAGAGCCTGCTCGTCACCGCGCTGTGCCGCTGGTTCGCCCGCCGCGGCGTCGATGTCGCCCCGTACAAGGCGCAGAACATGTCGAACAACGCGCGCGTCGTCGATGGCGGTGAGATCGGTGTGGCGCAATGGCTGCAGGCACGCGCTGCGGGTCTCGAACCGACGGTCGACATGAACCCGGTGTTGCTCAAGCCGGAGGCCGACACGCGTAGCCAGGTGGTGCTCGCCGGCCGCTCGAATCGCGAGCTCACCGAGATGCCGTGGCGCGAGCGTGGCCCCTACCTCTGGCCGGCGATGATCGAGGCGTACCACCGGTTGCAGCAACGGCATGAGCTCGTGATCCTGGAAGGTGCCGGCAGCCCGGCCGAGATCAACCTCCCCGACCAGGTCAACAACCGAATCGTCGATTACGCCAACGCCAATGCCCTGCTTGTCGTCGACATCGACCGCGGCGGAGCGTTCGCCCACCTCGTCGGCACCTGGTCGCTCGTTCCTGAGTCCACGCGGGCACGGCTCGCCGGATTCGTGCTCAACAAGTTCCGCGGTGACCCAACGCTGCTCGCCCCAGGTCCGGAGGCGGTGGTCGAGCGCACCGGCATGGCCGACGTCGGTGTGCTACCGATGCTGGCCCACGAACTCCCCGACGAGGAGGGAGCAACCGTCCGAGCGACGCCACCCGCAGATGCGCCGACGGTGGCGATCGTGCGCGCGCCGTACGGATCGAACCTCGACGAGTGGTACCTACTCGCCCGCGTGGCCCACGTGCGGTGGGTGACGACGCCTGGCGAACTCGACGGCACTGACATGATCGTGCTCCCCGGTTCGAAACACGTGGCCGCCGACCTGGCCTGGATGCGCCAGCGCGGCCTCGACGGCGCCGTCGCCCGATGCGCCGCCGCCGGAACGCGAGTGCTCGGCGTGTGCGGTGGCGCAATGATGCTCGGCGCGGCGATCGACGACCCCGGCGGAGTGGAGGGCGCTGCCGACGGGCTTGGTGTGTTGCCGCTGCGCACCACGATGGACCCGGAGAAAACGACCCGCCATGTGCGCGTCGTTGTGCCGACACTGCCAGGGCCGTGGAGTGCATTCGCGGGGCTGACCATCGACGGCTACGAGATCCGCAACGGAGCGATCGATGGCGCCGATTGCGAACTGTCGCCGTTGATGTGGGGTCGCGGAGCAGTATTGGCGACCACCGTGCACGGCATTGCCGAGTCGCCGGAGTTCCTCACCGCGCTCACCGGCATTGCTCCGCCTGCGGTACTCGACGACACGTTCGATCAGCTCGCCGACGCGATCGACGAGCATCTCGACACGGGGCTGATCGACGCACTCACGCGTCAGTGACCCCTCCATGATCCGATCGATGATCCGATGATCGCTCGACCAGCACGCCGATGTCTGGGCGTCGCCGCCGGGCTGGCGCTCGATCGAGTTGCCGGCGATCCCACCGACGAGCTGCACCCTGTTGCCTGGTTCGGGTCGGCGATGCAGCGCGTCGAGGCGGTCACCTGGGCCGACCGCCGAGCCGCAGGAGTGGTGTACGCGTCGGTCGGCGTCGGCCTGGGCGCGTTGGCCGGTGTGGTCGCCCGCTCGGTGACCGTGGTGGTAGCGACGACCGTTGCCGGGCGACAGCTGAGAGGGACCGCTGCCTCGATCGGTGGCATCGCGGCAACCGACGTCGATGCCGCCCGGCGCAAGCTCCGATCGCTCGTCGGCCGGGATCCCAGCGAGCTCGATGCGGGGGGCGTCGCAGCTGCTGCGATCGAGTCGGTCGCCGAGAACAGTGTGGATGCCGTGGTCGCTCCGGTTTTCTGGGCGCTCGTCGCCGGCGCGCCGGGAGCAGCGGCGTACCGGGCAATCAACACGATGGACGCGATGGTCGGTCACCGCAGCGCCCGGTACCGCAGCTTTGGATGGGCGGCCGCCCGCCTCGACGACGTCGCCAACTATGTCCCAGCTCGGATCTTCGCCGCATTGGTCGCGCTACACGTCCCGTCGGCCGCTCGCGCGATCTGGACAGCGACGCGCGTCGATGCGTCGGCACATCCGTCGCCCAATGCGGGCGTGGCCGAAGCGGCGATGGCGGCCGCACTCGGTGTCGAACTCGGTGGCACGCTGCGCTACGGCGAGCGGGTGGAACACCGCCCGGCGCTTGGCTCAGGAGTTCGTCCCGCCCCGGCCGACGTGGCGCGCGCCGTTCGGCTCGCCGATGCAATCGAGCGCACCATCGCCGTGGCAACCGCAGGAGTGGGGGTCGCGGCAGTGGTCAGTCGGGTCGTTGTCCCTCGCGGGCGTCAGCGATCGAGTGCGTGATCCGCACGGGGTCGAGATCGCGCACGTCGATGTACCGCGCGCCCATCGCGTCGGCGAGCCGAGCTGCGAGCCCGAGTCGTGCCGATCCGGTCTCGCAATCGAGCACCAGCGCATCGACGGAGGAGCGAGCGATGGCTGCCGCTGCGTCGAGCGCCCGGTCGAGTGCGTCCGTCGACCCGGTGGCTCGGCCGTCGGTGAGTGCCACGAGCAGCGCGTCGTGGCCTTGGGCGATCGTCTGCTGGGCAACGTCGAGCGCAGTGTGCAGGCCCCGAGCCAACGGCGTCTCGCCGCCCGTGGCCAGCGTGCCCAGCCGGTTGCGGGCGACCTCGACACTGCGCGTCGGTGAGAGCACAACTGCCGCGCCGTCGCCGCCGAACGTGACCAGCGCAACGCTGTGTCGCTGCTCGTAGGCCCCGGTGAGCAGGCCGAGCACGGTGCCCGACGCGGCGGCGGCCCGTTGTTCGGCGCCCATCGAGCCGCTGACGTCGACACACAGCACGACGGTTCGGTCGCGATGCCGCTCGCGTGTTGCCGTGCGCAGATCGCCGCGATCGAGCGAGGCTCCAGCGGGACGACCGGCGAGTGATCGCACCGTCGGAACGACCGCGATCGGGTCGTTCGGTCCGGCTGGCCGATCGCCGATCGTGCGGCCGCGTCGGCTGGGTTCGGCTCGAGCCTGCGGAGAAGTCGGTGGCCTGCGCTCGGCGCCGATCGCCATCGGGCGGCGCGTCCCGCTGTCGCGGTTGCCCTCCGCTGAGTCGGCGTCGCGATGCACGTCGTCGCCCTCCTCGGGGGAGTTGTCGTCGTCGCGCGGGTCGAGCGTCTCGCTGATTGCCTGCTCGAGTTCGTCGGGTGGAACGACCGGTGGGTCGAAGGGGTTGTGGCGGCTGCGGTGGGCGAGTACGAGGGGAGCGACCCGGCGAAGGTCGTCGGTGTGGACCGTCGATCGTGACTCGCCTGAGGCCAGCGCCCGCGCCGCGCGGCACAACGTCAGATCGGCGCGTAGGCCCTCTGCGCCGACGGCGAGCGCAAGATGCGCTGCGGCGTCCAGAATCTCGTCGCCGAGCGCGGCGGAGGGAGTGGCATCGGGCGACCAGGCGTCGGAGACGTGGTCGATGTCGACGCCCTGTCCGTCGTCGAAGGTGAGCCGACGGCGCACCGCCTCCACGCGTGTCGCCGCATCGAGTGATGCGGCGACGTCGACGCACAGCCCGAAGCGGTCGAGCAGCTGCGGGCGGAGTTCGCCTTCTTCGGGATTCATCGACCCGATCAACACGAAGCGCGCCGGGTGGCGGTGCGACACTCCGTCGCGCTCCACGAGGTTTTCGCCCGATACCGACACATCGAGCAGCACGTCGACCAGATGGTCGGCGAGCAGGTTGATCTCATCGACGTACAGCACGCCGCCGTCGGCGGCGGCGAGCAAGCCGGGCTGGAAGCTGATCTCGCCGCCCGCGAGGGCGGCGCGCGTGTCCAGCGACCCGACCACCCGGTCCTCGGTCGCGCCGAGCGGCAGCTCGACAAACGGGGCGTCGTCGAGCTCGGCGGCGAGTCCACGTGCCAGCGTTGTCTTGGCCGAACCCTTTTGCCCACGGAGCAGCACGCCGCCGAGCAGCGGGTCGAGTGCGGCCAGCCGCAACGCCAATTTGGCGTCCTCGTGGCCGACCACGGCGGCAAACGGGAACGCCCTCGGGCGCGGTCCGCCGCCATGAGGGCTCGCCGTAGAGGTCACCGCGCCTCCTCCCAGCCTTCGGCTTCGAGCACGGCCTTGGTGAGCACCTCGCGTCGCTCGTCGGACGCGTCCCACATCTCGCGGCGGTCGGCTTCGAGTAGCCGCTCGGCGATCGAACGGAGGGCCCACGGGTTGGAGCGCTCGAAGAACGCCCGCAGCTCCGGGTCGGCAACGTAGGCATCGGCCACCCGGTCGTACATCCAGTTCTCGATCACGTCGGCGGTGGCGTCGTAGCCGAACAGGTAGTCGACCGTGGCCGCCAACTCAAAGGCTCCCTTGTAACCGTGGTTGCGCATCGCCTCGATCCACTTGGGGTTGAGCACACGGCTGCGCACCACACGTGCGGCCTCTTCCTTCAGCGAACGCACCTTCGGGTCGGCGGGATTTGCGGAGTCGCCGAACCATGCCTTCGGTGCGGTACCGGTCAAGGCACGTACTGCGGCGACCATCCCACCATGATCTTGCAGGTAGTCGTCGGAGTCGAAGATGTCGTGCTCGCGGTTGTCTTGGTTCTTGACTGCCACGTCGATCGCGGCGAATCGGCGGGCCATGCCGTCGGGGTCCGGCTCGCCGTGCCGGTCCCGTCCGTAGGCGAATCCGGACCAGGCGAGGTACACCTCGGCAAGGTCCGCTTGGGTGCGCCACGAGCCCTGTTCGATCAGCGGGAGGATGCCCGATCCGTACCCTCCGGGTGGTGGGCCCCACAGTCGGGCATCGGCCGAACCCGCAGCGGCGATCGGGTTGAGATCCGCCGGTTCGTCGAGCTCGGCGACGAGCTCGATCGCTTCATCGACGAGCGCGATCACGTGCGGGAACGCATCGCGGAAGAACCCGGAGATTCGCAGCGTCACGTCGATGCGCGGTCGACCGAGTTCTGCAGGGGAGAGCACTTCGAGGCCCACGACCCGTTGGCTCTGTTCGTCCCACCGTGGTCGTACGCCGAGCAGTGCGAGGGCCTCGGCGACATCGTCGCCGGCGGTGCGCATGCACGCGGTACCCCACAACACGAGACCAACGGTGGTCGGATGCTCGCCGGTCTCGTCGAGGTGCCGTTCGACCAGGCGATCGGCGAGACCCGAGCCGACCTGCCAGGCCAACGGCGAGGGGATCGCCTTCGGGTCGACCGAGTAGAAGTTGCGTCCGGTCGGGAGCACGTTGGCAGCACCCCGACTCGGCGCGCCGCTTGGACCTGCCGGTACGTGCTGCCCTGCGAGGCTCCCGAGGAGGTTGGTCAATTCGTCGGGGGTGCGCCGAAGGTCGGGAACGAGACGGGTGGCGACCCACCGCAGTGTGGCATCGTCCACGCCGGTGGGGTTCCAACCCGTTCCCGCCAGTTGCTCGATGCGCTCGCGGCACTCGGCCTCGATGCGGTCGATCTCCACGCGACCCGCGTTGGCAAGGTCGATGCTCAAGTCTCGGGCGACTGTGGCCCGAAGCGCCGGCACGGATCCTTGCGGCAACCGGGTGACGGCAAGGACCAGGTCGACGAGCGCCTCGTCGTCGGGCACCTGTCCGAGTGTGTGCAGACCACCGCGGATCTGGGCGTCCTTCAACGCGCAGAGATAGCCGTCGACGTGCAACACGAGGTCGTCGAAGTCGTCGGTGTTGGTCGGCGGCCGGTCGCCGAGGTCGAGGTCGCGATGGATCTCGGCAGCGACGAGTAGCTCCCACACTCGATCGCGCAGCGCCGGGGCCTTGGCCGGGTCCATCGCTTCGGCCGAGGCGAGTGCGTCGAGCAGCTGTTCGAGGCGGGCGATGTCGTCGTAGGTGTCCGCACGCGTCAGCGGTGGCGGTAGATGATCGATCACGACCGCGTGGGTACGCCGCTTGGCTTGCGTGCCCTCGCCGGGGTCGTTGACGATGAACGGGTAGATGAACGGCACGTCGGCCACTGCAGCGTCGGGGAAGCAACCCGCCGACAGAGCCAACGCCTTGCCGGGGAGCCACTCGACGGTGCCGTGTTTGCCGAGATGGACGATCGCATCGGCACCCCATCCGCCCTCGTCCTGCGGTGTGGCCAGCCAGCGGTAGAACGCGAGGTAGTGGTGGGGAGGCGGAATGTCGGGGGCGTGATACGTCGCGATCGGGTCGGCGCCGAACCCGCGCGGTGGTTGGATCGTGACCACGACGTTGCCGAGATCGAGGCCTGGAAAGTGCAGCGAGTCGCCGTGCACATAGACCTCACCCGGCGCCTCGCCCCACAACGCATCGACCTGCGCCCGGGCGTCGGCCGGCAGTTGCGCGAACCAGTCGCAGTAGGCGGCCACGGGGATCGCCCCCACCGCGCTCGTCAACTGGGCCTCGGTCAACGTCGGCCGGTCGTAGGTGAAACCGGCCGCCAGCAGGTCCATCAGCGCGTCCCCGTCGGCGGGGATGTTGCCGACGACATGTCCGCCCGACGCCAGCTCGTGCAGCAGTTGAATCGCCGAGGCCGGGGTGTCGAGACCGACCGCGTTCCCCAGCCGAGAGCGCTTGGTCGGGTACGCGGAGAGCACGATCGCCACCCGCCGCTCGCTGTTCGCCGTGCGGCGCAGATTGGCGGTACGCACGGCCAACGACGCCAGCCGAGCCGTACGCTCGGGGTCGGCGCGGGTGGCCAGCACATCGCCGCCGGGGCCCTGCTCGACAACTTCCTTGAACGCATTTGTCGGTGCGATGATCCGTCCGTCGAACTCAGGAATTGCGACGCCTGTTGCCACATCGAGCGGTGTCAGACCCGCGTCGTCGCGGTCCCACTCCGCTCGGGACACGCTCGACGACGGCGACTGCAGGACCGGCACGCCGAGCTCGTCGAGGACTGGCACCTCCCACGCCGAACCCTCATCGATCGTTGCGCCACCGGCGCGTGTCGAGGTGATGATCGCGTCGACGCCGAGCTCGCGGCACAGCTCGAGCGCCGGGACCTCGCCCTGCTCGTTGCGTCGCAACGAGTAGGTCCAGATCCCCGCCGCATCGGCGCCTGCCCTGTCGAGCGCGGTACACAGATCGCGTACGTGGCTGGTGTTACCGGCAACCAGGTGGGCGCGATAGAAGAGCACGGCCACGAGCGGTCGGTCGGTGCGTCGTGGCGACTGCCCCACGCCGACCTCGCTCCACACGCCCACATCGGCGACAGGTACCGGCGGTTCGAACCCGTGGCCGGTCATCGTCAACGTGTCGGCGCAGAAGCGCACGAGATTGGCGACGTTCGCCGGCCCGCCGGCCGCGAGATAGCGGTGAACCTCCGAGGCGACGCCGGTCGGCACGGTCGATGCTGCCAATAGCGCAGGGTCGGGGTCGGCTTCACCGCCGACAGCAACCAGTGCGATGGCGCGGGCGACGCACTCGTCGCGCAGTCGCTCGAGCATCGCCGTACCGTCATCGTCGGTCCACGCCTCCGAGCCACCCAACAGCCGGACGACGACGACGCTGATGCCGTCGAGATCGGGCACGCCGACGATCCGCTCGGGATGGGCCCAACGCGCCGATGCGAGATCGGTGGGGAGGTCGTCGACGATCGAACGCAATGCCAATAGCTCGGTATCTGCGTTCGAAATCAGTAGCAGCATCGGTCAGTCCTGTCGTCGGCCGTAGGTTCTCGCGTGAGCGGAGGACGGTGCGGTGTCATCAGAAGTCGATGCCCTTCTTCGCCCGGATTCCTGCGCGGTAGGCGTGTTTGACATCGCCGACCTCCGAGACGGTGTCGGCGATCTCGATGATCTGCGGCGGTGCGTTGCGACCTGTGATGACCACGTTGACATGCTCGGGCCGATCGGAGATGGTGGCCACGGCCGCGTCGAGGTCGATCCACCCCCAATTGATCGGGTAGGTCACCTCGTCGAGCACGACGAGCTGGTGGTCGCCGCGGCGGATCAGGTCCTGCGCTCGCAGCCAGGCCCCAGCGGCGACCGATTGGTCGACCGTGAGGTCCTCGCTGTCCCACGTGAATCCCTCGCCGTCGGTGTACCAGTCGACTCCGAGCTCCTTGCACACCTTCTCTTCGCCGGCTCGCCATTTGCCCGACTTGAGGAACTGCACCACGGCGACTGGCCAGCCGCGGGCAACGCCGCGAATCACCATCCCGACCGCCGACGAAGTCTTGCCCTTGCCCGGCCCCGTGTTGACGACGACCAGCGATGGTGCCCGACGCAGGTCGGTCGGCCGCGGGTCGTCGGTGGGGATGTCGTCTGGTGTGCGCTCAGGCATGGGGATCCTCGTTTCGATCGAGTCGGTCCGGCGTGTGGTCGGGTGCGTCGCTGAGGTCGCGGCGGGCGTGGGGTCGCTCGTGGCGTAGGGGGACGACGACGAGACTGCCTTTGTGGTTGATCACATCGACGGCGGCCCCGTAGTGGGCGGCGAGGTGTGGACCGGTGAGGACCTGCACGGGCGGGCCGGAGGCAACGACGCGACCGTCGGTGAGCATCACCAGGTGATCGCCGTAGCGGGCGGCGAGGGTGAGGTCGTGCATCGTGGACACCACGGTCAGTCCCAGTTCATGGCGCAGTTGATCGACGAGTTCGAGCACGTCTTGTTGGTGTCCGATGTCGAGCGCTGACGTCGGCTCATCGAGCAGCAGCAGCGACGGCTCCTGGGCGAATGCTCTGGCGAGAGCGGCGCGCTGGCTCTCGCCGCCCGACAGGGTCTCGAGTGAGCGGCCGGCGAGTTTGGTCAACTCGAGTTGCGCAAGTGCTCGTTCCACCGCGGCGAAGTCGTCGGGACCCTCAGCGCTCATCGGCCGGAGGTGTGGCGCTCGTCCGAGGAGTACGTACTGTTCGACGGTCATGCCGGCCGGCATCGTGGGGTGTTGCCCGACGAATCCGATGTAGCGGCTGCGTGCCCGACGGTTGTAGCTGCCGATCGGAGTGCCGCCGAGCTCGATGCGGCCCTCGGCGGTTTGCAGCCCGGCAAGCGCGCGGAGCATGGTGCTCTTGCCTGCGCCGTTGGGTCCGATCACGTTGACCCAGCTGCCGGCGCCGACCGTGAGTGATGTCGGTCCGAGTAGGCGCGTGCCATCGATGGTGACGGTCAGACCGGTGGCGTAGATCGCCGGTCTCACATCGGCCGAACCTTGCTCGTACGCAGCAGCACGAGGAAGAACGGCGCCCCGATCGCCGCGGTCACGACACCGATCGGGATCTCGGCCGGCGACAACAGGGTGCGTGCCAGAAGGTCGCAGAGGACGAGGAAGGGGATACCGAGGATCGCTGCGAGCGGGAGGATTCGCCGGTAGCTCGGGCCGACGCCCAAGCGGATGGCGTGCGGGACGACGATGCCGACGAAGCCGATCAGGCCACTGACGGCAACGGCGGCCGCCGTGCCGAGCGTGGCCATGGTGACGATGCTCAGACGCAGCCGGGGTGCGTTCACGCCGAGCGACTCGGCTTCGTCGTCGCCGAGTGCAAGCAGATCGAGCCGCCGCGCCGAGGCGACCATCACACCGATCGTGATGATGGCGGTCGGCGCCAGTAGGCGGACCTCGTCCCACCCGGCCACGTTGAACCGTCCGAGCAACCAGGCGTAGACGTCGCGCAACGCCTCGTCGTCGCGCTGGAGCAGCAGCGTTTGCACCGCCGAGCACAGCGCCGCCACGGCAACGCCTGCGAGGATCAACGATGCTCCCGTGCGGCCGTCGCCGCTGCGCCCGAGGGCATACGCCGCTCCGACTGCACCCATCGCGCCGATGAACGCAGCGATCGTGATGCCGATGCTCGCCGAGCCGAGGCCGCCGCCGGTCTCGGTGAGGGCCACCGTCACACCGAGTCCCGCTCCGCCGGCGGCTCCCAGCAGGTATGGGTCGGCGAGGGGGTTGCGGAATGTCGCCTGGTACGAGCCGCCGGCCGTCGCGAGGACGGCGCCGACCAGCCCGGCGAGCAGCACACGCGGGAGCCGTACTTCGGTGATGATCGACGCGCTGAGTGGATCGACGCCGTGGTCGATGTCGACGAACGGCAGCTCATCGAGGAGCACCGCAACGACCTCGCCGAATGGCAGCGACACCGGTCCGAACGACACTGCGATCACGATGCCGGCGATCGCCGCCACGACCGCCGCGACGATCCAGCGGGCGGGGGCCCTCGTCGGGTGACGAGTCCGAGCGGCGATCGTGTCGGTCATCCTGGTCCGGCTCGTTGCACGGCGCCGACGACGCCGTCGACGAGTTCGACCACCCGCGGTCCCCAGCGCGACACGATGTCGACGTCGAGGAACACGATGTCGTCGTTGGCGACGGCGGTGAGCTGATCCCAACCCGGACGCGCCGTCAGTTCCTCGATGGTCGGCACCGTCCCGTCGGTGTGGGCGATGAAGATCAGGTCCGGGTCCTGTTCGAGCACGTACTCCGCGCTCAGTTGCGGGAACGGTCCGGCTTCGGGGTCGACGCCGTCCGCGATGTTCTCGATGCCGGCCGCGGCGAGGACGGCCCCGACGAACGTGTCGGAGGTCACCGTGCTGTAGTCCGGCGACAGCTCGTAGTACGCGCGCAGCGGCGCGTCCTGCTCGGGCAGCGATGCGAGCAGGTCATCGACGGACTCGCTCGTTTCGGTGGCGACAACATCGGCCTCGTCGGGGTGGCCGGTCACGTCGCCGAGCACGCGGATCTGCCGCTCGACGTCGGACAGATCGTCTGCGCTCGTGAGCAGCACGACCTGGATGCCCAAGCCGTCGAGCGTGGCGACGATGTCGTCGCGGTCGCGGGCGAGGAGCACGAGGTCGGGCTGGAGCTCGGCGATCGCCTCGACGTTCGGTCGGAAGCCGCTCAGGTCGGTCATGGGCGTGCCCTCGGGAAAGTCCGACGAGCCGTCGACCGCGATCACCTGATCGCCCGCACCGATGGCGTAGACGATCTCGGTCAGTGATGGCGAGAGCGACACGATGGCCATCGGCTGCTCGTCGATCGTCACGTCGCCGTTGTCGGCGGTGACCGTCACCGGGAACAACGCTTGCTCGGCAATCGTCGTGGACGGTTCGGCGGTTGGTTCGGAGGGTGCAGTGGTCGCCTCGGTCGCCGCTGGCGGCTCCGTCGTCGCCGCCGTGTCGTTCGTGGTGGCGCTCGTCGTTGCGGATGTGTCCGGTGTGGTGGTGTCGGCGGCGTCGTCGTCGTCGCCACATGCGGCGAACACCAGGGACGCAGCTGCCAACGCAGCAATCCAGCGGGTCGTCGTCATCGTGGGCCTTTCGGTCTGGCGAGGGCGCGCACTCGACGAGCCCGTTGCCGGGCCCTGCGAGATGCCGTCCTCGAGGCATCGTTTTCGCTGCTCCCTGTACAGGCGACCTGGCTCACCCCGAAGGGCTCACAGTTGCGGGACAGCGCCGGACTCACACCGGACTTCGCTGCGCATGGAGCGCTGACGAACGTACCACTGCGGCTCGCTCCATCATCAACCGGCGATATCCCGGCCATACTCGGCGCCGATGGCGGCGACGAACATTCCGCGCGTTGTGGTCGCCGGCACTCATTCCGGTGTCGGGAAGACGACAGTGGCGACCGGGCTGATGGCGGCCTTCCGGGCGCGCGACGTAGCGGTTGCCTCCGCCAAGATCGGTCCTGACTTCATCGATCCGGGATTCCACTCGGTGGCGACCGCACGAGCGCCGCGCAACCTCGATGCCTGGATCTGTGGACTCGACGCCATGGCACCGCTGGCGGCGCGCGCCGGGCAGGGAGTCGACCTGCTCGTGATCGAAGGCGTGATGGGCCTGTACGACGGCGCCGTCGACGGAGCGCCGTCGTCGACCGCCGACGTGGCGATCGCGCTGAACGCGCCGGTGGTGTTGGTTGTCGACGGGTCCGCCATGAGCGGGTCGGTGGCGGCAATGGTGCGTGGCTATCGCGACCACGACCCGAGTGTGTCGATCGTGGGCGTGATCCTCAATCGCGTCTCAAACGATCGGCATCGTCAGCTACTCACCGAGGCGCTCGACGCGATCGGTGTCGACGTCCTCGGATCTCTGGCCAGCGACGACGCGATGACCTGGCGCGACCGACATCTCGGACTGGTTCCAGTCGAGGAGCGGCCCGCTGAGGTTGCTGCGAGTATCGACCGACTGGCCAGCATCGTTGCCGGAAGCTGCGACCTCGACTCCGTCGCTCGTGCGGCCAACGCGGCGGCCCCGCTCGACGCCACGTCGGTTGCGCTGCCCCGTCGGGTCGCGCCGGTACGCGTTGCCGTTGCGGCCGGTCGGGCGTTCACGTTCGTCTACCGCGACAACGTCGAGGCGCTCGAGGCGGCCGGCGCCGAGGTCGTTTCCTTCGATCCGTTGCGCGACGAGCGTCTTCCGCCGGACATCGATGGGTTGATCGTCGGCGGCGGCTTTCCCGAAGTATTTGTCGAGCGGTTGGCGGACAATCGCCGACTGCTCGACGACGTCAAGGCAGCGATCGAGCGACGGGTGCCGACGTGGGCGGAGTGCGGTGGTCTGCTGTGGTTGGCCCGCGCGCTCGACGACCGCCCGCTCGTTGGCGCAGTGCCGGCCGCGGCGTCGATGACCGAGCGCCTCACCCTCGGGTACCGGCGGGCGAGGGCCCTCGCGCCCAATCCCGTGTTACCGGTCGGGGCAACCGCACGTGGTCACGAGTTCCACTACAGCGAGGTTCAGCCGTCCGGCGACGCGCTCGAGTTGGTGTCGCGCTTCGGCCAGCGCACGGAAGGCTTCGCTTCGCCGACGCTCTTGGCCACGTACCTCCATCAACACCTCGGCGCCGATCCGTCTCCTGCCGTTCACTTCGTCGCCGCCTGCGCGATGGCCGCATCGCGGAAATCCAGGGGGATTCCGGCGCCAGGCGCCTGAATTTGCAAACAGAAGGGTCAGGACGGGTTGGGTCACACGGCGGCGAGCTGCAGAAGGTCGCCGGCGATCGATTCCATGATCAACTTCGCTCCCGGCTGAAACACGTGCACACCGTCCCAGCGCAGGTTGAGGTCGGTGGCGATCGCTTCGTCGGTGCACCACTCGTCTGGTCCCTCGATGAACGACACCTCTGGTCCGTACGAATCGGCGACCGCTCGCATCAGACCGTTGACGTGGGCAACCCGTGCGTCGTCGCCGCGCTCTGGAAGCGCGGGAACCCCTGCGCCCTCCACGCTCACGGGTCGCATGCACGCCTGTTCGAGCAATCCCACGTTGACCCCTTCGGCGAGCATCGCATCGATGCCCACACGGAGTTGCTCGACGAACCGGGCGTCGAGTTCGGGACTGGCGAACGGGATGGTCTCACCGTCGAGCACCACGTCGAACACGTCCCACCCGCCGACCACCACGAGTGCCACGTCGGCGCCGCGCGCGCCGTACGCCCAGTCATCGTCCCACCCTTGGCAGACGACGAAGTTGTTGTTCACGTCGACGCTGCTGCGCGCCGTGCCGGAGTCGTACACGCTGCACCCTGGGACGCTGCCGTTGTACACCGTCGGGAACGTCGTGGCGATCCCGTCGGGCAGGTTGATGGCCAAGGCGTTGGCCTGGGAGTCGCCAACGATCGCCAACGTCGCAGTTGTCGGCGGGGCCGGTGCCACCGTTGCAGTCGGCTGGTCCGCCGGGTCGTCGGTTGATGCGCCGTTGTTTGGATCGCTGGCCGGGTCGGCGCCTTCTTCGGTACTGGCCTGGACCGCCGACGCATCGAACGTTGCGGTCTCGGTGCCGACGAACGGATCGAACTCGTCGACGCTGACGTAGAACGTGAGCAACGACGCAACGAGTAGCGCGCCGCCGGCGACCGGGGCCATGCTGATCGGGGCGCGATCGTTCCACCACCGTCCGAGCGCGCCGTTACGTACCGGCGTCTCGATGAATTGGTACACCACTTCGGACACGACGACGCTGAGCACCATCGCCCACACGAACCTGACAACGTTCCCATCGGTGGCGCCGACGATCACTGAGATCGGCCAGCTCCACAGGTACAGGCCGTAGCTGCGTTTGCCGATCGCCACCAGCCAGCCCATCGACATGACGCGGCGGAATCCACCTGCGGCAGGGTGCACGGCGGCCATGACGACGATGGCGGAGAGGAGCGTCCCGAACGCGATCAGCCATTGGTAGGTGTACGGAGCGGTCAGCTGGGCACTGGCGAAGATGCAGACGAGCAGTGCTGCCGCGCCTGCGGCGACCGGATCGAGGAATTGGCCGGCTGGAGCGTCTGCCGCGCGGGGTGCACGCCATGGACGCCATACGAACGCCACCGCAGCGCCGACGAGGAGCGAACCCGACCGCGTGATGGTCGACAGGTACATGAAGTTGGTCCGGTTGGCGCCCTCGAAGGCCTCCGGGGGTCCGCCGAGTGGGGCCGGGCCGCCCGACTGGAACCACGCCATCAACAACCACGTGGCGACCGCCGCTCCGAGCAGGATGGCCACGATCGTCCGCTTCGAGCGAAACACTGCGGTGAGCCCGATGAACGCAAGCGGCCACACGAGGTACCACTGCTCCTCGACGGCGAGTGTCCACAGATGGCGGAACATCGACGGCTCGGGTGCGAAGTAGGGAAGGTCGCCCAGGATCTGGCCCCAGTTGCCGACGTAGAACAGTGCCCATGGGATATCGCGCTTGGCTTGGCTGACCTGCTCGGCATTGCCCCACAGCGCAATCCACACAGAAACGGCGAGGAGCATCGTGAACAGCGCCGGAAACAGCCGTCGCGCCCGCCGAATCCAGAACTGGCCGAGATCGATGCGTCCACTCGTTTCGCGTTCGCCGAGGAGCAGCGCAGTGATCAAGAAGCCCGACAACAAGAAGAACAGGTCGACGCTGATGAACGCACCGCTCATCCACTCGAAGCCTGCGTGATAGAGCAGGATCGAGATGAGGGCGAACGCGCGAAGGCCGTCGAGACCCGGCTGATACCCCATCGAGGGAGCCGCTCGTTGCTTCGCGCGCGCCGGCTGATCGGTGGTGCGCTGCGTTGCGGGAGGCTGTGTCGCGGGGGTCGCCGGCGCGTCGATCACAGCCGAAGACATCGGCACGAGGATACGCCGCGGGAGTACCGGTACCGACGGATGTGCGCTGGTCAGCGATCCAAGAAGTCGGCGACCGCGGGCGACCACGCCGCGAGCTCGTCGGCGGTCGACGCCACGCGCAGCTCGCTTTCAGACAGCAGTTCCGCGAGCCGTTCCGCAGTGCTGACCGGGTGGCCGGTGTCCCCCGTCCAAGCGAGGATCAGCGCTGGCTGCCGGATGCTGGCAATGTCGTCCGGCGAGGGGAGGTCGGCCTGGCCGGCCCCACGGAGCACGCGCGCCAGCCTCGTCGGGTCGGTGGTGGTGAGGGTGCGCTTCTGGCGGTCGCGGGCGCGTTCATCGAGCGGGTCGGGGAGCGGCGACGCGTCGACGCCGCGCACGAGCACGTCGGTCCGCCCCTCCTCGACGAGGTCGGCCATCGTGGCGTAGAGGTCGACCTGCTCGCGGCGGGTCTCCCATGCGGTCGGCGGGATCACCAGGATCAGCCGATCGATCCGTTCGGGTGCAGCCAACGCAGCAAAGAGCGCGGTCGCCGCGCCCATCGAGGCGCCGGCAGCCGTGTACCGGTCGACATCGAGCGCGTCGGCGAGGGCGAGTTGGTCGATGGCCAGCCGATCCCAGCGGTAGTCGAACTCGCCGCCGGTCGATTCCGAGTGGCCATGGCCTCGAGCGTCGTAGCGAATCACCCGATGGCTCGGCGCGGCGAGGCCCCAGTCGATCAGCGGCATCTCGTCTTCGGAGGCCATCGAGCTGGTGAGCCCGTGACCCCAGATGAGGTGGCCTGAACCTGCCGACGGCGCGGCGGATGAGTCGGTGACCTGCGATGCGAGGGACGCGCCCGCCACCTCGACGTTGTGTTCGACCGGGCTCGCCGAGTTCGTCACGCGGCGCCCGCGGCAGATTGCGCGTCGAGGCCAGCGATGTACGAATCGAGGAAGCCATCGATGGTGGCCATCGACGCATCGTCGAACGTGATGACGTCGCCGGACGAGTCGAGCACCTCGTGCACATGCGGGATCGACAGAATGTCGTCGGCGACATCGACGTTCATCAGTTCGAGCCAGTGGCGAACTACCCCGAGGCCGCGGGCCCCGCCGGTGCGTCCCGGCGTGGCGGCCATCAAGCCGACGTACTTGCCGGCGAGAAACGCGTAGTCGATACGTGACACCCAGTCGACGGTGTTCTTCAGCAGGGCGGTCATTGCGCCGTTGTACTCCGGCGACGCGATCAGCAGCCCCGACGTCGTGGCGAGCTCGTCCGCCAGTCGCTGCGCCGTCTCGGGAGGGCCGTGCTCGTCTTCGACGTCGCCGTGGTACAGCGGCATCTCGAAGTCGGCGAGATCGAGAAAGACGGCGTCGCGGCCACGTTCGGACAGTCCGCGCTGGACGACCCGAGCGAGGTGTTTGTTCACTGAGTCGCGGCGGGCGCTGCCCGCAAACACAGCGATGCGAGATGTACGCGTCGTACTCACGACGCGTACGCTATCGGCCAATTAGTTGTGATCACAATGAAAGCCGCGCAGTGATGGTGAGGTCGCGGGTGCGACCTGCGCGGGGATCGGTTGTGTCAGTCGGCTGCGGCGTGTTGTGGGCGAACTTCGATGCGCAGGTGCTCGATGGTGAGGGCGACGATCAAGATCACGTCCATTGCGACGATCAGCCAGACCCCGTCGATGTCGGCACCGAACACGAGCAGCGCCGCCACCAATACGAGAGAGACGATCCGTTCACGCGGCACGACTCGATACGACCGCATTGTGCCTGCCGCTACGCCGAGGGCGTAGAGCGCCCCGCCGCCGAGGGCCATCATGCGAAACGCCAGCGGGAGCGGATCGGACGGGTGCAGCACGATCTCTTCGAGTGCGGCGGCAGCCGCCACGATGCCGGCCACGATTGGCGCATGGCCGAACGTGTAGACGTCGCGAGCGAACTGGGCGCCGTCGGCTGAACGCTCGATACTCTCGGCTCGGGCTTCGAAGGCGCGTTGTGGGCGATCGAAGTACGCCCAGAACAACAAACAGGCAAAGACGCCAGCGGCGGTCAGGGCAATGGCTGATTGGGCCGGAATCCCCGCCCCTTCCTCGAGCGAGTCGACCAGCGGCTTGCCGGTGGCGACGATCACCTCACCCAGTGCAACGATCACGATGAGGCCGTGGCGCTCCGCGAAGTGTCCGGCCCGCATCGTCCATTGGCCTCCGCCGGCGCCGAATGCGCTCACGGTGAAGATCAGCAGGCCGCCGATCCATGCGGCCACCCGCAGTTGGTCGTCGAGAAACGAGCCGAGCACCACGATGCCCATCCCGATCGCCACGGGAATCGAGTAGCGCACGGCGGCTTGTGTGGCTGCTTCGTCGCCGCGTGCCGCCAACACCACCATCGTCAGCCCAGTGAGTGTGATGAACGCCAGTGGGATCGCCAATAGTGGCCCGCCGTCGTCGAACGCGGTCGTCACCGACGCCGCCATGGGCACGCTCGCGGCTGTGGCGACGAGGAAGATCATGCGCGTGTTCCGCGCGTTTCCAGGGACGGCGTTGGCCGCCCAGGTCATCTGCGACCACGGCAGCCACAACAGGACGAAGATCAGCGCCGCCTTGCCGACACCCGTCCAATCCGGTTCGTGAATGAGCAAACTGACGAGTTGGGAGTAGGCGAAGACGAACGCTAGGTCGAAAAACAGCTCGACCTGATCTGCGGTGTAGTCCTCGTCTTGTTCCGGAATGACGAGCCCCTTCATCGGCTAGGACCGTAACGCGACGGCGCGGGTGGCTTCGCCGAGGACCTCGAGACTGCCTCCACTACCATCGCGGAAGGACGATTGGGGAGCCAGGTGGCGGAGCGACAAGCCGAGATCGTGATCGACGACGAACTCGTCGCGGTCGAGCCGGGCCAAACGGCGCGGACCCGTGCCAGGTTGCGCAACGTCTCGGATCAGGTCGTGCACTACCGGCTGATCGCCGCACCCGCGAGTCCGGCTGCGCCGTGGATCACCATCGCCCCCGAGTCGGTACAACTGCTCGAGTCCGACGACACGAGCGTCGACATCTACATCCAGCCGCCGCCGGGCGGGTCGACCGCCGCCGGTCGCGTGGCGTACGCGGTGATGGCCGACCCGGGCGCCGACAGCGGCGTCCTGCCCGCGGTGGCCGAGGCCGACGTCGCCGTCGGCGCCGTACACGCGCTCGATGCCCGCCTGGTTCCGACGCGCAGTCGCGGACGGTTCGGCGGACGCATTCGCATTCGATTCAACAATTTGGGCAACGAGGACATTCGGGTCGCGGTCACGGGGTCGGACGAGGCCGATGACGAGGTCTTACACTTCGCCACCGCCGAGGGACGTGTCACCGTTCCCGCCGGCGGCACAGCCGACGCATTCGTCAAGATGCGCCCCGATAAGCCGATCATCATCGGCAAACCCGCGGAGCATCCATTCGTCATCACGTATCGGCGGCGCGCCGCCCGTTCGGCGCAGCTCGCCGACCAAGGCAGCGACGATGTCGCTGCGTCGGTCAACGGCTCGTTCACACAGAAGCCGATCATCGCCAAGTGGATGATCGTGGTTGCGCTGCTGGCCGTTGCGCTGGCGACGTTGTTGTACTTCGTGAGCCGCGCCAATCAGGTCGACGCGGTGCCCCGAGCGCCGGGGGTACCCGAGCTCGTCGATGCTGCCGAGTCGGACGGCGTATTGCGGCTCACGCTCGATGTCGACGACGACGCAGCATTCGTCGAGGTGCAGTTCGTCGAGCCACCCATCGACGAGCAGTACGACCTCGCGACGCAGATCGGCGCCACCGCGATCGCCGAGGTGGCCAGTCCCCGCACGGTGGCGAGCGCCGAACTCGACGAGGCCACAGCAGACGACCTCGGTGACGACCTGCACTATCGCTACCGCGCGGTCGACGCCGATGAGCGAGTGTCCATCTGGCAGGGCGGCTCCGTGCTGCGGTCCGACGCCGTGGCATTCGAAGCCCCACAGGTCCAAACCGTGACCTGGCTGGATGGCGAGACCATCGAAGTGGTGTGGACCGCACCGTCCGATCGCGGTAATCGAACCCTCGGATACTCGCTCCGCGATGATGGAGGAACGCTCCTCGAAGCTGAGACGAGCGGACTGAGCGCTCGGATCGCTGTCCCCGCAGAACCGTTTGGCGTCCAGGTGCAAGCATTCGATGAGGACCGGCCGGAGGACGTGTCGCGGTGGTCGGAGCTCGTTGTGCCAGACGGCGATCGACCCGAGGCCCGGGCGTTCGCTGCACCGGAGATCCAGTCGGTCGAGTGGAACGACCCGACGTCGGTTGCGGTCACGTGTTCTGCTCCCGCCGATCGGCGGGCGGACCAGTCATTCGACTACCAGTATCAAGACGAACAAGGTGGGTTGATCGCGCCGCAGGCGAAGACCGGGTGTAACGCCGTTCTGCCATTGCTTGCCCCGATCGGAGTGCAAGTGCGAGCGATCGATGTGGACACGGGCGAGCAATCCGCATGGTCCGTCGCCGCGGCACCGCAAGGGGAGCCGCCAGCGGTCACGACCACCACGTTGGTTCCCCCGACCACCGTCGCTGACCAGCAGCAACCAGTCGGCTTTGCGGTGCTGCCGCAGGGCTTACGCGTTCCCGACCAACGAGATGCCGACGAGTGGACGATCCTGTGGTCGATTCCCGACCTCCTCGACGGCACGTTGCAGCTCATCAACACCGACGAGTGGGACCTGGGGGGCATCCAGCTGCCCTCGGGTGAGCTCGTTCTCGCTGACGGCATCGAGTCGATCGACGGAGCGCGCGCCGTGTGCACCGAGTTCTTGCGGCGGCTGTCCGCAGCGAGCGTGGGCATCGAGATCGGGCCATGTTTGATCCTCCCCCCGGGGAGTTCGAACTTTGAGCGGATTCAACCTGAAGGTGTTGGCGCAGGTGTTGGTGCCGATGTTGGTGAAGGTGTCGGTGGCGGCTGAGGCTGCCGGCGCGGGAACTCGTCGCTGATGTTGCTCGACGACGTCCGCCAACTCTTAGGGGACCTCGAACGACGCGCCACCGGCGCCTCCCAGACATCGATCAGCGCCGCCCTCATTCGTTTGGACGAGCCGCTGCGGGTGGCGATCGCGGGACGGGTGAAAGCCGGCAAGTCGACGCTGCTCAACGCCGTGATTGGCGCGCCGATTGCAGCGAGTGACGCGGCGGAGTGCACCCGCTACGTCACCTGGTATCGCTACGGAACCCATCCGCTGGCATTCGTGGTCGATCAACGCGGCGGTCGTCGACAGGTCGCCTATCGATCCGACGGGGTGATCGAAATCGACGGAATCGATGCGTCGAGCATCGAGCGGCTCGAGGTGGAGTATCCCAGCCCAACCCTTGGCTCGATGACCCTGATCGACACCCCCGGAATCGCATCGATCTCGGAGTCGGTGTCCGAACGTGCGACCGGGTTCCTCACCCCGTCGACGGGCGACCAGGGCGCCGATGTGCTCGTATACGCGCTGCGGTTCATGCACGAGAGCGACACCGACTTCCTCGAGGCGTTCAGCGACCCGTCGGCCCGCCTCGATGACCCCGTCGGCTCGCTCGGCGTGTTATCGCGTGCGGACGAACTCGCTGCAGGGCGAGGCGACGGCCTGGGTATCGCTGCGCTCGTTGCTCATCGCTACCGCGTCCACCGTGAGCTCCGCCGACACCTTGGTGAGGTGATGCCCGTCAGCGGCTTGCTCGGTCTGCACGGAGGCGCCCTGAGCCAGCGTGACTTCGAGGCGCTGAGCGCACTGGCAGCGATGCCCGTCCATCGACAGGAGCATTTGCTGCTGTCGGTCGACCGATTCCGTGCGCAGGACCTTCCGGAACTGGGCTCGGACATCCGCAGTGCGCTGATCGACCGCTTCGGACTCGCGGGCGTGCGGTTCGCGATTGCGTTGATTCGCGGCGGCGTCTGCCCGACGGCGGAGCGGTTGGCCGACGCACTGGTTGCGGCAAGTGGCATCGTCCCCCTACGCGAGGTGCTCGTCGGCCGATTCGCCGACCGCGCTGACGCCCTCAAGGCGTTGCGCGGCCTCGATGTGGCGCGCGCGGCGTGTCGTAGTGGCGTCGGGAACTCGGACGATGCCCGCCGGTTGGAGCGGATCGAGGCGGGTGCCCACGAACTTGCCGAGATCGCGGCCTTGCGTGACCTCGGCCGTGTCCGCAGCGACGACGGCGGGCGCGGCCGCGCCTCGGACGAAGAACTGGACCTCGTCGAGCTCGCCCTCGGTGGACGCGGTGTCAGCGCGGCCCGCCGGCTCGGCATCGAAGACACTCGCGACGACTGGCGAGTTGTCGCCGCGGAACGTGTCGACTGGTTGCGTTCGTTCCCGGCGAGGCGCATGTTGCCTCGTCCCACGGCCGATGTCGCCCGGGTCGCGCTGCGCTCTCTGGAGATCGCGTACTCGGCACAGGAATCCAGCTGAGCGCCGTTGCGCGTCACTCCG
The DNA here is from genome assembly GCA_039194665.1 of Actinomycetota bacterium. GTDB lineage: Bacteria > Actinomycetota > Acidimicrobiia > Acidimicrobiales > Ilumatobacteraceae > JABSQH01. The sequence goes on from JBCCVW010000016.1 coordinate 31,246, forward strand.
ATGGCGCGCGACGCCAAGATGGACAAGACTGTCTCTACGGGGCAGTACGGGTGGATTCCTGGGTGCCATGGATGGGGGCGCCCCAACGATGTCTGACCAGCGCGCTCAGACAGCGCCAGGACTGTCGCGTCCACGACTACATCGCCACTTCGGGATGTTTCCGGTCGTTGTGGTGCACGGGCCGGCCGGCAGTGGGAAGACAACATTGCTCCGGCAGCAGGCGGCGAACTGGCCGGGACGCGTGGCGTGGATTGACTGCGATGTCTTCGACCGCGATCCGCAATCATTCACTCGGCGGTTGAGCAACGCGCTCGGGTTCGAGCTCGAGCTCGGAGGGCTGTCTGCCGGCGAACGTCTCCTCGTGGTTGTCGACGAGGTGGAGCGGTTGGCCGGCTCCGAGTCGACCCTCGTGCTCGACGCCCTCGTCCGCAGACTTGGACGTGGAAACGTGGTGGTGCTCGGCACCCGGAGAATCGACGCGCTCGAGCAGTTCGAGCGATGGCGAGCGTCGGACGTGTTGCAGGTGATCACCGGCTCGGACCTTCGCTTTCGCGTCTGGGAGGTCGACCGGCTCTTCCGCGACGTGTACGGCATCGAGTTGACCGTCGACGACATTCACGCCGTCTCGGCAGCGAGCGGCGGATGGCCGGTGGCCCTCAACTACTACGCGGTTGCATTGCGCTCTGGTGGCACAACTGAGCCGCAGCGGTTGATCGCCGGACTGGGTCGATCCCACCTCCAGCTACGGCGCTACTTACGCAGCCAGGTGCTCGCGCCCCTCGAGCCCACCGTCCGCCACGCGCTCCGGCGCGTCGCCGTGCTCGATCGAATCACCGCCGAGCGAGTCGAGCGCTTCGCCCCTGCGCTCATTCCCCACCTCGTCGAGCTCGCCGAAACCGGGGTACTCGATGAGCATCCCGCCGACGGCACGTTGCACATGCACAGCCTGCTTCGTGCGGAGTTGCTCGAGGAGTTGTCGACGTCGGAACCCGATACGAGCGTCCGCGATCTCTACCTCGAGGCTGCGGTGGTTCTGGAGAGCATCGACTGTGCGCACGAAGCCGGCATCGCGCGGGCGCGCGCCGGTCATGCCGCCGACGCCGACACCCAGGCTGACGCTGCCGCAAGGCACGCAGTCGCGTCACGTGATCTGGTGGCAGGCAACCTCGCGCGCGCCGCCGATGGGCTGACAGCAACCGTGTCGATGCTCGAAGAAGAGGGCGGGAGTTCGTCTGCACGACGGCAACTTCGGCTGCTCAACGACTGGCTCGCCCCGCCACCGGGCGCGCCCACCAGTTGGGTGGGCGCCGTTCGGCTCGAGCTCGCTGGGCGACCGACCACGTGGGCAGGAGACCACGGTGCACTCGTCGACGGCGTACGCGCCTTGGTCAACGGGGATCACGAGCGAGCACTCACGCACTTCCAGTCGGCGGCCACGGACGCCGATCAACTTGTCGCCGTGTTGGGGCACCTGGGCGGCGGCCTCGCGGCACTGTTGATCGGGACACTCGACCGCGCCGCGTACCACGGAGAGCGCGCGTGGTCACGTTGCCGTGACGATGGGTCCGACGCGCTTGCGCTCGCGGCTGAGGCGCTGATGCTGAGCTTCGATGGCGACGCCGACGACATCGAAACGTTGACCGAGTTGGCCGATGATCGCGAGGCGAGCGTATTGCGTGCGTCGCTGCACATCGTCGCAGCAACCGTCCAACCGGCCGAGTCGAAGGCAGCTGAGCGACACCGCCGGCTCGCTGTCGACATCAGTGGTGCCGCCGGCCTGGGCGGTCTCGCACGTCTCGCCAGCCGAACGACCAGCGAGCCGTCGCAAGCGGTCGAGCCGGCGGCCGCCATGGCGCACGAGCGCAGCGCAGACCCCGTGCGCGAGCCCGACGATCGGGTTGTTGCGCTGGAGCTGCGTTGTATCGGCGACTTCGGGCTGCGTCTCGGCGGTGCCGACGTCGACGTGGGTGCGTTGCGCCCACTCCACCAGGAGTTGTTGGCGCTGCTCACCTCGCGCCTCGACGGTCCCATCCACCGCGAGGAGCTGACCGAGTTGTTGTGGCCGGGCCGACCGATCGCCCAGTCCAAGCAGAGCCTGCATACGGGGGTCAGTGCGATCCGCGGCTGGTTGGCAGCGAGCGGCGATCCGATGGGTCGACAGCGTCTGGAGCGCCGCGGCGAGGCCTACCAGTTACACATCGATCCGGCGGGTTCCGACCTTGGTGCGCTCCGTGAACACTGCGCGAGCGCTCAGCGGGCGATCAGCGCGGAGGTGGCACCGGTGGAGGATGGGGAAGCCATTCTGGATCTGTACGTCGGCGACCCCTATCGGTCGTTTGGCCCGGCCGACTGGGCGTGGGAGGTTCGGCGACGCACCCACGCCGACGTGGCCGACGTGTTCATCGGTTGGCGGCGCCTCGCCGGAGAGCACTTTCCTGCGCGCGCCGAGGCCTTGCTGGAGCGTGTCACCGACGGAGTTGGTGCGCCCTCTCGTGATCGTTGATCGCGTGCCCGACCCCGCAGGCTGGGCTCGTCGATGCCTCGCGAACTAGCCGATCGGTGGACGATTGTCGTGCGCCGTCACCAACGTGGGCTTGTGCAGCTTGTGGACGAGCCGTCGTGCGTGTGTCGCGAGCAACCGCACGTCGTCTCGGCGTGCGAGTCGGTCGGCGATCTCGGACTCGTCGATGTTGCCCCGATCGGCAGCGAGCGCCTGCAATCGCTCGTGCTCACTCGCAAAGCGGTCGGCAGTTTGCCGCAAACGCTCCTCGACGAGTCGCGGCAGCTGGCTCAAGATCTCGTCGCGCATGTCCTCTGAGCACCGGCCGATCACTTGGTGGCAGTCGGCGAGGAAGCGGGTGAGTTCGGCGGTGGCCTGCTGGCGCCAGGGCACGGCGGCCTGATCGCGACTGCGCTGACGAAGCCACCATCCCGCACCGATCGCTGCGACCGGTACCAACACCACGCCGGCCACTGCGACGGCCCCAGTGAGGAGACCGCTCGAGATCCCCAGCCCCACGCCGGACCCGCCCGTGATGCCCACGCGCGCCGGGACGAGCATCGACGACAACTTGGACGCCGGAGCTTGCGGCATCGACGGCGGGTCGAGCTGGGTGACCAGATGATCAGGAACCTGATCGGAGATGGCGAATCGGTCGATGATGTCGAGCGCCTCCGCTTCCAACCGCAACTCCTCAGCCAGCGCGGCGAGCACGTCCCCGAGCTGTGCCGTGATCGCCGCAAGGTGGGTCGCCAGGAGCCGGTTCACATCTGCTTGCACGCGTCGTTCGAGCTTCGGCCAGTCGCGTTCGGAGTCGAGCTCCTCGAGGTCGTCGAGCGATTGGCGGCGCACGACGGCAATCCGGTCCTCGAGATCGCGTCGCGTTCTCTTACGGAAGTCGTTCATCGCCCGTTCGATCGCCGTCCGCATCTCGGCGAGCAGCCGTTGGCATCGCTCCTTGGCGTCGGCGCTTTGGGCGAGCAAACGGTCGCGCTCGTCGACGTTGCGCATCGCGTCGATGGAGGTGGTCAGACTGTGATCGAGGGCCTCCAGTTCCCCAGCGGTGACGGCTGCAGCTTGGCGCGCGGCGTCGAGCCGGGCGGTGGTCATGATCGATCTCGTCAGGGTCCACGTCAACAACGGAAGCCCGGACTCGTCGTCGAGTTCGGGGCGGTTGAGCCGACGTGCGGCATGGCGAAGGGCCGCAGAAGTGGGTATGACGACCGGCGCGGGCTCGAGTTCGAGTGCGGCGAGATGCTCGCGGTCGAGGTCGGTGATGCGTTGCCACTGTGGCGCGATGTCACACTTGGTCTCGACGACGAGCACCGATGTGCAGAGCGACGCTCCGACCTTGATGAGTTCGAGTTCGGGTGCGGTGAGCTCTTGTGACGCATCGGTGACGAAGATCCACGCGTGGCTCTGAACGAGCTCGCCGATCACGATCGACGATGCTGCCGACGTCAGGCCGCCCGACACGCTCGGTGTGTCGACGATGCGCAGTCCGCTCGCAAGCAGTGGTGCATCGACGGAGACGCGCAGCGCGCGGACGTCCCATCCATCGACCGCCGGTGACGTCGTCACGGCGAGACGGCGGAGATCTCGCCCATCGATGGCGACACGCGATGCGTCGGCGGGATCACGGTCGCTCGCTAGTTCCGCAAGAGCGGCGAACTCGCTGCCGTGCCGGAATTCGATCGGGATCGAGGAAGTCTCGATGGGGTCACTTCCGGCGAGGGGTGCCCCGAGCAGTGCGTTGATGAGTGCGGACTTCCCACTCTTGAACTCTCCCGCCACGACGACCCGAACCTGACCGTCGGCGGCGGCGAGGATCTCCTCGCGCAGTTGTTGCGCTTGGAGTGCGAAGCCATCGTGTTCGAGGAAGCCCGACGCGCGTGCCCCGATGTCGAGCAGCTCCGAGATGCCATCGACGACCCGCCGCGCTGCGTCGTCGTACGCCTGAATCGAGCTCACTTGGTTCTCATCGGCGGGCGTCGGTGTTGCCCGGAAGGGCAGACGTTGGTGAAGGAGAGTTCGCGCCAGTGGCTGTTGAGCGCGCGTTCAGTGGGCGCCGCGACGATGGAGGTTGTTCGCCGCAGTTGGCGTATCGAGATTGGAGGAAGACGATGACACGACGCGCGACAGTCTTTGCACATGGTGAGGATCCGATCTCTCACGCCGGTGTTCTCGCTCAGCTGCGCGGTCGACCCGAGGTCGAAGTGGTGGAGACACTCGATGTGAAGTGCCCGGTCGACGTGGGTTTGTTGATCGTCGACGCCGTCGACGAGGGATCGGCGCGTGCGTTGCGGGCGCTTCGCCACAACGGGTGCTCGTCGATCGTGATCGTCGCCAACGTGCTCGACGACGATGCAGCGTTGCGCGCCATTGAGGATGGCGCCGTCGGCATCGTTCGCCGATCGGATGCGTCGGCGGAGCAGCTGGCGAAGGCGATTCGCTCGGCGGCGAGCGGCGGGGGCGAGATCCCCCAAGACGTGCTGGGCGGTTTCTTGCGTCAGGTCCACTCGGTGCACCAGCGCGTGTTGGCTCCTCGGGGCCTTGCGTTTGCGGCGCTGAACGACCGGGAACGAGACGTGCTGCGCCTTGTTTCGGAGGGGCACGACACCCGACTGATCGCGTCGGAGCTGTGCTACTCGGAACGGACGATCAAGAACGTGATCCAAGACATCGTCCGCCGATTCGGTCTGCGCAATCGCTGTCACGCGGTGTCGTTCGCTATCCGCCAAGGACTGATCTGAGCGACCGTAACGATTAGTCGTCGAGTCCGTCGAGGAGCTCGTCGACCGCGTCGACTCCATCGGGTCCGGTGTCGGGGAGCGCGGCTCCAGGGCCGTGGCTGATCGCCTCGTCTTCAGCAGTGCGGCCTGCTGACAGCCGCTTTTGCTCGTCGAACGCCGCTGCGACCTCGTCGCGCAGCGACGGCTCCGTGCCGCCGGCGTTGCTGATGATGGCGTCGTATTCGGGCTCGGAGTTTCCGGCGTTGCTGATGATGGCGTCGTATTCGGGCTCGGAGTTTCCGGCGTTGCTGATGATGGCGTCGTATTCGGGCTCGGAGTTTCCGGCGTTGCTGATGA
>JBCCVW010000017.1:0-36576 GCA_039194665.1 Actinomycetota bacterium
ACCGGATGGTCGCCGACGGCGCAGTGATTCTCGACGGTCGCAGTCCCGTCGACTTCGCTCGTGGGCATCTCGCCGGCGCTGTCAACGTGGGGCTCGAGGGCCGCTATGCAGAGTTCGCCGGTTCGGTGATCCAGCCCGATATCGATGTTGTGCTCGTCGTCGAACCCGGGTTCGAGCGAGAAGCACGGACCCGGCTGGCGCGTATCGGCTTCGACCGAGTTGTCGGCCACCTCGCCGATCCCCTGACGGTGATGGCCGACCATCCCGACCGCGTCCGACGTGCGTCCCGGTTGACCGCAGCCGACTTCGCCGACCGACGCCGAGCGGTCGACAACCTGCAAGTGATCGACGTTCGCAACCCCGGGGAGGTGGCCGACGGCACGATCGACGGTTCCGTTGCCATCCCCGTTGGGCAGCTCCCCGCACGTCTCGATGAGCTCGACCCGAATCGACCGACCGTCGTGTTCTGCGCCGGCGGCTACCGATCGTCGGTAGCGGCCAGCGTGGTTCGTGCCGCCGGGTTCGAGGATGTGTCCGACGTGCTCGGCGGGTTCGCCGCTTGGCGCGACATCGCCGAAGCGGACGCCGACTGAACCGGCCAGCCGGTGAAGGTCAGGCCGATGCGTTCGCCTGTTCGTTGAAGGCGCGGATCATCGCCAGCACGTCGGGGTCTGCCTTCGACGGTGCACCACTGTCGAACGGCGGCTGCGGGTCGTACTCGATCGCCAGCTGGATGCCTTGGGCGACCTCGGGCCCGACGAGTTCGGCCGCGAGTGTCAGGGCCATATCGATGCCGGCAGACACACCAGCGCCAGTGATGATCTTGCCGCTCCGCACGACGCGTTGTTCGGTCGGCGTTGCGCCGTACTCGGCGAGCTCGTCGTAGGCCATCCAGTGGGTGGTTGCCGGGAGCCCGTCGAGTACGCCCGCGGCACCGAGCACCAGTGCGCCGGTGCACACCGAGGTCGTCCATGTCGTCGTCGGGTGCGAGTTGGCCACCCAGTCGACGATCGGATGGCGTTCCGCGGCGAGTCGACGAGTGACGAACCCGCCGGGCACGACGATCACGTCGGGCTCGTCCACGTCGTCGAAGGTGTGATCGACGCGCAGATGGAGCAGGTCGTTCTCGTCCGACACCGTGCCGGTCTCGGCGGCACAGAGCACGGTGGTCGCCCCCGGGATCGAGCTCAGCACCTGGTACGGGCCCAACGCGTCGAGCGAGGTGAACTTGTCGTAGAGGCCGATGGCGATCGTCGTCATGGCCTCCACAGTGGGCGACAACCGAGATGGCGTCAACGCCATCGTGACCACGAATCAGGCCATTTTGGGCAGTCTCCGCACCCCGGCGCGCCGCTCGATGACGCCTACGGCGGTCGCGCCGGCGTGAACCGCTAGGTTGCCTCGGCGTTGGAGGTACCTGCGGAGGATGTCGAACACGCTCGCTCGCCTGCAGGCACGGCTCCCCCGACCGCTGCGTGCAGCGATCGACATCTGCGCTGACTCGTACGAGAACTGGCGTCGCCACCGCACGATTCGGCTGGGCGCGGCGATCGCCTACTACGGCCTGTTCGCCATCGTGCCGGTGCTCTCGCTGAGCTTGGCGTTCGCCGGCTTGTTCTTCTCCGAGGCCGAGGTGCAGGACTATCTGGCCGACCGCTTGACCGGCCTCCTCGGCACGAGCGAGACGAATGCCAACGAGATCGGCGAGACCTTCTCTGAGACCTTGTCGGCCTCTGGCACGATCGCTGGACTCGGCGTGATCAGCGCGGTCTCGTTGATCTTCGCTGCGTCGCTGTTGGTGATCGCCCTGCAGGACGCGTTCAACACCGTCTGGGACGTGCCGGTGCGCGCCGGCATTCGCCACTCGGTGCTCCGCCGCCTCGCAGCCTTTGTTGTGGTGCTCGGCGCCGGGATGGCGATCGTGGTGTCGTTCGCAGTCAACGCCGTCACCGCCTTCATCTCCCGGCTGGCGCCGGATGCCCCGGTGGTCGACTCGCTGAGCGAGCTGTTCGGTTTCGCCGCGTCGTGGGCGCTCGGGGTGGGTGTGCTTGCACTGCTGCTGCGCTACCTGCCCGACCACGCGGTGCGTTGGCGGGCCGCGCTGGTCGGCGGGGCGATCACTGCCTTGCTCGTCGCCGCAGGCACCGTAGCGATCGGCATCTACCTGCGGCGATATGCCGCCACGTCGGTCGTCGGGGCGGCCGGCTCGATCCTCCTGGTGCTCCTGTGGCTGTATTACCAGGCGCAGATCATCCTCGTGGGGGCTGAACTCACGCGGGTGCTCGACGAGGCACGGTGGCAAAAGGGGACGTCTGACCCTGCCTCCGCCGCGCCGAACGCGGTGTGATCGGGGGCATGGACGGGCCTGTCGACGGCATCACGTTGCGTCTCGATCTCGACGGCGGGCGGGTGATGGTCATTCGCGATACCTCTGTCGCCGATGCCCCGCTGCTGTCGGTGCTCTACGACCAACTACCGGACGACGACCGCCGTCGACGCTTCTTCGGCTCCTTCCAACCCGACGACGAGTGGTTCCGTCACTGGTCGTCGGTTCGTGAGAAGGGCGGGTTCGGCACCATCGCCGTCGTCCATGAGATCGACGACGGTGACCTGGTCGAGCCGCCGATCGAGGTCGCCGGCGAGGCTGCGTACACGATGCGCACCGACGGCGATGGCGAGCTGGCGATCGTGGTTGCGTCACGCTGGCGCGGCCTCGGAACGTTGCTGATCGACGTGCTCTGTGAACACGCTGCCACCCGCGGGATCGAGAGCTTGCAGGCCGACGTGTTGAGCAAGAACACGTCGATGATCATGGCGTTGCGCAAACGCGGGATGGCCGTGCTCGAACACGACGACGGCGCCGTGCGCGTCACAATCGGTACGGCCGCCGACGCCCCGGCGTGGCCACCCCACGACACGCGACCGAGGTTGCTGGTGGAGATTCCCGGCGCTCGCTGGGCTGGCGAACGAGCCGCCGAGCAAGCCGGTTGGAGCGTGGCGCTGTGCCCCGGACCCCAGGCACGTACACACCAGCCGTGTCCGGCGTTGTGTGGTGACGCGTGCGGACTCGTCGACGGAGCAGACGCGATCGTCGTCGCGCTCGACCCGAACGACGAGCGCACCGCCGACCTCGCCGAGCACCACCGCCGTGAGCACCCCGCCGCCCAACTGCTGGTGCAGTGTGATCACCTCCGGGTGCTCGACGAGCTGACCGGCACCCGCTGACGGCGCGCTGCCAGCGCCCGGCGTGTGTCGCCATAGTGTGAGCCCGATGACCGCGTGGAACGCCGACCGCGTGCGCGTGCTCTACCAAGTGCGTGGTGAGCAGCCGGCCGACCAGCTCGCGGAGATTCGGCGGGCTGAGCAACTCGGCTTCGACGTGGCCGTCGTCCCCGATCACATCGGGCAGCTGGCATCACCGTTGCCGTTCCTCGCGGCGGCGGCGACGGTCACCGAGCGCATCCGGCTGGGCACGATGGTGCTCAACAACGAGATGCGCAACCCGGTCCAGCTGGCGTGGGACGTCGCCACCCTCGACCACCTGTCGGGCGGACGAGTCGAGCTCGGTCTCGGTGCCGGACACACCCCCCAAGAGTTCGCAGCGACGGGAATCGAGCGTCGGCCCGGCCGGGCGCGCAAGGCGCGTCTCGCCGAGGCGGTGGAGATCATCGGGCCGCTGCTCGCCGGGTCGACGGTCGACTTCGACGGCGACCATTACACGATCCGCGATGCGAGCATCTTGCCCGCGATGCAGCACCCGCTTCCGATCCTGGTCGGCGGCAACGGTCGGGAGCTCCTCGAGCACGCCGCACGCCATGCGGATCTGATCGGCCTGCAAGGGCTCGGCCGCACGCTTGCCGACGGGCACGCCCACACCGTCGACTGGCGCTGCGCGCACCTCGATACCCAGGTGCAGACGATCGCGGCAGCCGCCGAGGGTCGGGCCGCGCCACCACGGTTGAGTGCGCTCGTCCAAGTGGCCGCGGTCACCGACGATTCAGCAGCGGTGCTCGATCCGATACTCCAACGAGTCGACGGGCTCGAGCGCCATGACGCCGACGAGATCCCGTATCTGCTGATTGGCACGGTCGAGCAGATCCTCGCCAAGATCGAACGGATTCGGGCTCGGTGGGGCATCGCTGACCTGGTAGTTCGCGAGCTCGAGGGGTTTGCGCCGGTGGTGGAGGCGCTGCGGTGACCTTTGGCCCTGCCCGGCGCAGTGCTCTGACGCGTTTCATCAACGCATGGTCGAAGGTTTCGCCCGGGGACGGGCATCGCAGCCGGCAGGGTTGTCGGCAGCGTTCGGGCGTGGGGACGCGCCATGGTGATGTCCGCTGAGGGCATCGCCGCAGCGGAGGTGTCGCCGTCGGGTTCCGGTCGCTGGGTGGTGGGCACCGACGGCTCCGCCGGCGCCCGCCATGCGGTCGATTGGGCAGTGGCCAACGCCGAGGGACGGGCGACGTCGATTGACATCGTCGCCGCTTGGAACACCGTGGCCATTGGCTCCTTCGGCTCCCCAGTGGTCGCCCCGGTCGACGAACAGCCGATTGCTGCGGCGGTTCACGACGACCTCGAACAGCTCGTGGGGGAAGTGCGCCCGGCGGCGACGGTTCCCGTCGCCGGGCGCGCCGTGCATGGCGCGCCGACGCAGGCGCTGCTCGATGCCGCAGCCGACGCATCGCTGCTCGTGGTGGGCAGCCGCGGGCTCGGCGGGTTCGGGCGCCTGTTGCTCGGCTCCACCAGCACGCAGTGTGCGACGCATGCCAGCGTGCCCACCGCAGTGATTCCCGTCGAGGGTGTGGCCCATCGGCCGGCACATCGCGTCGTCGTTGGCTGTGACGGGTCACCGAACGCGATGGCCGCCCTGCGCTGGGCGATCGACTTCGCCTCACCCGGAAGCGCCGTCGAAGTCGTGTGGGTGTGGGACACCACTCCGCTCGCCGTCGGCGCCGACAACTTCTTCTTCCCCGAGGCCGACGATCTCTCGCGCGAGCGATTCGATCACTTGGTCGGCGCGTTCGCCGAGACGGCCCGCCGCCGCCAGGTCGTGATCGAGCAAACGTTCGTGCGTGGGACGCCCCGCAAGGCGCTCGGCGACGCCGGCGCCCGCGCTGATTTGCTGGTGGTAGGGGCGCGCGGCCACGGCTCGGTCGGCGCTGCGCTGTTGGGGTCGGTGTCGACGTGGCTGCTCCATCACCTCGGGCAACCGCTCGTGGTCGTGCCGGACACCGAATCCTGATCCTCCCAGTCGCTGCTCGACAACCGTGCCCGCTGGCGGCGACAATGCACCGATGATCCGCGTCTTTCTGCTCGACGACCACGAAGTGGTCCGCCGTGGAATCGCGGCCGCGCTGGAGGCCGAAGACGACCTCACCGTGGTCGGCGAGGCCGGCACGGCCGATGAAGCGCTCGCCGTCGTCGCCGAATGCCACCCCGACGTGGCGGTGCTCGACGTGCGGCTCGGCGAAGGCAACGGCATCGACGTCTGTCGCCAACTGCGCGATGAGCACCCCGACGTGCAGGCGTTGATTCTCACCTCGTTCGACAACGACCGAGCGTTGGTCGACGCCGGGCTCGCCGGAGCGTCGGCATTCGTGCTCAAGCAGATTCGTAGCGCCGAACTCGTCGACACGATCCGCGGTGTCGCCGACGGTCGTCGTTACCTCGACGACGCAGAGGTGCGGCTCGCCGTACGGCGCCTACGCGACAGCGACGAGGGACGGCTCGACGACCTCACACCGCAAGAATTGCGCATCTTCGAGTTGATCGGGGAGGGCTTCACCAACCGGCAGATCGCCCAAGAGATGTACCTGGCCGAGAAGACGGTGAAGAACTACGTGTCGAACCTGCTCGCCAAACTCGGGATGGCGCGGCGTACGGAGGCCGCTGCGTTGGCTGCCAAGCTGGGTGAGCGCCAACGGCAAGACGGCTGACGACACGACGGACCGCTGGGTCAACGCGTCAGACCGGGACGGTCCACGACAACACCGTGCCCGCCGGCATGTTGGCGGTCACGGTGCAACTGCCGCCAAGCTCGGCCGCTCGCCACATCATGTTCGACAGACCGCCGTTGCGCTTCGGCCGTTCCGGCACGCCGATGCCATCGTCGGTGATGCGCAGTGTGAGTACGTCGGCGTGGCGTCGCAAGTGCACGGTGGTCACCGTTGCTTGGGCATGACGCGCCACGTTGGAGAGACCCTCACTTGCGGTCGCCACGAGCTGTTCAGCGAGGTACTCCGGCAGATCGTCGAAGTCGCCGTCGATCGACAGGTCGACGGGGTGACCGATCGTGCTGGTGCGGTCGCGGACGAGCTCGGCGATCTTGGTCGTCACGTCGTGAGCGGCCGCTGGATCGGTGAGTCGGAAAACGGCTGCGCGCAGTTCTCGAATCGTGTCGTCGAGCTCATCGATCGTGTTGGCGATGCGCGTCGCAACATGCGCAGGTTGGGCGCTGCCCAGCACTGCCTGCAACGACATTCCTGCGGCGAACAGACGCTGGATCACCATGTCGTGGAGGTCGCGGGCGATGCGCTCGCGGTCGGTGAGTAGCGCCAACTGGGCCTGCACCTCCTGGCGCACGGTGACGTCGCGCACGGCAGCCACCGTGAAGTGCACGCCGTTGAGGTCGACGGGGTTGAGGCTGATCTCGACAGGGAACAGGCTGCCGTCGGCGTGCTGGCCGAAGAGGTTGAGCCCGGTGCCCATCGGTCGGCGGCGTGCCGCCGATCGGTACTGCGCACGAAAGTCTGCATGCCGCGCACGCTGCTCGCTCGGCACGAGGTGATCGACGTTCAGTCCGATCAGGTCGTCGACCGGAATACCGAAGATGGCCGCCGCCGCAGGGTTGGCGAGCACGATTTCGCCGTCCCCGTCGACGAGCAGCAGCCCGTCGGGCGAGGCGGCCAGCAACGCGCTACCGAGCTCATCGCGGTCCATCGACCCTTCATCATCGTCCTCCAACGCCACCGGTGCCAAGCGCATGCAGGCGGCGTGACCCACATGGCGCCGGTACGTGGCTGCCATACTGCGAATTGATGACTCGGAAGTGGATCGTTGGGATCGACGGCTCGGATGCGGCGCGCACCGCGCTGGCATGGGCGGCGGCCACCGCCGAGGTCCACGGCGACATCGAGCTCACGGCGGTGGGCGTGTGGCATGTGCCCCCGCCGATGGCCATGTTCACCGCCAAGCGGGGCTTCGGAGTGGACGAACTGGGCCTCGAAGCAACTGCGGGATACGAGGTCGATCAAGCGATCGCTGCGGTCGGCGCGTCGATCGACATCGCCGCGACGACGCGTCAGGGCGTGGTCGGGCACGCGTTGGTCGAGGCGGCCAACGAAGCGGCCGATGTCCTCGTTGTCGGCCGGACGGGCGGTGGCGAACTCCACGAACGACTCGGCTCGGTGAGTCGGTACTGCGCAACGCACGCCGCCGTGCCGGTGATCGTCGTCCCCGACGACGTCCGCGATGGCGATGGATCAATCGTGATCGGGTTCGACGGCAGCGAGAATGCCCGCGCTGCGATTCGCTGGGCCATGAACTTTGCTGGACCGACCACTCGAGTCCGTGCCGTATCGTCGGTCGAGCTCGCCCCGTGGGCCGAGATCGATGTCGTGCACGAGCGGTACGGCGATGCGATCGCCGAACGACGCGACGAACTCGACGCCGACCTCGACGAGCTGGATCCTGCGACCAGGGTCGAACGAGCAGTCGTCGTCGACGCGCCGCGCCGGGCGCTTGTCGACGCGTCCAGGACTGCTTCGCTGGTGGTCGTCGGCGCGCGCGGCCACGGGTTGATCGCCGCCGGGCTCCTCGGCTCGGTGAGCACGGCGATTCTCGAAGACACCGAATGCCCGGTGGCGGTCGTCCCTCACGCTGACGAGTAGCGAGCGGCGCCCGTGGCATCGATCTGCGTGTTCAGTACCAAGCCGTATGACCGAGCTGGATTCGAGGCTGCCAACGAACGGCATGGCCACGCTCTGCGGTTCATCGACGCCACCCTCGATGCGGACACCGTCGGACTCGCCGCCGGTGCCGACGCGGTGTGTGTGTTCGTCAACGACACGGTCGACGAGATCGTCGTCGAGCAGCTCGGCGCGGCGGGCGTCACAACGATTGCGTTGCGTTGTGCGGGGTTCAACAACGTCGACCTCGCCGCAGCCGACCGCCGTGGCATCCATGTGGTGCACGTGCCTGCGTATTCGCCAAACGCCGTCGCCGAGCACACGATCGCCTTGATCCTCGCCCTCAACCGGCGAATCCATCGCGCCTACAACCGCGTGCGCGACGGCAACTTCTCGCTCGACGGCCTCGTGGGGTTCGACCTCGCCGGCAAGACCGCAGCGGTCGTCGGAACCGGCCGCATTGGTGCGATCGTTGCCCGGTTGCTCTGGCACCTGCGATGTCGCGTGCTGGCAGTCGATCCGTACCGCGACGCCCACCTCGTGGAGCTCGGCGTTGAATATGTCGAACTCGACCACGCGATCGGCCAGTCGGACCTGATCACGCTCAACTGTCCACTCACCGCCGAGACACATCACCTCGTCGATGCCGAGTCAATCGCGGCCATGCACAGCGGCGTGATGTTGGTCAACACCGGCCGCGGGGCGCTCGTCGATACCGCCGCCGTGATCGACGGCCTCAAATCGGGTCAGATCGGATCGCTTGCGCTCGACGTGTACGAGGAAGAAGCCGAGCTGTTCTTCGAGGACCGCAGCGAGCAGATCCTCGACGACGACGTCTTCGCCCGGTTGTTGACGTTTCCCAACGTGCTGATTACCGCGCACCAGGCGTTTCTGACCGAAGAGGCCTTGCGCTCCATCGCCGAGACCACGCTAGCCAACGTCTCCGAAGTGGCCGAGCACGGAACCTCGCGCAACCTCGTGCCCCGTGGATGACCAGACGTCCGGCTGCGTGCCGGCCGTTGCTCAGCCGGTGGTCCCCAACGACGCGTCGGGTTCGACGTCGTCGACGATGTGGTAGCGACGCCCGGTCAACGAGGTCGGATCGACGCGCACGAAATTTGGTTTCTCGCCCGTGAGCCACGGGAACAGCGGTAAGTCCTCGGCGTCGAACACTTCTTGCATCCGCTCGATCTGTCGAGCCGATCCTTTGAGCACCACGCTCCACGCCACCCGTTCGTCGGGGTAGTACCCGTCGATCTCGAAGGCGACGAAGCGGTTGAGCACCGCACCCGCCAGCTTCGTGCCAGCGGCGGTGCGGAAAACGATGCTCTCTCCGTCGACGACGAAGTTGATCGGGAAGATGTCGGGCTGGCCAGCGATGTCGACCGCCAGCCGGCCGACCGATGTGGTCCGTAGTAACTCCCAGCACTCGGCATCGGTGAGGTGACGGGTCGCCGGATCACTGGTCATGTTCCGATTCTCGTCGCCCTGGGTCGGTGGCGCCAGGGCCGAACGTCATCCGGGTGTGTACCGTGACGGCCGTGACGGCCGTGACGGACTCGCGAGCAGCGTTGGGTGACGGCGCAGTGATCGTCGGCGTCGATGGCACCGACACCGCTCGTCACGCGTTGCTCGTTGCCGCTGACATCGCCAGTGCACTCGGTGCACGCCTGTGGGCGGTGCATGCACTCGGCTTGATGACCGTGATCGACGGCGAGCACGTGTCGTCTGAGGGGCGCCAGGAAGAGGTCGGCGACCATGTGCGTCGACGCTGGTGCATTGATCTCGATCGCGTCGCCGGGCTGCGGTGGGACGTCGACGTGGTCTACGGCAGCCCTCCCGACGTGATGCTCCACGTCGCCCGCGATCGAGACGCAGCGATCATCGTCGTCGGGACGCGCGCCGAACACCGCACCGCCGAGCTCGGCAGCACGAGCCATCACGTGGTGCACCACAGCGACCGCCCGGTCGTCGTCGTTCCGCCACGAGCCTGAACGCAGCGGTCGCGCTACGTTCCCTCTATGGCTGAGTTCAGCGACCGCGTCGCCATCGTCACCGGATCATCCAGCGGCATCGGCGAGGAAACCGCCCGTCGACTGTCGGCACTCGGCGCCACTGTGGTGGTCAACTCGTCGTCGTCGGTCGAAGCCGGCGAGGCAGTGTCGGCGTCGCTGCCGGGCGACTCGGCCTACATCCGCGCCGACATCAGCAACCAGGCCGAGGGCCATGCCCTGATCGACGAGACGATCGAGCGCTACGGCCGCCTCGACTACCTGGTCAACAACGCCGGATGGACGACGTCCATCGACCACAAAGATCTCGATGCCCTCACCGACGAGGTGTTCCGCAAGACCTTCGAGGTCAACGTATTCGGCACCTGGTGGCTGACCAAGCACGCGATTCCGCATCTTCGCGAGTCCGACGACCCCGCAATCGTCAACATCACCTCGATCGCTGGGGTCCGCCCGGTCGGCTCGTCGATGGCCTACTCGATGTCGAAAGCCGCCCTCAATCAGATGACGCTGCTGCTGGCCAAGTCGTATGGCCCAATCCGCGTCAATGCCGTCGCCCCCGGGCTGGTGGCCACGCCATGGACCGCCGATTGGGAAGCGCAACACGCAGCAGTCGCGGCGATGGCCCCGCTGCAGCGGTCAGCCACGCCCGAGGACTGCGCCGAAGCCGTATTGGCCCTGATCCGCAACCGGTACACGAGCGGCGAAGTGTTCGTGGTCGACGGCGGTCTCACCCAGCTGATGTAGCCGGGCTGATGGGCGTGATCGGCCTCCCGATCGCGGGGTCGTTCAGGCGGCGGCCTTCTCCAAGATGTGCACGCCGCACGCCGAACCCAACCCGATCACGTGGGCCAGCCCGATCTTGGCGCCGCCGATCTGTCGATCGCCGGCCTCGTCACGGAGGTGATGGCAGATCTCCCAAATGTTGGCGATGCCGGTGGCGGAGATCGGATGGCCCTTCGACTGCAGGCCGCCCGACACGTTCACCGGTAGTGCGCCGTCGCGCCACGGCGCGCCCGACTCGAAGAAATCGACGGCGTTGCCTTCGCCGCACAGGCCGAGGTTGTCGTAGTGCACCAACTCGGCGGTGGCGAAACAGTCGTGTAGCTCGACCAGGTCGAGGTCCTCGGGGCCGACCCCCGCGGTTTCGTAGGCCGTGGCCGCCGCGTTCTTGGTCAGCGTGTTCACGTCGGGGAGTACCTGGCAGGCCTCTTGCCACGGATCGGAGGTGAGCACCGACGCCCTCACCTTGACCGCGCGGCGCTGCTGCTCCGGTGAAAGCGACTTCAGCTTCTCGCCGCTCACGACCACCGCAGCGGCGGCACCGTCGCAATTCGCCGAACACATCGGTCGGGTGTTGGGGTAGGCGATCATGATGTCGTTCTTGATCTCGTCGATCGTGAACCGCTTCGAGTACGCCGCCAACGGGTTGAGCGTCGAGTGGGCGTGGTTCTTCTCCGAGATGCGGGCGAACAGATCGAAGTCGGCACCGCCGTACTTGTGGCCGTACTCCATGCCGACCTGGGCGAACACGCCCGGCATCGTGTCGGTACCGATGCGTCCATCGGTCGTGGCCACCGCGCCGTAGCGGCCGCTCGGCTCCCAATGGTGACCATCGGACTTGGCCTCGCCCCCGCCGCCGAGCAGGCCAGCGCCGGCGAGCTTCTCGACGCCGACCGCAAGCCCCATGTCGGCCTCACCGGCCTTGATCGCCATGATCGCCGTCCGCAGCGCCGTGGCGCCCGTGGCGCATGCGTTCGACACGTTGAACACCGGGATCCCGGTTTGGCCGACCTGCTTCTGGAGCTGCTGGCCAATGCCGCCCCGACCCATCAAGTTGCCCGCCGCCAGTACGTCCATGTCGGCCATCGTCACGCCGCCGTCGGCCAGCGCTGCCATCGTCGCCTCGGCAGCGAGGTCGACCGTGTCGAGCTCCGGCCGCTTGCCGAACTTGGTCATGTTGATCCCGAGGATCCAGATGTCGTCGTCGTTGATCATGGCTGCTCCGTGTTGATGGTCTCGGCCTTACTGCGGGTCGGTTGGTGGACTCATTGTGATGGCCGAGACGCCAGCCTTGTCGCTAGCGCTTTCCTCGGCGGCGGTGTTGATGGTCTCGGCCTTACTGCGGGCTAGTGGTCATCGAGGCGGGCTCGTAGCCGAAGCCGATGGCTTCCACGCCGTCGTCGTCGGTGCCGAGCGAATAGGTCATTAGACGCACTGGCATGCCGGTGCGCACGTGCTCGTCGTTGGGCTCGACGTTGCGCAGATTGCCGCGCACGCTCGTGCCACCGCAGTCGATCACACCGGCCACGAACGGCACTTCGACCCCCGGCGCCGCGTGGGCGACGATCGTGAAGGTGGTCAGCACTCCTTCGTTGGGGATCGCCACCGTGTGGAAATCGGTGGCGAAGCATGCGGCGCAGGCGTTGCGCCGATCGAAGTACCGGGCGCCGCACGACGTGCATTCCTGCGCGATGAGGTGCGGATCGCCGTCGTCGAGGATCAGATAGTCGACGAGCGGAACCCGGGTCGCGGTGTCGGCCATGCAATCGACGCTAGTCACCCTCCGACACTGCCAATCGAGCTGGACCGGGCGTTGCGCGCTGAGTACCGCTACTCACGACACCGATGGCGACGATCAGGAGGATTGGCACATGTCGCTTGTACCGCTGATCGCCGAAGACGTCGCCATCCTCGTCCATCGTGGTGAGCACGACGAGCTCGACACGTCGGGAATGCTCGACGGTTTGTTCGACGTGCTCGCCAGCGGATGCCTCGCCACTGAGCTCTTGCAGCTGGGTGCCGTGCAGCTCGACGGGAACGGCAATTTCGAGCTCGCTCACCCTGCCGCCGGGCTCGATGCGGATCTCAGTCGAGCTCGCCACGCACTCGCCGGGTTACCGCGCCGCGGCGAACCGTACGTCGATGTCGAGGACTGGGTCTACGAGGCGGTTGCACCGCTGGCAGGCGGCGAGGTGGTGAGCGTCCGCCTCGTCGAGCGCAAGGCGTGGGACCGTCGGTTCGAATCGCTCTTCACGTCGATGTACTGGTCCGAGGACGCACCCGAGACCCCCGTTGCGGGCATCGACGATCGGACGCGTCGGTCGATCGGCGAGGTCACGGTGGCGCTGGCCACGGCGTACCACATGGGTCGTTTCGACGACTCGACGTTCCGCACGCGATACGCGTTCGAGTCGCTCTTCCAGGACTGGCAGAACACGCGCAGCTGATCAATCGCGGTACAGCGCCGCTGTCATCGACGACATCGTGGCAACGCGAGTGCGTAGTGATGGAGGCCTGAGGACTTCGACCTCGGCGCCGAGCGGCAGGACGTCGCGGGCGCTGCGTTCGATCGAGGAGACGCGAAATGTCGCTTCGACCCAGCCGTCGATGTCCGGCTCGACCGTGCGACGGACCCGCAGCGGCTGGAGGAGCCCCATCACGGCGGCGACCCTTCGTCCCTCCGGCGAGATACGCACAGCGGCGCGCCGGGGCCGACCCGGTCCACGTCGCTGCGGCGTCCAACCGGACGGCGAGGCGAGACCGGTCTCGTAGTCGTCGAGCAACTCGAAACCGCCGTCGCGTCCGCGTGTGGCGAACACGGGGACACCGGCGCCCGACAGCGAGTCGATGTCGCGCAACACGGTGCGTTCGGACACCTCGAGCTCGGCCGCCAGGTCGCGAGCGGTCATCTTGCCGCGCGCCTGCAACAGCAGGAGCAGTTCGACCAGCCGCCCGGCGCGCACAAGCACAGTGTTGCAGAAATCACGACAACAGATGTCATGTTACGGCGCTCAAGATTCTGCAGCGTGCGCTACTACATCGCCTCGATCGACATCGCCGCCCCGCCCACCGCAGTGTGGAATGTCCTCACTGCGGTCGATCAGTATCCCGACTGGGATTCGGGGGTGGTGCGTGTCGACGGGACCGTCGCCCTCGACAGCAAGCTCAAGGTCACGTCGGTGGTCAGCCCCGATCGGGCGTTCGCCGCCACGGTTGTCGAGCTGGTTCGGCCCGACGGCGACCGTGCCGGCCGCATGGTGTGGCGCGGTGGCATGCCGCTGCGACTGTTCACCGGCGAACGAACGTTTACGGTGACGGCTCGTGACGGGGGTACCCACGTCGACGTGCGCGAGGAGTTCAGCGGGCCGATGCTCGGGATGATCTGGCGGTCGATGCCCGACCTACAGCCATCGTTCGATCAGTTCGTCAGCGGGCTCCGTGCCCACGTCGAAGCAACGAAAGGAAACGACTGATGTCGACCACACCACCCGATGTCGAAGGAAGCGGCACGCCCGACGATCCGTGGATCCTGCTCACGCCGCCGGGCAAGTCCGAGTTCGAGGCGTACCGCGACCCCGAGGCCGACCCGCCGGCCCTGGTGGTGCAGGTCGGCGCCACCGAACTGCGCTACCACCTCGGCTGCATCGACGACCTCCACGCGATGCTCACCGACCACGGCGACTGGATGCTGCTGGGCAATGCCGACGAGCAGAAGGAGGCCAAGCCCGACACCGTTGAGGCATGGGGCCGTTCGTCCGACAATCCGGTCGGCGGCTGGTACGGGTTCAAGAAGGGCCTGCGCGGCCGATTCGGCAACTACGTGCCGCCCGTGCTCGAAGCGCTCGGGTTGGCCGAGGTGGAGCACAACGCGCGCAACAACCGCATGCGTGCGGTGTAGCGGACCGTCACCGCGGATCGAAGTTGCGCAAACCGGCGATCATGAACTGGGGCAAACGCGTCTGGTCCGACCCGTTCGCTGACAGTGATCGATCGCCCGACGTAGCCGAACGTATCGATCGCCACGAGTTCGGCAAGAGTGTCGGCATCCCCCTCGAGCTCGCCGGCCTCGATCGCATCACCGATGTGATTGCGCAAGCCGTCGACCAGGTAGCGGCGGAGGTCGCGGGCGCGGTCGCCGACCGACTGGTCGACATCGCCGTGGTACACCATCGGAAACGTGCAGAACACGTACGCCGCAGCGAACGGCTCTTCGCGGCCGATGTGGAAGATGCCGGCCAGTAACTGGTGCAAGCGGTCGATCGGCTCTGCGTCGGCGTCGACGTGAGCGAGGATCGCCTCGGCCTGTTCCATCAAGATCACCCGGCTGGCCTCGGCAAAAAGTTCGTACTTGTTGCCATACGCCTTGTAGATCGCCGACGTCGACACATCGGCGGTCTCGGCGATGTCTTGCACGTTGAGCGTCAACACCGGATTACCGCGAATCGCGTCGACGGCCGCAGCGGTGATGCGCTGGTGCGTTGCTTCAGAAACGGTCTCGGCCATGGCTCGTCGGCGCCAACCCTAGGCGGACAGCTCGGCGGAGAGACTCTTCAAGCCGGCGACCATGAACGCCGCGTACTGCTCGGGCGACACGTTCTCGACGTGGTGATCGATCGGCCGACGTCGCCACACGTGTCGATCGCGCACAGCTCGGCCAGCCGTCGAGCCCTCCGGCGCCGGTTCCGGACCGCGCTGGCTAGTGCGTGGCCACGCAGAACTCGTTGCCCTCGGGGTCGGCCAACGTGGTCCAGCGGAACCCCCATTCCTCCTTGTCGTGGACGTGAGTCGCACCGAGCTCGATCAACCGGGCCACCTCCACCTCGCGGTCGCTCGCTTCGAGGTCGAGGTGCACACGGTTCTTGAGCGTCTTGTGTTCCGGCACCTGAATGAACATCATCGGCTGCGCGCCCGGCTCGCGGTTTTCACGACCGATCGACGCAAAGAACTCACTCACGGGTGGGCCGTTGCGGTCGATCTCCATGCCGAGCGCCGCCGACCAGAACTCGGCGAGCGTTTGCGCATTGCGGCAGTCGATGGTGACAGCAGCGATTCCAAGGGTCATGACGTGCGCTCACTTTCTGCGGCAGCTGGTGTTGATGGGGGAGCTGCTGGTGATGGGGTATCCGATCGTTCGATCGGCCAGGAGATCTCGGTACGGAGTTGATCGGGCGGCAGGAGTTCGCCGGTGGCCGGGTCGACGCTGACCACGTAGTGCTCGCGCACCGGTTGGTCGCTGGTGCTGGCGTGGCGGGCGACCCACGCGCCGAGTTGTCGGTACGTGTCGCCGATCGAGTCGTATCCGCCGACGTGGGTCATCACGGCGCAGTGCGCGTGAGGGATCATCGTCAGGTAGACGCCAGTGTCGAGCACGGGCTGCGGCACCGGCACGGCTTCGGTGATTGGCAGATACGCCTCGATCGGTTCCCGCTCGGTGTCGACGTGGGCGGGGTAGCGGGCCGCCGACGGGCCGGCCATCGCTGCGCCCGTCATCGCCAGCGCCTGCCATAGCCGCCCGTAGGCGTCGCCCAGGAACGTGGCGTAGTCGGCCTCGTCGACCTCACCCGAGGCGGCGAGAGCATGCACCGACAGCTCGTCGCGCACGTGCACCGGGGTCGACAGGCTCGGCAAATCCACCGCCTGCTGCAGCTCATCGACGATGCGGCTCACCGCGTCGAGACGAGTGCGCATCGTGGCCTCATGCTCGGCGAGCACCTTGGCCGTGACTTCGGGATCGCGGGCCCGCACCACCTCGGCCACGTCGCGCAGCGGCACGTCGAGGTCGCGCAGCCGCTTGATGATCGCAGCGTCGGTGAGCTGCGACACGCGGTACGACCGATAGCCGCTCGTGGCATCGACCTCGGCGGGAACGAGCAGGCCCTGGTCGTGGTAGTTGCGCAGCGCCTTCACCGACACCAAGGACGCTCGCGAGAACATCCCGATGGGCATCAGCGGGTCGTCGGTGTCGGCGGGGTAGGCGCGGCTCATGTCCTCCAGCCAAGACCCTCCCCTGGGGGGAGAGTCAAGCGCGAGTTGCGCGTTGCTCAGGTGGCCATGTCGCGCAGCCACTGCGGCAGCCGCGTGGGGCGTCCCTCTGTGGTCGTGCAGCCGTGCACCGTCACTCCGAGGGCTCGGACGTCGCGCTGGGCGGCATCGCCGACGGTGATGAGATAGGCCATTTGGAACGATGCCCGGGCCGCTGCAGCAAGCGCGACGTGCACCGTGATCACGTCGTCGAATTGCAGCGGCTGGCGATACTGCACGAACGACTCGAGTACGGGCGATTCGAGGCCCTCGTCACGCCACGCGGTGAACGGATGGCCGATGTGCCGGAGATAGGCGACGCGCGACTCCTCGAAGTAGGCGAGGTAGTTGCTGTGGTGCACGATGCCCATCGCGTCGGTCTCGACGAACCGCACCCGAATGTCGTGGGCGAACGCGTAGGCCGCAGGGTCGACAGATGGCTCGATGGTGACGCGCACGACGGGGAGTCTGCCAGCCTCTGCCACACTCGGCGCATGACGCCGGCGATCGGCCTGCTGTCGCTCGTCGGCGCGTTGGTGGCTCCGATCGCCGCGACGTGAACAACCGTCTCTGAGGGCGCAGCTGGGTCGTCAGCTCGCAGGGTGGCGCATCAGCGCCTCGATGCGGGCGATCCGCGTGCGGGCGGGTGGGTGCGATGCCGCGAGGCGGGCGCGCCACCCGATGGGTCGACTCGAGCCGGTCACGGTGACCACGTGGCGGAGCGCGCTCGCTAACTCCCGGCCGAACCCCATCCGCACCGCACGTTGGTCGGCCTCGAACTCCGATCCATGCGACACCAGGTTGGCGGCCCCGTCCATCGCTCGGAGCCCAGCGGTGAACAGCCAGGAGACGCCCCCGAGTACCACGGCCGCCACCGAGCCGATCGCTTCGATCGCCGACGACTGCTTGCCGAAACTGTCGGTGGCAGCGCGGGCGACGTTCTCGAGGAAGAAGCCGATCCGCGCCAACACCACCACCGGTGCCGACATCCAGTGGCCGAACGTGATCGCCACGGTGTGCAACCCGAGGTGATGGCTCAGCTCGTGGGCCAACACGCCGCGCAGCTGACGGTCGGTCAGTTCTTCCACGGCGAAGGTTGTCACCACCACGAGATGTCCGCCACAGGCGAACGCGTTGAGCTCATCCGATGGCAGCACGCGCACCACGAAGCGCGACGCCGGCAGATCGTTGGCCTGTGCAATTTCGGCCCACAAGGGTTCGATTACGTCGGCTTCGGCCGCGGTTGGTCGGCGGGCACCGAGCAGCGGGGTGAGCACCAGGATCTGGAACGGTCGAATAAACAACGCCAGTCCGGCGATGACGAACCCGCCGACGAACCACCAGTAGCCGACGCCGGTCAACCACGTGACGGGCAGCCACCACACGGCCAATGCCAGGAGCGATACCGGAACGATGGCCACGACGGGCACGATCGCCCACAACGCGGCCCGTTCCACGTTGCGCCGCGAGTGCTCCACCGCGTACAGCGTACGGCCACCGATGCGCCGTCGAATCCGCCTCAAGACAGACCGCAGAACGGTCGATAGCACCTTGCACGGCGCGGTCGAGATTCGCCGTGTGAGGTGGAGTCTGTGGCCAGTCGACAACGGAGCGCAACCGACGACGCCTCCGTCGCGCGGACGCTCCTCGACGCAGTCGCGGAGCAGCGCGCCGACGACGCAGAGCGGGCGGCTGCAGGCGCTCTCGATGCGCGAACCCACGCGCGTGCCGCGGAGCGCGTCGATCTCGAAGCTGAGGCGCTGTATCACATGGCCTCGCTGGCGCACGATCGAGGAGATGTCGACGACGCCTTCGCCTTCGCGTCGGAGTCGGTCGAGCTGGCGGGTCGCTCCGATACCCAAGCGAGCAAACTGACCGACGCATGGTCGACGCATCTGCTCGGCATCGTGCACTTTCAGAGCGGGAACTATCCAGCGGCGCTCGACCACTGTCGCCGAGCGCTCGAGATGTATCGGGCGTCGGCGCCGCGGCCGATCGACGAGGGTCGCATCCTCCACACGATCGCCGCCGTGTACCAATCGATGGGCGACCACGATCGAGCGATCGAAACCTACGAACACGCGCTGGCAGTCAACGAAACCGTCGGCCGGCGCGATGTCGACGTCGCCGTGCTCGGCAACTTGGCGCGCCTGTTCACCCGCAGCGGCGACACCGATGCGGCGATCGATGCGGGTCGACGCGCTGCAGACCGCGCCGCGGACGATGCACCACACCTCGAGGCGAGCATCCTCGCCGACCTGGCCGAGGCCTACGTCGCCGCCGGCGACGAACTCGCCGCCGCGCACTTCTTCGGTCGTGCCCAGGCGGTCGTGCCCGACGATGCGTCACCTCGTGAGCGGCTGATGATGTGTCTCGCCGCCGCACGACTGTCGCTGGCTCGCGATCGCCTCGACACGGCCGTCGCCGAGCTGTTGCGGGCGCTCGACTTGTGCGATCGCGTTGACGACCGGCAGCTCGAACTCGAGGTGCATGATCTGTTGGCCGTGGCCTACCGACGGGTGGAGCGGTTCGCCGAGGCGCTCCACCATCGCGAGCACCACGCGGCGATCGACCGAGAGATCAACGCCGACGCCGCGTCGCTGCGCCTGCGCGCGTTGAGCCTGGCCCAGGCACACGAACTCGATCGGCAGCGTGCTGAGATCACGGAATTACGGTCGGCGTCGTTGTCCGCCTCGTTCGCGCGAGCGCACCACGATCCCGACGCATACCACCTCGAGGCATTCGAGCGGCTCGCGGCGCTGGCGGAGTACCGCGGCGGGAACACCACTGCGCACACCGCGGAGGTCGGCGACCTCTCGGCCGAGATTGCCCACGCGATCGGCCGACAACCGCACTGGTGCGAGCAGCTACGCCTGGCGGCGCGACTTCACGACATCGGCAAGGTGGCGGTCGCCGACACGGTCCTGCTCAAGCCGGGGCCGTTGACGTTGCAGGACTACGCCGACATCAAACAGCACACCGTGCTCGGTCGGCGGCTGTTGTCGGGGGTGTCCACGCCGCTGTTCGAGTTGGCTGCGGAGGTGGCGTGGACGCACCACGAGTGGTGGGATGGTTCGGGCTACCCGAATGGTCTGGCGGGCGACGACATTCCGCTGTCGGGGCGCATCGTGGCGATCGCCGATGTATTCGACAGCTTGTCGACCCGCCGTGTGTACAAGCGCGAGTGGACCCGCGACGAGGCGGCTCGCTTCATCACGTCCGGAGCGGGCTCACAGTTCGACCCGTCACTCGTCGACGCCTTCTCACAGGTGATCGAGCTGCGGGACTGAAGGCTGCGTTACAGCTGGCTCAGCGCAGGGCCCGGGCGACCCATCCCGCAACGAAGTCGGCGAGTGCCTCCACGTCGACCGAGTCGTCGATCCGGCCGTTGCGGAACGAATTGGAGAACGAACTCACTGCGCCGAGCACGCCCGTTGTGAGCAGGTCGGTTTCACCGTCGGGGATCGTGCCGGCCGCCTGCCCCTCGGCGACGAGGCGACGCACATCGCGGAAGTACACCCCCGCGCCCTCGTCGAGCACGCCGGCGATCTCGGGATCGGCTCGTTCGACGTCGAGCAGGGCGAAGTAGCCGGCGTGGGCGGCCATGAAGCGCACACTCTCGGCAGCACCTTGGGCGATGCGCGTCGGCGCGTCGGCCTCGGGCGCCATTGCCATGCCCTGGGCGCGCCGTAGGCGGAGGCGCATCGTGCGCACCAGTTCGGCGAAGAGATCCGCCTTCGTCGGGAAATACCAGTAAAAGAGGCCCTTGGCCACCCCAGCGGCGGCGCAGATATCGATCACCCGTGTGGCGCCGTAGCCGCGATCGGCGAACAGCTCGGCAGCAGCGTCGAGCAGCTGCTGCTTGCGCTCGAGACCGTGCTCGGTGTGCTGACGGTCTTCGCTCCCAGCGGGCGGCGCAGCGCTCAGCGCTCGTCCTTCGACGCCTGCTGCCATGTCACTCACGGGCGACAGTCCACCCTGCGATCGACCCGTCGGTCAAGGTGGGGCGCCCGGGCGTACACTCACACGAGATGTCCGATCCGATCATGCCGGGCGCCGACAGCTGGTCGTTCGAGGGGTCCTCGACGACCGGATTGCTCGCCGTGCACGGGTTCACCGGCAACCCAACGTCTGTTCGCATCCTCGCCGACGCCGCTGCCGCCGAGGGCTTCCACGTCGAGCTGCCACGCCTCGCGGGCCACGGCACCGTTGTCGACGACATGCTGGCGACCACGTGGGCCGACTGGACCGCCGACGTCGACGCGGCCTACGGCCGACTGGCCCAGCGCGTCGATCGAGTGGTGCTCGCTGGGTTGAGCATGGGCGGATCGCTTGCGCTGTGGAGCGCGCTGGCGCACCCAGAGGCCGCAGCGCTCGTCTGCATCAATCCGGCCACCGTGCCTCAAGGCGCTGACGTCATCGAGATGGTTCGCGAGCTCATCGCGGATGGCACCGAGGTGGCACCCGGTGTGGGCAGCGACATCGCCGACCCCGATGCGGTAGAAACGGCCTACGCCGGCACTCCGCTACGTCCGTTGCTCAGCCTGCAACTCGACGGCTTGGCCAACATGACCGATCGCTTCGGAGCGCTGACCATGCCGCTGATGCTGCTGACCTCTCGTCAGGACCACGTGGTGGCGCCGACCGACAGCGAGCATCTGGCGGCCACCTACGGCGGCCAGGTGGAACACGTGTGGCTCGAACGGAGTTATCACGTGGCAACCCAAGACTACGACCGTGACATCGTCGTCGACCGCACGCTCGCCACCCTCGCCACCGTGACTCCGGAAGCCGCCAGCCAATGATCGCCAGTATTCCCAGCCCGTCGTTCAACTCCATCGACATCGGGCCGCTCAGTATCAATCTGTACGGCCTGTGCATCGCCCTCGGTGTCGTCGCCGCGGTGTGGCTCTTCGGCCGGCGGCTCGAAGAGCGTCAGGTCGGCACGCGCGACGACGCGGCCGCGATCGCCGTGTGGGCAGTGCTTGCGGGTCTGGTCGGCGCCCGGCTCTACCACGTGGCCACCGACTGGGACCGGTTCGAGGGGAACTACGAGAGCATCCCCGCCATCTGGGAGGGCGGCCTCGGAATCCCGGGCGGTCTGCTGTTCGGAATCCCGGTCGGTCTGTGGATGTCGCTTCGGCGTGGTATCCCGATCGCCGTCGCCGCCACCGCCGCCGCCCCGGCGATTCCGCTCGCCCAGGCGATCGGCCGATGGGGCAACTACTTCAACCAGGAGCTGTACGGGCGACCCACCGACCTGCCGTGGGCGCTCGAGATCGACCCCGAACACCTCGAACCCGGTTATGCGGTCGGCACCACGTTTCAGCCGACATTCCTCTACGAGTCGCTGTGGACGCTCGGGTTGGCGCTGTTGTTGATCTGGATCGACCGGCGTTGGCGGCCTGCGCCCGGCCAGCTGATGGTGATGTACCTCATCGGCTACGGCATCGGCCGATTCTGGATCGAGGGACTGCGCATCGATCCCGCCGACGAGATCGCCGGACTGCGTTGGAACCAGTGGGTTGCCGCCGCGGTCGTCGTCATCGGCGTCGTGGTGTTGATCTGGATGATGCGTCACCCGCTGCCTGAACCCGAGCCCCGCGCGGATTTCCTCGACGATGGCGACGATGACACCGATTCGACGACCACCGCTGACGCCGCGGCTGACGGCGACGACGCCGGTGATGCATCAACCGACGGCGCGGCCGACGGTGCCGGTAGTGCCGGTGACGCCGATGGCGACGGTGACGGTGACGGGATCGACGACGACGCAGCGTCGCCCGCCGGCGCGTGACCTCGAGGAGAGGAGACCCACGATGACCGAGCTGTCCTCGTCTGCTGGCCGGCCGACCGCACCGCGCATCGAGCCGATCGACCCTGACACGGTCGCTGCCGACAGCGAACTCGCCGACCTGTTCGCGCAGTCGCTCACCCACGACGGACGGCCGCTCAACATCTTCGGCGTGCTTGCACATCATCCGAAGATGCTCAAGCGGTTCAACCTGCTGGGCGGCCAGATTCTGAACCGCGGGCTGTTGCCGCCGCGCGAACGCGAGCTGGTGATCCTCCGTGTGGGAGCCAACGCTCGGGCCGTGTACGAGTTCGGGCAGCACACCATCATCGGTCGCGATGCCGGACTCACCGACGACGAGATTCGTGCCGTTGCTGGCGACCCAGCCCACGCAGATTGGTCCGACGACGATCGCGCATTGATCGCCCTGGTCGACGATCTGTGCGCCGACGACTGCGTCAGCGACTCCACGTGGGCCGCCTTGACGCCTCGGTGGAACGACGCCGAGCTCGTCGAGCTGCTCATCGTCGCCGGCTTCTATCGAATGGTCTCGGGCTTCTTGAACTCCGCAGGCGTGCAGCTCGACCCCGGCGTGCCCGGGTGGCCATAGGCCGTCGCGTCGCCGCGTGCGGCTGTCGACAAAGAGTCGAAGGCCTGTTCCCTCCGTCGACGAGACCACCGATACTGAACGCGTGAGTACGCGCCCACCGTTGCGCCATGTGACGATTCACGGCCACTCGGTCGGGTACCGGCGCGCCGGCCGCGGCGAGGCGGTGCTCCTCCTGCACGGTCTCGCCGGCAGCTCGCGGACCTGGGATGCCGCGTTGCCGCAGCTCGCCGAGCGGTACGACGTGATCGCGCCGGACCTCCTCGGCCACGGCGAGTCAGCCAAGCCGGTCGGTGACTACTCGCTCGGTGCGTACGCCAGCGGCGTGCGCGATCTGCTTGCCGTGCTCGACGTACCAACGATCACGGTCGTCGGCCACTCGTTCGGCGGTGGCGTGGCGATGCAACTCGCCTATCAGTTCCCGCAGCTCGTCGATCGGCTCGCATTGGTCGGCAGCGGTGGCCTCGGCCGCGAAGTGAGTTGGCTGCTGCGCACGTTGGCGTTGCCCGGCGCCGAGTACCTGATGCCGCTCGGGTTTCCGACGCCACTCGTCGAACGGGCCAACGACGTCGGGCGACTCCTCGCTCGGCGAGATATCCGCTGGCCCTGGTTCGGCGAGATGTGGCGGGCATATCGGTCGCTCGCCGGCGCCGCCAACCGTCAGGCGTTCGTGCGTACGATGCGTGGCGTCATCGAGCCGGGTGGCCAGATGATCGACGCCACCGACCGCCTCTACATGGCCGCACGCGTGCCCACGCTGATCATGTGGGGCGCCAACGATGCGATCATTCCGGTCGAGCATGGTGAACGTGCTCATGAAGCGATCGAGCACAGCCGGCTCGAGGTGCTTGACGGTGTTGGCCATTTCCCGCATGTCGAGGCGCCCGAGTTGTTCGTCGAGTTGCTCGGCGACTTCATCGACAGCACCGATCCCGGTGTTGATGCCGAGCCGCTGCGCGAGGTGCTGATCGCGGGCGCCTGAGCGCACGTCACGTCCATTCCGTTCTCGGTGTCGATCGTCGCGGTTGCCGCATCCGAGAACACCGAGAAGGCGCGCGGGATCGACCGCTGCGCCGCCGTTGTGCAGGTATCCAGCGAGGTAGCGTCCGAGGGTGGACGGATTCGAATCGGCATTGGTGGTGGAGGTGCCTGCAGCCGAACCGATCATCGGTCGCTGGCGGATCGGTCACGACCCCGTCGCCCGCCGCGGTGTACCAGCCCATGTCACGGTGCTCTATCCGTTTGTTCCGCCGGACGAACTCAGCGATGCCGTGTTCGGTGACGTTGCCGCCGCCATCGCGCCCGTGTCGCGGTTCGGTTTCGAATTGACCACGGTCGACGAGTTTCCCGGCGTTGTGGTGTGGCTGCGGCCCGATCCGGAGGCCCCGTTTCGCGACTTGACCGAGCGACTCCATCGAGCGTTTCCTGATCACCCGCCGTACGGCGGCCGACATCTCGACGCCCAGCCGCACCTCACCGTGGCGATGACCGATGTCGGCCATCACGACGCGCAACGCGATGTCATCAAGGCGTCGATCGCCGGGCAGTTGCCGGTGCAGTGCGTTGCCGACAGCGTGTCGCTGTTCGTCAGCGACAACAGCCATACGTGGATCCGCAAGCGCGAGTTCCCGCTCGGCGACTCGACCCTGGACTGAGCGCTTGTTCGGTCAGCGCCGGGTCGCGGACGTGATGCCATCGTTCGGGTGTTGACTGCGTACGGTCGCGTCTCGTGAACACGCTGCATCGCCTGACGGCAGCACACGTCGATGTGGTTGTCGACACGTCGATTGCGCCGACGATTCGTTACCTGGGCGCCCCGCTCGGTGCCGACGTCGATCTCGAGTCGATACGCATCGCCACCGACAGACCCCTCGTGCCGGGCGGGCTCGACGTGGAACCACCGCTGGCGATCATTCCTGAGGCGGCGGCCGGCTTCTTCGGGCGTCCGGGCCTGCTCGGGCATCGGCCCACCGGCGCGGACCACGCGACCCGCTTCACCGTCACGTCCGTGGTATCGACGGCCGAGGGGTTGTGCATCGAGACCGCCGACGCGATCGCCGGCCTCCGCCAGACGATCGACATCACTCTCGGCGACGCATTGACGATTGCCGCGTCGCTACACAACGGCGGCGCCAATCGGTTCCACCTCGATGCGTTGCATATCGCTGTGCCGCTGCCTGATCGGGCCGACGAGCTATTGGTGTTCGACGGCCGGTGGTCGAGGGAGTTCGTCATGCGCCGCGTCCGGTGGGACGAGGGAACGCACCAGATCGACAATCGACGAGGGCGCACCTCGCACGAGCATCCGCCGCTGCTGTACGCAGGTACGCAGGGATTCGGTGAGTGGGCAGGCGAGGTATGGGGCGCCCACCTCGCCTGGAGCGGTAATCACACCGTGCGCGCCGAGCGACTCGCCGACGGGAGGCGTTACGTTCAGCTGGGCGAACTGCTGCAGCCCGGTGAGGTGGTGCTCGAGCCGGGCGAGACCTATCGCACGCCTGACGTCGTGGTGGTATTCGGGCACGGTCTCACCCCGGCGAGCTGGGGCTTCCACCGTACGGTGCGACGACGAATGCCCCAGCGTTCGACGGCCCGCCCGGTGTTGGCAAACACGTGGGAGGCGGCCTACTTCGATCACGCGCACGACACGCTGTGGGAGCTGGCCGATGCGGCATCTGCGGCCGGCGCCGAACGATTTGTGCTCGACGACGGATGGTTCGGCAGTCGACGCGACGACACGACCGGTCTCGGCGACTGGACGGTGTCGACCGAGGTGTACCCCGACGGTCTTGCGCCGTTGATCGATCACGTCCGCAGTGCCGGGATGGAGTTCGGCATCTGGATCGAACCCGAGATGATCAATCGCGACTCCGACCTCTATCGCTCCCACCCCGAGTGGGTGCTCGCCGATACCCGTTCAGATCCGGTGCTCGGTCGAAACCAGCTGGTGCTGGACCTGACCGATCCCGGCGCGTTCGACCACGTGTTCCAGCAGCTCGACGCACTGCTCCGCGACCACGACGTCGCCTATGTGAAGTGGGACATGAACCGACCGCACGTCGCGCCGGTAACAGCGGGCGGTGCGCCGGGCACTCGCTTACAAACGCTTGCGGTGTACCGGCTGCTCGATGAGCTGCGCGCCCGACACCCAGCCGTGGAGTTCGAGTCGTGTTCCGGCGGAGGGGGTCGCATCGACCTCGAGATCTTGCGGCGTACCGAGCGGGTGTGGGCGAGCGACTGCAACGACCCGCTCGAACGGCAACAGATCCAGCGGGGACTCTCGACGCTGTTACCGCCCGAGGTGGTGGGCGCGCATATCGGCGCTCCGCAGGCGCACACCACGCAGCGGATGGCGCGCACCTCGTTCCGCGCTGCGACGGCGTTGTTCGGCCACCTCGGAATCGAGTGCGATCTGATTGCGCAGTCGTCTGGCGAACGCCAACGAATCGCCGAAGCCGTTGCGCTGTACAAGCGGTTCCGATCGCTCATTCACTCGGGCGACGTCGTGCGGTTCGATACCGAGCCGACCGTTGCCGCGCACGGGGTGTATGCCGGCGATCGAGGCGAGGCGCTCGTGTCGTTCGCGCAGCTGACCACGTCGCCGCATCAGGTGCCGGCTCGCTGGGTGCTTCCCGGCCTCGACGCCGACGGCCGGTACGAGGTGCGCCACGTTCCGCTGCCAGGTGAGGTCCTCGGCATCGCCTTCACCCAGCCCGAGTGGATGGGCCCGTCCGACCCGCTCGTCGTCACGGGCAACCAGCTCGAGGTGCTGGGACTACAACCGCCGGTACTGCACCCGGAGAGCGCTGTGTTGGTTCATCTTCGGCGAACGCCCTGAACGCCGTGACCTCGCGACGGTAGCCTCGGCCGCCGTGTCCGATCGCCTCACTCCCGACGACGTGGTCAAGGTCGCCCGACTGGCTCGGTTGTCATTGCGCGACGACGAGGTGGTGATCGCTACCGCCGAGCTCAGCGACATGCTTGACCACTTCGCCGACATCGACGCGCTCGACCTCGACGATGTCGAGCCGATGACCCACCCGGTGCCGATCGGCAACGTGATGCGTGCCGACGTGGCTGCTGACACGCTCGATCGCGATGAGGTGCTCGCTGCTGCGCCCGACGCAGCCGACGGACGATTCCGCGTGCCGCCGATCATCGGGTTGGAGGAGACGTGAGCGCCATCGAGCCGCCCACGCTGAACCAACGCGCCGCCGACATCGCGGCCGGGGTGCGTTCTGGTGATCTCTCGGCGATCAGCGTTGTCGATGATCACCTCGCCGCAATCGACACCCACGAAGACGATGTACATGCGTTCAACACCGTGCTCCCCGACGAGGCGCGCGCTCGGGCGACGTCGATCGACGAAGCCGTAGCTGCAGGGACCGATCCCGGTCCACTGGCCGGTGTGCCCATCGCGCTGAAGGACAACATGTGCACGCGCGGGATTCCCACGACGTGTTCGTCGAGGATCCTCGATGGTTGGCGACCGCCCTACGACGCCACCATCGTCGAGCGGCTACGCGCAGCTGGTGCCGTCGTGATCGGCAAGACCAACCTCGACGAGTTCGCAATGGGGTCGAGTACCGAGAACTCGGCATTCGGGCGAACCAACAATCCACTCGATCTCAATCGAGTTCCTGGCGGTTCCAGCGGCGGATCAGCGGCGTCTGTCGCAGCTGGGTTTGCGCCGGTGGCCCTGGGTTCCGATACCGGCGGATCGATCCGCCAGCCCGCCGCGTTGTGTGGGGTGGTCGGCGTCAAGCCGACCTATGGCGCGGTCAGCCGTCTCGGCCTCGTCGCATTCGCGTCGAGCCTCGATCAGATCGGACCGTTCGCCCACGATGTCGCAGATGCGGCGCTCGTGCTCGAGGCGATCTCTGGTCACGATCCGGGCGATTCGACGTCGATCGATCAAGGCCCGCTCGAGCTGACCGTGTCGCTCGACCGCGGGGTGGACGGAATGCGTATCGGTCGGATCACCGACCTGCCAGAGGGCGCCGATCCCGACGTAGTGGAGCGGGTTGACCAGGCGTTTGCTGCGCTTGCTGACGCCGGCGCAACGATCGTCGACGTGACCGTTCCTGCTTTCGGCTATGGACTCACCGCCTACTACCTGATCGCGCCGGCCGAGGCGTCGAGCAACCTGGCCCGCTACGACGGCGTGCGCTTCGGGATGCGTGCCGATGCGGCCGACACAAATGCGATGTACATCGCCACGCGCACCGAAGGGTTCGGCGCCGAAGTGAAGCGGCGGATCATGCTTGGTACCTACGCGCTCTCGGCCGGGTACTACGACGCGTACTATGGCCGGGCCCTGAAGGTCCGTCGGCGTATCGCCGCCGACTTCGCGGCGGCGTACGCCCAGGTCGATGCACTCGTCACCCCTGCGTCACCGAGCGTCGCTTTCCGCGCGGGCGACAAGACCGCCGACCCGATGTCGATGTACCTCTGCGACACGTACACGATCCCGGCCAATCTCACCGGCGAACCTGCGATGAGCGTGCCGTTCGGCACCGGCGCTGATGGCCTTCCGGTCGGTGTGCAAGTGATCACCCCCGCTCTGGAGGATGCCCGCATGTTCCAGGTCGCCGCCGAACTCGAACGCCGCGCCCCAACCGCCTAGACCTGCGGTGGGCGAAGTCTCGCGATGGGTGGGTTTCGCTCACCGGCGGATGCGCGTGAGGTGTTTGCGCGCTTCGCGCACGGTGAGGCCGGAGAACTCGGCTGCGTGTTCGTCGACGAACGTGGCGACCGTCTCGGGCTCGACCTTGGAGTACTGGCGCAGCGCCCAACCGATCGCCTTGCGGATGAAGAACTCGGTGTCGGCGGCGCGCCGCAGCGAGTAGTCGAACAGCCGGTCGCCGTCGGTGCGGTCCTTGTAGTGCAGCTGATGAAGAAGCGCGCTGCGCGCAACCCAGGTGTTGTCGCTGTCGATCCAGCGGTCCATCACCTGCGCGGCATCGGGATGCTGCTGGACGATCGAGCCGACCGGGTACGGGGCGAGCGAATCGACGGTGTCCCACCACGACTTGGTGGTGATCAGCGACGCGAGCCGGTCGAGGTCGTCAGGGCCAAAAGCGGCGCGGCCGGAGCGCAACGCGTCGGCGCCGACATACTGCAACTCGCGCTCGGGCGCCGCCCAACAGAGATCGGCAAAGTCGAGCAGCTCGTTCGGCCTCGCTCGTTGGGCCGCTGTCGTTGCGTTGGCGGCCGCCCGCTTGCGCTCGGGCGACCCGACGCCGAAGAACACGAACTGATCACGCATGTAGCGCGCCATCTGCTCACCTCGTTCGTGATCGGCGAGCGCCGCAAGCGCCGCCCGACTGTCGTGGTACGCCGCGGCGGGGTCCATCCCACGAAGTGTCGCGTACGGCCCGTCGCTAGCCTCGCCGTCGTGACCGACATGACCACTGCGACGACAGCTGCCTGGGAGTACGACGGTTGGGAGATGGTCGTGGGCATCGAGGTCCACGTCGAGCTCGCCACCGCCACGAAGTTGTTCTCGGCCTCGCCGCATCGCTTCGGGGACGATCCGAACACCAACATCGATCCGGTCACCCTTGGCCTGCCGGGAGCGCTTCCGGTGCTCAACCGCGGCGCGGTCGAACTCGCCATGCGCCTCGGTCTCGCCCTCAACTGCACCATCCAGCGGTCGACCTTCGCCCGCAAGAACTACTTCTACCCCGACATCTCCAAGGCCTATCAAATCAGCCAGTACGACGAGCCCATCTGCGTCGATGGCTGGCTCGACCTGCCCGACGGTACGCGCATCGAGATCGAGCGCGCCCACCTCGAAGAAGACGCCGGCAAGTCGACCCACGTGGGCGGTAGCGGGGGCCGGATCCATGGCAGTGAGCATTCGCTCATCGACTTCAACCGCGCTGGGATCCCACTCTTGGAGATCGTGACTCGACCCGACTTGCGGTCGCCGGAACAAGCGCGCGAGTACGTGAGCGAGCTGCGCTCGATCGTCGTCGCCGTCGGAGCGTCCGACGCCAAGATGGAAGAAGGCTCGATGCGCGTCGACGTCAACGTCAGCGTGCGCCGCCCGGGCGCGGAGTTCGGCACCCGGTGCGAGATCAAGAATCTCAACTCAGTGCGTTCGGTCGGCCGGGCGACCGACTACGAGGCGCGCCGGCAGATCGCCATGATCGAGGCAGGCGACCGGGTGCGCCAGGAGACGCGCCACTGGGACGAGAACGACGGTCGCACGCACACGCTGCGCAGCAAAGAAGACGCCGACGACTACCGCTACTTCCTCGAGCCCGATCTCGTCGTGGTCGACCCCGACCCGGCGTGGATCGAGGAGGTGCGCGCGTCGTTGCCC
The DNA here is from genome assembly GCA_039194665.1 of Actinomycetota bacterium. Classification (GTDB taxonomy): domain Bacteria; phylum Actinomycetota; class Acidimicrobiia; order Acidimicrobiales; family Ilumatobacteraceae; genus JABSQH01. The sequence goes on from JBCCVW010000017.1 coordinate 30,452, forward strand.
GTGCTCCCCGCGGCACGCCGGGTTCGGCTGGGCACCGCCGTCGGCCTCGAGGCCGACGCCGAGGCGGTGCGCGTGGTCGTCGACCGCGGACAGGACGACTACGTGCTCGCAGTCGGCGAGGCGGGCGGCGATGCGGGCCGGGCGATCGTGCACGTGAAAGAGGCCTACGCGGAGGCAGGAGACGACCCGGCCGTGCCGGCGAGCGCGCTCGCCGAGCTGACCAAGATGGAGACCGCAGGCGACGTCACCGCAACGCAGGCCAAAGAGATTCTCGCAGCGCTCGTCGACGACGGCGGCGGCGACCCGCAGGCGATCGCGGCCGACAAGGGCTTCGAAGCGATGGACACCAGCGAGCTGGAGGCGATGGTCGACGCGGCGATCGAGGCGCAGCCCGATGCGTGGGCCAAGTTCTGCGCGGGGGAGAAGAAGGCGCAGGGCGCCATTGTCGGCGCGGTGATGAAGGCGTCGAAGGGTCAGGCCGACGGCAAGGCCGTCAACATCCTGCTCAACCAAAAACGCGACGCCAGCTAACGCCGGTTCGTCGCCACGCTCGATGCGTCGCGACACTCGGGTATGGACTTCTCGATCCCCGCCGACATCCAGACGACGCTCGAGGCGATCGACAAGTTCATCGAGGCCGAGATCCGTCCCCTCGAACAGACCGACGACAACATCCGCTTCTTCGACCATCGTCGTGAATGGGCGCGCACCGACTTCGACAACGGCGGCGTGCCGCGCGAGGAGTGGGAGGACCTGCTGCGCGAGATGCGGCGCCGCGCCGATGCGGCTGGCTGGCTGCGGCTGGCGTTGCCCGCGGAGTTCGGTGGGCGCGATGCGAGCAATCTCGAGATGGCGATCATCCGCGAGCATCTCGCGACCAAAGGCTTGGGGCTGCACAACGACCTGCAGAACGAGTCGTCGATCGTCGGCAACTTTCCGACCGTGCTGATGATGCGCGACTTCGGCACCGAGGCGCAGAAAGCCGAATGGATGCCCGGCTTCCTCGACGGCAGCAAACGGCTGGCCTTCGGTCTGACCGAACCGAACCACGGGAGCGACGCCACCTACCTGGAAACCACCGCCCGGCGCGACGGCGACGAGTGGGTGATCGACGGCATGAAGCGGTGGAACTCGGGCCTCCACCACGCCACCCACGACATCATCTTCGCCCGCACGTCGGGAGAACCGGGCAGCCCGCTGGGCATCACGGCGTTCCTCGTCCCGACCGACTCGCCCGGCTTCAACGTCGACTTCTTCTGGTGGACGTTCAACATGCCGACCGACCACGCCGAGGTATCGATGTCGGGCGTGCGCGTGGGCGACGATGCGGTCTTCGGCGAGGTCGACCGCGGCTTGGAGCTCGCCCAGCACTTCGTCCACGAGAACCGCATCCGCCAAGCCGCGTCATCGCTCGGCGCCGCCCAGTTCTGTGTGAACGAAGCCGTGGCGTACTCGACAGCTCGCACCACGTGGGGCAAGCCGCTGGCGGTCAATCAGGGCATCCAGTTCCCCCTGGTCGAGCTGCACACCGAGGCAGCGATGCTGCGCCAGCTCGTGCGATCGACGGCGGCACAGCTCGACGCCATCGACCACGTCACCGACGGCTACGGGGAGGTCACCCACCTCGTGGCGATGTGCAACTACCGGGCGAATCGCCTCGCCTGCGACGCCGCGGACCGGGCGATGCAAACCTGCGGCGGCGTGGGGTACTCACGGCACATGCCGTTCGAGCACATCTACCGCCACCACCGCAGGTATCGCATCACCGAGGGATCGGAAGAGATCCAGATGCGCAAGGTCGGCCAGCAGTTGTTCGGCTTCGGTCGTTCGGCGCAGCGCGGCTGACCGCTACGCCGGGTTGATCGTCAGCCGTGCGTCGAGCGACGACGCACCCTGCGGGTCGAGGCCGATCATCGTCACCGGGACCAATCGTTGCGAGTCGCCGACGATGCGGAAACCGAGGTCGATACACCAGAGCTGCACGAGTCCATCGTGGCGCACGGTCCTCGTCCGTGGCATTCGGTCGTCGATGGGCTCCCGATAGCCGACCGGAACGTCGTCGCGCCGCGGGCTCCACGCTTCCAGAAAGCCGTCGGGATTGTCGAGTGTCACGTCGAATTTCCCGCCACCGTGCGGGTCGATGTCGAGCGCTACGGGACCGTTCTTCACCAGTTCGACGGCATGAGCGTCGTCGAGAACCGGCATCCCGGTGTCGTTCGTTGCGACGGGGAGCGTGTACGGCGCCCGCGCTTCGTCGCGGGCCGCGACGTCGCTCACCGTCTCGCCGTCGTTCAACCATCGGAAGAGTGGATACTCGTGGTGCACGTCGTTGCCGATGATTCGCGTGGCGGTGCAGAGGACCCGCGTGCCGACTCGCGAATACGTGCCCTGGTAGGCGAACGCAGTCGGCAGTCCCACCGACGACAGATACGCCTCGAAGCTCAGTCCTGGCTTCGGCCGGGAGGCGTATGCGGCGCGTAGTGCGTCGATCGCTGGGGTGATCGTCTCGCGGGTCGTCATGATCGTCGGTTGCTCGAACTCGAGATGAGGCCGCTCGACCGGTGCTACCACCCAGGGCGTTCCCGGGGCGTGAAGGTACGGCACGACCGTGCCGCCGGAGTCGGGCACTTGCGGATAGCCGACGCCAACGCGGTCGTACATCTGGTCGACGATCTGTACAGCGCGTTCGGTCGCCGAGAGGAGGTCCTCTTCGTACCCCGGCGCTTGCTCTGCGGCCCACGAGAGATTGAACAGCGCCTCGGCGAGCGCCGCCCGGTTGACGTTGCGGTAGTCGTCGATCGCCGCCCATGCCACGTCGGTCGGCTGGGATTGCAGTGCGATCTGCAGCTTCGTGACGGCTCCAGTCGACATCGACACCAAGGCACTCGTGAGCTCGTACACCGCCATGTTGCAGACCTTGGTGATCGCGTCGAGGTGATTCGTCGTCGGTGGGTTCCCCGTCAGGTGATAGCTCCGCACCAAGCCGGAGGCGTACGCGATCTCGTCGCGCTTGTCAGCAGCCTGCGTCTCGGCGGCTTGAAAGTTCTGCCAGTGGAGCGTCTCGACGACCTCGGCCATCAGTTGTTTCATCTCGTCGACGTCTTTGGATAGCTCCGCGATCGACGCACTGATCTCGGAGAGCGCGTCGGCGGTCGGGTCCGAGCCGCCCAATCCGAGGGCGCCCATCAGCGAGCCGAGGCCGAAGTCGACCCCGTATCCAAACACGGACTCGCCGAACAGCACGGCGACATACTTCGCAGCGACCCAATACCCGGTGGGTGCAGGGCCCTCGGGCAGCGCGGCGCGCAAGATGGCCAGCGCTTCGTCGTAGGACATCTCTCGTTGCGGGCTGCCATCGGCTGCCGCGAGGGGCCCGGTCAGGAGCGCCGGCGCAGCGGTCGATGCGAGCGCGCCGGCGCCGGCGAGCCCCGCCATCCGGAACAGTCCGCGCCGACAGGTCCGGAGCTCATCGCTTGTTTTGGTCGTCGTCATGACTCCATGGAGCCACCACGGCGATTAACGAGACGTGCGGTCTATCTACGAGGAAACCAATTTCCCCGCCGACGACGGTGTGCCTATGTCTCGATGTGCTCGCGCCAGGCGTCGAACGCGTCGACGTTGGCCTTCGACATCGCCCCGTGTTCGTGGGCGATGGCCGCGCTGTCGGGATCGGTGATGCGCATCTCGATGGCCACAGAGCCGAAGAAGTTCCCGCGGAAGTACGGCCCAAAGTCGCGCGGTCGAAAGTAGCCGCGCAGGTCGTCTGGGACGTCGACGTCGGGTGTCCACGGTGGCGGGTCGACTGGTGCGCCGCCGAGCCCGGCGAGGGTCTCCCACAGATCGTCGTCGTTGGTCCGGTCAGCGAAGTCCCGACCCTGGTAGCGGTACACCTCGTTGCCGTCCGGGTCGACGATGATCATCCCGGGCAACGCGATGCCGCCGCGTTCGTCGGGATTGAACAGGTCGAGCGGCGTGAGATAGCGCTCGCCGGCCGGGTCGGACACCATCCGCGAGTGGCTCAGGCCCCAGCGCGTGGCCATGCCTGCCTGGCGGACGTCATCATCAACACTGACGGCAGCGAACTCGGCGCCCGCCGCATGGATCCGGTCGTACTGTGTTGCCAGCCGCACGAGCTGGCCGCAGCAATACGGTCACCAGTCTCCGCGATAGGTCATCAAGATGATCGAGCCGGAGGTGCGGCGCAGCGAGAGGATCTCGTCGTAGACGGTCATGCCCGCAACATAGAGGCCCGGCCCCTGCGCTGCGCAGCTACGACGTGGCTGTTGCTGGCGCGCGTGGGGTGGCCAGTCGCGACGGGAGTGGGATCCGGTCGTAGAACTTGGTGAGCACCGGTCCGAGGATCGCGGTGAGCAGCACGTACCCGGCGGCGATCGCGCCGAGCTCCGGACCGTCGACGAGGCTGGCGCCGAGCGCAGCGATCACGATCGAGAACTCGCCGCGGGCGATCAACGCGGTTCCGGCGCGCAGTCGACCTCGTGGAGCAGCACCGATTCGGCCGGCCGCGTACCAGCCCGTGATCACCTTGGTGACGGCGGTGAACAACGCCAGTCCCACCGCCGGGAGCGCCACGCCGAGCAGATCGCCTGGGTCGATCTGGAACGAGAAGTACAGGAAGAAGAACGCGGCGAACAGATCGCGCAGTGGCTCGAACAGCGTCAGCAGTCGCTCTGCAGCCTCGCCCTTGAGGGCCAAACCCACGAGGAATGCCCCGATTGCCCCCGACACCTCGAGCTGCTGGGCGATGCCCGCGACCAGCACCGTCAACCCGAACACCATCAGCATCAGTGCTTCGTTGCCGCCGCCCACAACGAGGTCGCTCAGCTTGCCGCCGAAGCGCAGCGCGGCGAGCAAGATCACCGACACGGTGGTGAGCGCGATCACCACGCTGAGGATGGTGCTCGACAGACTGCCGCCCACGATCAGCGCAGCGACGGTGGGGAGATAGATCGCCATCGCCAGGTCCTCGATCACGAGGAGGTTGAGGATCGCCGGGGTCTCGCGAAACCCGAGACGCCCGAGGTCGCTCAACACCTTGGAGACGACTCCCGACGAAGAGATCCACGTCACGCCGCCCAGCAGCACGGCCGCGAGCGGCTCCCACCCCAGTAGCAAGCCGAGAGCCACACCGGGGAGGGCATTCAGGGTCATGTCGAGTGCGCCCGGGCGGGTGCCGGTGCGCAATCCGGATCGGAGCTCGCTCTCTGAGTATTCGAGGCCGAGCGTGAACAGCAGGAGGAGCACACCGAGCTCCGATGCGATCTCGATGAACTCGATCGAGTCCTCCAACTGTGAGATGCCGCCCTCGCCGAGACCCAACCCGGCAATGAGATAGAACGGCACCGCAGTCAGCCCGAGCCAGCCGGCGAACCGAGCGAGCAGCGCCAACCCGAGCGTGACGGCGCCGATCTCTACGAAGGCGAGCGCAACGTCGGCGCTCCCAGCGGCGATCAGCACGCAGCGCCACCGGTGGGCAAGGTGTGCATCACGGCGATCAGGAGCGGAGGATCTCGCGAACGCGCACGAGACCCTCGTTCGTGCCGACGGCGACGATCACATCGCCGGCGTTCATCGCTTGATCGGGGCCCGGTGCCGGAATCGTCTTCTCGCCGCGGATCACAGCAACGATCGATGCCCCCGTGCGCGTGCGGTACTCGCCGTCGCCAATGGTTCTGCCGTCCATGGCTGAGCCGTCGGGCATCTCCATCCATTCGATGGACAGACCCTCAATCTCTTCGCGGACGACGGCGTCGACCTCCTCGGTGACCCGACTGGCGCCGAGTAGTTCGCCGATCGTGCGGGTGTCGGCTGCCGACATGCTGAGCATCCAGCGACAGGCGTCGGGGTCGTCGCGGTCGTACACCAGCAGCTCGCGCCGGCCATCGCGATGGACCAGCACGCCGACGTGCTCGCCGTCGTCGGTGGTGAACTCGTGGCGTACTCCGACGCCGGGCAGCTTGGTCTCGCGGACGTCGGCCATGGGGGCATTGTGCCACTGGTGGGCGCGCTGGCGCACAGCGTCGGCCTGCCGCGCCGCCAGTAGCCTCGGCCTCTATGAGCGAGGGCAACGACGGGTCGGGCACCACGAACACTCCGGTCGATGTGAA
>JBCCVW010000018.1:0-36364 GCA_039194665.1 Actinomycetota bacterium
CGACACAGCACCTCGCGAGTGACGATCTGATTGAACGACTTCACCTCGCGGAACTGCTCACACACTTCGTCGCGTTCGCGGAACGGCACCGCCGACGCTGTCGTCGGCACGGTCATCGATCCGGTAGCGGGAGCGACGTAGCCGGGGATCGGCTGCTCGTCGGAGTTGACGACATCGGCATGCGGCCAGAAACGCGCCCGCACCCCACTCACCGAGTTCGTGGCCGCCGCTGCGGTGCCCGCTTCGACGACCTGGTCGTCGGCCGACGTCACACCGGGGGCGACCACGGCACCCGCCGCGACTGCGGCGGTTGCCGCAGCCGCGAACACGATTGAACGGGCGGAAGTCATGCCGCCTCCAAGAGGTCGATGGTGTCAGCGGAGTCTGTGGTCGACGGCGCATCGGCGGGCGGATCAGCCGACTGTGATGCCGTTGGTCCTGGCTCGGGCGCCACGCTCGGTTCGTCGGTGGCGGACAGATCAGTCACCGCGACGAGCCCTGCGGGCGGGTCCGGTTCGGCGTCCGTCTGCGGGTCGGGTTCGGCGTCCGTCTGCGGTGGTTGATCGGCGTCTGCCGGCGGTTCCGGGACGGCGTCTTCCGGGGACTCCGGGACGGCGTCTGCCGGTGACTCCGGGGCGGCGTCTTCCGGGGACTCCGGCATGATGTCCGGCGATTCGACGACCGCGGGCTGGGTCTCGGGCGTGCCGCCGTTCGACTGGTTTGCTTTGTACATCGCATCGAGCAGCGCCCATCCACCCTGCATGAGCGCGCCCAACAAGAGCCCAACCTCGAGCTTGATCACCTGAGGTCGGAAGGTTCGCCCTGCGCTCTCTGCGACCACCGACAGCTTTCGAGCGACCTTCGTTTCGTTGTAGGCGACCTTGTCCCCGTACCTGGATTTGATCCGGTCGTACGTCTGCTGCCTTCGTATCAGCTTCCTGACAGGCGTCAGCTCCTCCTTATCCAGCGGCTGCGTCTCGGCCGCCATGTACATGTCTTCGCCGGCGAGCGCGAGCCGCGCAGTGGTGACCGCCGCGTACGCCGTCACAGCGGCAGCCACGGCGTAGGCGATACCGCCGACGATGTCGCCGGTGGCGAAGCTGGCGACCGAGCGCAGGATGTAGTAGCCCGTGGCCAGGGCGGCGAGCATGGCGCCGGCCATCGTTCCCACCCCGGGAATGATCGAGATGACGCCGATCGTGATGTCGATGATCGGGTCGATCCAGCTCGGCAGGTTGTGGATCCACGTTGCTGCGTCGTTGAACCACTTCGGCGCGAAGCCGGTGGGGTCGACGAGGTTGATCGAGTCGCCGTTGACGTAGTTGTACTGCGTACTACCACCGTGGGCCTGAGCGTCGGGGCTGGTGAAGGTGGCGAGTCCGGGGAGATATACGCGCGCTCCGAAGATGACCAGGTCGGTGTCGAGGTCGAGGGCGTGTCCCTTGTGGTCGCTCTTCCATCCGTACGCCTCGCCGGTGTTCGTCAGCTGCTGGCCGTCGGGGTCGTACAGGGTCGGCTGGTTCGTGGCCGCGGCTCCCGCATGGTTAGTGGTGAACCAGATGTCGCCATTGGTGGTGGTGAAGGTCCACGTCGTGTCGTCGTCGGCGACGACGTTGACCGTCACCCCTCCCGGCAGGCTGAAGCGCTGGCCGACTACGCCGTGCTCGTCGTCGAGCATCACACCGGCGGTGCTGTAACGGATGGTCGTCGGCAGTGCTCCGGTCGGTGTCGTGGTTTGCTCGATGATTGTGCCGTCGGCGGTGCGCACGAGGTCGATCGCCTGCTGCGTGTCGCTGGCACGCATCAGGTGGTCGCGGACGTCGTACTCCAGCTGCAAGTCGCCGTAGCCCACGATGTTCCCGTCCACCACGTCGAGGTACTCGTCGTTCGTGACGACGTCGCCCTCGGCGTCGATGGTCTGCACTTGGCGGGTCGGCGCTCCGTTGGCGTCGTAGCACGTGGTGGTCGTGGTGGTGTCGCCGTTGATCACGGCCTCGCTGTAGGCGCGGGCGCCGTCGAGTGCTGCCCCGGTGTCAGGGCAGGTGCCGTCGGGATAGGTAGAGGTGTAGGTCCAGTGGGCATCGATCGGTGCGTCACCGGTCAGTGCCAAGGTGGCGTCGGTGAGCGCACCGCTGGATGGGTCGTAGCCGTAGGTGAACGTCGCATCTGCGCCGGGAGCGCTCACCCGATGCTCGAGCAGCCGTCCCGAGTGGGGTGACGACGTGATGCTCTCGCTCCACGTTTCGCCGCTCTCGTTGGTGTACACGGTGTCGGCCGTGCCGGTCACCCCGTCGTAGCTGATCGCCGCGTTGACACCATTGCCGTAGGCGATCCCGGTGATCCGCCCTGCTTGATCACGGCCGGTGATGCGCGCCGTATTGACGCTGCCGTCGATCGCCACGACATGCTGTTCGACGAGTCCATCGCGGTCCCAGGTCTGGGTCGTCGTCGTCACCTCGCCGAGCGGGGTGGTGCTGGTGATCGTGGTGGGGTTGCCAAGCAGGTCGTAGGTCGTGTCGCTCGTGACACCCGCGGTGTCGGTGTAGCTCACCGTTCGCCCGAGCAGATCGACGGTGTGCGAGGTGACGTACTCGTCAACCCCGATCGTGACGACCGAGTCGGTGCGCATCGGGTCGCCGTCCGCGCCGTGGATGTACGACGTGTTGCGTTCGGGAGCGACACCATTCCCGGCGGCGAATACCCGCTCGGTGCGGCCGCGATCGTCGAACACCAATGCTTCACTCACGACGCCGTCCACCTCGGTTGCGACCGCCCGCCCGCGCTCGTCGTAGATCGTCGTGTGGATGGACCCGTCGCCGACCTGGAGCCGCTTGCGCGCTCCGGCCTGCACCAAGTGCTCGCCGGTCAGCGGATGCTCGGCGCGCTCGCTCGAGCCCCAGTAGTCCAGCGTCGTCGTCAGACCCGACGGACGGGTGATGCTCGTCGTTCGTCGCCACTGATCGTTTGCAGGATCGGCCGGCTCGTACCCCAGGTGCACGAAGGCTTCCCCAGCTCGGGTGTACGAGCCGATCTCGCCGGACGCTTCGTCGGTGTACACGGTTGCCTCGTCGACGCTCATCGGGCTGTCACCGGACCGGTACTGCTCGGTGCTCGATTCCATCGTTGGCAGGTCATGCCCGGTCATCGAGTCGAACTCGACGGGTGTCCACGTGTCGCCATCGGTCGAGTGCTCGATCGCCAGTTGCGTCGAGTCTTGTCCCGCGGGCAGTTCGACCTCGATCACCAGTGCTACCCGTCCAGGTTCGGCGACGTCGATCTGGCAGGCCTCGTCGAGGCCGCATGTGCTCCCGTCGAAGAACAGGGTCGCCGACGTCTCGTCAGCGCCTTCGGCGCCGAGTCGGAAGTAGCTCGTTCCGGCATCCACGCGTGGATCCCCGGTGGCCGTGAATCCCCAGCCGGCCGAGACATCGACCGGCGCGGGCGCGGTGACCGTGTCGTCGGTCAGCAGGCGCATGGCCACCGTCCCCGACGTCGAGCGATCGGAGAACGAAGCGACCATGCCGGCGCCGGCGCCCGCCACTTTGGTCGTGGTTGCGACGCGGTCGGCGTACTCGGGAAGCGGGGCTCCGCCAGGAGCGAACCAGCTCGCCGGTGCGGGCCCGTAGGTCACCGTCGTCGACGAATCGGCGTCGTGCACGTAGCTCGTTTGCGCACCGGTCGGGTCGATCCATCCGTAGGCGACACCGTCGTCGTCGTAGAGGTTGGTCGCCGGCGCCCGGCCAGCGACCACCTGGGTCTGCATCCGTAGGTCGTGCTCGTCGTAGGTGACTGTCAACGCTTCGACCGGGCCATTCTCGCCGTGGACGAAGACCATCGAGGTGTGCGGACCGTACTCATACGACCGCGATCCGCGAGCCGCGCCCTCCGTCGCCGCCGGCTCGGTCACGGTCGCGACCTGACCATCAGGGCCATAGGCCAGTTCCCACAGCACCGAGGTGTCGTCGGCGCGCACAGCAGCGGCCACGGTGTCGGCTGCGATCGGCTCGCGAATCGCGACCAATCGACCGGTCTCATCCCACGCCATGTCGGTCGTCGCGCCCGCGGTCTCGATCCGGGCCAACCGTCCATCGAGGTAGGCGAGGTTGGTCACCGTGCCATCGACGCCGGTCACGCTCGCCAGGCGTGGCGCCTCGGCGTCCTCGTCGAATCCGGCCGGCGGCTCCACGCCGAAGTCGCCCAGATAGCCAAACGTGACGGTCTGCCCCGTGGCCGCATCGGTGATCGACCGCAGCACCCCGCCACTGGCCTCGATCGACACATCGGACACGACCGTTCCATCGGGTGCGGTCACCTCGACCCCGGCCAATTCGCCATTGGCCGCAAACGTCGACACGGTGTTTCCGTCGATGACCATCCATCCGGAACCACTGACGACCAGTTCCGGATAGAGGAACGGCACCTCGGCACCGTCGATCGTCGGTGGCTGGTACACACCGTCGGCATCGCGCTCGTACCGGATCGTCGTTCCGTCCAGTCGGTGCACGCGCACGACGTCGTTGCCGAACCTCTCGACACGCTCAAACGAGATGTGCTCCATCACCGGGCCCGCCAGGGTCCACCCCGACGGCAAGAACAGCTCGTTCGAGGCGCCCGGGGCTGTGTACGCCAGCGTCAGGTTCTCGCCGCGCGCGGTCACCGCCGCGTCGGTCGTGACGAACGGAGCCCCGGTGGCCAAGCCGACCGATATCGGGCCCACATCGTCCATCGGTTGGTCCGAGGCGCGCTGCAGATCGACGAGGAAGCGACTCCACTCCTGGGTCTGGCCGTCGGCCCCGACCACGGTCCACGCATATGTGTGGCCGTGCCGCAGCGGGACGTCGACGTCCGGATCCGGCACGAACGTCGCGTCGGGACCGGAATGTGAAGCGACGATCTCTGCGGTTCCGCCGTCCCCACTCACGTCGTACAACTGGAAGTGATAGTCCCCGTTGCCGTCTGGATCGATCTCGGCCCGCAACACGGGGCGAATCGTCGAAGTCACGCAGGTCGAACCGAGACACGAGACCTCCCCCACCCCATCCCGGCGCAACACCGTGCCACCGGGATCGGACGACACGAGCGGCGGCAGGTCGGCCGCCGCCGACCAATCGACCCCGGCAACTCCAGCGGACGCCAAGGACACCGCCGGCGTCATCAACACACCCGATGCAGCCGCCAGCAATGCGGCGACCACCAGGGCTGCCACGCTGCGCACGCCGCGGGAATGTGAAGTCGTCTGTACAGGGGTACGCGGCGCTGGAGATGGCCGCACGGGGTCGAGGTCTTTTGCAACTGGCATGCATCGATCATCACGCCAACGACTCCACGGTGTCCTGAGAGCACGCCAAGGAATCTTTCGGACTTCAACTGGACTCGCGGGCTTGTTGTAGCGCCCAACGCCAGTCGGTGTAGACGGAACTTTGTTCCCCTTTCCTAAAGGCAGCTTGAAGCCCGCCTGGCGCCGTCCCAGCGTTGTGCGACCGGGCTGTCGCATGGGTCCGCGGCTGCACGGTGGCGCTTGAGTTGGGTGCTGTGGGGCGATACAACTCGACGGGTGCAGGCACCGGCGCCTGGACGACGCGCGGGTCGCAACAGCCCCAGAATCAGCCCGACCGAATGAGCCGGCAGGGCCCTGTGAGCGCGCGTTACGTGCTGGTCGGGGCCAGGGTGTGTTCGATTCCGGTGAGCACGACCTCGAGGCGACGTCGGAAGAGCGGTTCAGGATCGCCGACCACCATTGCGCTCATGGCCTCGGCCAGTGGAGCATCGAGCGGCGCTGACCAGTCGGTTGCGAGTTGATGAAGGTCGTCGTCGCTCTGGTCGTGGATTCGGCTACTGCGGTTGGCGGAGTCGGCGGCGAGGTCGTACACGATGTCGAGTGCGAGCAACGCGTTGTCGGTGGTGAAGCCGAGACCAACAAGATGGGCGTGCGCTTGGGCGAAGCGCTGTTGGTAGGCGGTGGGCACTCGGTTGGTTTCGTCGACCGCGCGGTAGATGCCCGGGTGGGCGCGGATCGTGCTCCAGGTGCGCCTGGCTTCCTCGGTGAGGAAGCGTCGCCAGTCGTTGGCCAATTCGGTGCTCGCGGTGCGCTCGCTGACGAGGTCGGCGGCGGCGATGATGAGGTCGGCCTTGTCGTCGACGTGGGTGTACAGGGCGCTCGGGGCAACGCCGAGCCGCGCGGCGACGGCGCCGATGCTGAGCTTGTCGAAGCCGACCTCGATCGCGGCATCGGCGATCTGCCGGCGCGAGATGCGCGGTTTGGGTCCGGGGGTGCGGCCTGATCGGGACGTCACGGCGCCAGCGCGTCCGGGGCTTGACGCGACCAGCGCGAATAGAGAATCATGTTCGGTATTGTGTTTGGTCTACTTGATACGCGGCGTTCTCGGCGCCGCCCTACCTGTTCGGTGCTGTCGACCGTAGCGGGATCGTGCTGGCGGGGCTGCTGGGCCGGGCGGTGCGGAACGTTGATCAATCACGCCCCTTCGGATCCCTCACGCCATCTCACCGAGCAACAGGAGCTGACACCCCATGCGCCACCCCCGCCGGCCCAGCCGGGCGATCGCCGCAGCACTGAGCGCTGCCTTCATCGTTGCGGCCTGCGGTGACGATGCCGATCCCGTGGCCGACACTGCGAACGACGGCACGGTCACGACGACCAGCGACGACACAGGTGCGGTTGGCAACGAGGCCGACGAGCCAACCGAGGGCACAACCGTCGAGCAGGCGCCGACCGAGACAACACCGACCAATGAGACGCCGGTTGCCACGGCGACGAGCGAGGCCGGTGTACTCGACGATCAGGTGCTGGTGGACATGACCGACAGCGTCTTCGACTTCGCGACCTTCGGGATCGTGCCGGCCGGCAACATCTATGGGAGCGCGTTCGCTCCCGTCGTGTTCGACCAGATCGAGAACGTCGACCAGGCGGTGGTTGACGCCATCTTGGCGACACCTGACATCACCGCCGGCGCCGAGCTCAATCGTGAGGCGCTGGCCGCCGCCGAGCCCGACCTGATCCTGCTCAGCCCAACGTTCGAGGCGGTCTACAACACGAGCCAGGACGAACTCGAACAGATCGCACCCGTCCAGATGATCGATGAGGAAGTCTCATGGCAAGAACGCACCCGTCTCGTCGCCGAACTCGCCGGCCGTGAAGACGAGGCCGAGGAACGCATCGAGGCGATCGACGACAAATTGAACGAGCTCGAGCAGCGCGTCGCTGAGGCCGATTTGACCGGCACGACCGTTTCGATCCTGCGTGTGCTGGGCGACGACGTCTGGGCGTTCACGCAGCAGTCGACCGCCGCGATGTTCGCCGAGCGCATCGGGTTCGTCCTGCCGCCGGCCCAGCAACAGAACCAGCCGGAGGCATCGCCATTCCAGGACTACGTGGCGTTGATCCCGCTGTCGGCTGAGGAGTTCGGCGACCATGCCGGCGACTTCGTGATCGTTGCCGTGAACGCACCGGTCGACGACCCGTCGACGGCATTCACCTCGCCGGTGGTGGCGGAGCTGATTCCGGCGCTCGGACAGGGTGCGGCGATCGATGTTCCGTGGTTCCTGTGGGCGCTCAACAGCATCGTCGGAGTCGAACAGATGGTGCAGGACCTCGAGGCCGTCGTCGATGAGCTCACCTCGTAGGCCGGCATGCCCGCTGACGACGTTGACCTCACCACCGCTCCGTCCCACCGTTCGAGCGGCGTGCGTCGCTCTTCGACACACGCGAGGTAGCAACCCATGACGACGCGATCTGAACGAGACGAACTGACGGCCGCGTGGGCCGACTACTGGACTGAAGAGGCCCAGATTTGGGACACCTCCCCCGGCGGCTCGGTGCTCGCCGGGGTGGAGCGTGACGCCTGGATCGCAGCCCTACGACAGCGAGTACCGGCGGCCGCGAGCGATGTGGTCGATCTTGGTACCGGAACCGGCGAGCTCGCAGGTCTGCTGGTGGAGATGGGACATCGTGTGACCGCCGTCGATTTCGCTGCGGGCATGCTGGCCAAAGCCAGAGCGAAAGCACGCTCGACGTCAGCAGCACCGATGTTTCTGCTCGGCGACGCTGCCGCGCCGCCGATCCCGCCGGGGACGATCGACGTCGTCGTGAATCGTTGGGTTCTGTGGACCATGCCCGACCCGACGCAGGCGCTCGCGGCGTGGCGTCGGCTGCTGCGACCCGGCGGCCGCCTGGTCGTGTTCGACAGTTGGTGGTGGGTGGAGGAGTGGCGGAGCGACCCCGACTTCCGACCAATGCCCACCGTTGGTGGCGACAGAGGCGGCCACGCGATGCCACAGGGTCTCGAGCTGCCACTGCGGGAGGTCGCGTCGGTGCAGGAGATCGAGCAGATGGCACGGCGCGCAGGCTTCGAGCAGGTGTCCATCGATCGTGCCGACGCGATCGAGCGGGCCTGGCAACGCGACCACTCGGGGTCGATCATGGAAGGCGTACCGCTGCATGTGCTCGTCGCTGCGGCTCCCGACCGCGCCGCCGCCGACACGCTCGACGAATCGCGATGACGGTGAACCCCGACGATCAGCAGCCACATGGCGTCGGCATCATGCTCGACGCAGACCGCAGCGCGATCGAGTCATGGTTGGCCACCAACACACCGCCTGGACGCTGGCCGATCGACACGCTCGTGCCGGTTCACCACAATCGCCAAGGGACAGAAGCAGGAGCCTGGACCGCCTACGTCATCGGCCTCCGCACTGAAGCCGGCGACGCCGCCGATGCGCAGAACGGCGACGCCGGTCCACCCGGTGACGGGTTGGCCGCCGACGTGCTGGCCTCGATCAACACCAGCGCCGAAACGCTCGTGCGGCGGGTCGATGTGCTGCGGCTGCAGCCCGGACTCGACATGTTCTACCCCAGGACCGGGGGCGCGGCTGGCGCACAAGGGATGATCCAGACCATCGAGTACGTGACGTCGCGGCCCGAAACGCGCGACGACTACTACACCACTCAATACGAGTTCTCAGGGCCGGCCATGCGGCGCCTCCACGACGCCGACCGCGTTGGTCGGTTCATCGGCTTCGAGATCGTCGACACCCTCCACCGAGTCGACGGCATCCCGGAGCATGACGTCATCCACATCAGCGGATTCCGACTCACGCAGGGCGTCAAGGCAGCCCGTCACTTCTGGGCCGCCTTCGATGCTGCCGCAGCCGCAAGTGGCCGATCGGAGTCAGGCAAACAGATCGTGAAGAACTGGGACACCCAGCGCACCAAGAACCAAGTGCGGGTCCGTCAGCTCTGGGACCGGACCATCGCACCAACCAACTGACACCAGACGACGTGGCGACACTCGTCGGTGCAACGCCCGTCACTGCTACGTGCCGGCCGCGCGGAGATGTTGGCGAATCGATGGCATGAACAGGGTGAGTGTGGCTGCGATGGCGAGAGCCGGAATCGACAGCGGCGCGTCGCTCGCGGCAAACCAGGCGGTGAGCAGCATCGCCAGCATGACGACGTCGAGCCACGCGAGCACCTTCCACGCGCGCATCGAGCCGCGCACGACTTTGACGAAGAGAAGTGCAACGACGACCGCACCGAGACCAACTCGACCACCCTCGGAGAATGCAGGAGCGGCAAACGCCAACGAACGCAGCATGGCGTAGACCCACAGTGCGGTCGGCAGCTGCCACCACACACTGCGCGCAGGAGCGTCCAGCGAACGGCTCGTCGGTGTTGTGCTCACCGTGTCAGCCCTTCACCGAACCAGCGGTGAGTCCGCGGACGAAGTAGCGCTGCAATGCGAAGAACACGATCAACGGAACGATGATGGCGATGAATCCTCCGGCGGTGAGGAGGTGCCAGTCCTGACCGCGGTCGCCGATCAACCGCACGAGCGCCTGTTGGATTACCTGGTTCTCTTCGTCGGAGCCAAGGAAGATCAATGCGATCAAGAAGTCGTTCCATACCCAGAGGAACTGGAGAATCGCGAACGCGGCGAGAATCGGCGTCGACAGCGGGAGGATGAGCTTCCAGAAGATCTGGAAATGGCTAGCCCCGTCGATGCGCGCCGACTCGATGATCGATCTCGGCAACGTCCCCATGTAGTTCCGAATCAGGTAGATCGCGAGCGGCATGGCAAACCCGGTGTGCGCAAGCCACACCGCAGCAAACCGGCCGGTCAGCCCGAGATCGCCGTACAGGCGGAGAATGGGGATCAGCGCGACGTAGATCGGTACGACGAGCAGTGCGATCAGCACGGCGAACAACGTCTGTCGTCCTGGGAACTCCATCCATGCAAAGGCGTAGGCCGCGAACGAGGCCGCGAGTATCGGGATCAGCGTGGCGGGTATGGCGACGACGAAGGTGTTGATGAACGCTGTTCCGAGCCCGAAGTCGAGTACGTCGCGGTAGTTGTCGAGCGTCCATGTCGTGCCGAACGGGTCGGTGAAGACGGTCCACCAGCCGGTGGTACGAACATCTTCTTGGTCGCGGAACGACGAGACCAAGAGCCCGAGCGTGGGGATCAGCCAGATCACACACAGCGCCGTCACTGGAATGACGACGAAGACGATGTGGCGGGGTCGCCTGCCCAGTCGATTCGATCTGCGGCGATCTGAATCCGTTGGTATCCCCGACAGTGCTGGGGTGACTTCGGCTTGGTCGATGCTGCTCATCGGGCCGCCTCTTGTTGTCTGAAGCTGCGGATGTTGTAGACGATGATCGGGATCATCACGACCATCAGGAACACGACGATTGCGGCTGCCTGACCGAATCTTCGGAAGTCGAAGAGTTCCTTCACGAAGCGGTTGGCGATGACGTCGGTGTCGAAGTTGCCGCCCGTCATCACGAACACGATGTCGAAGACCTTGATAACCCCGATGGTGATCGTCGTGAAGACGACCGCCACGGTGGTGCGGATCTGCGGCAACGTGACCCGCCAGAACACCTGGCGCTCTGTTGCGCCGTCGATTCGCGCCGCCTCGATCGTTTCTTCCGGAACGCCTTTGATCGCCGCTGACAACAGGACCATCGCGAATCCGGTCTGCGCCCAGATCATGATGATCAGCAAGAAGATGGTGTTCAGCCGAAGTTCCGATTGTTGGAGCCAGCTGACCGGTTCGTTGCCGAACCCGGTCCAGATCGCGTTGAGCAGCCCGATCTGTTCGCGCCCCGACGGCCGCCAGTAGTAGATGAACAGCCAGATGGTGCTCGCACCGACGGCGCTGATCGCCATCGGCATGAACACCACCGATTTCGATCCGGACTCCCAGCGGCTCGAGAGACGATCTGCAAGGACCGCCATCGCCAGGCCGAAGATGACGCACGAGATCGGCACGAAGACGACCCAGATGACGTTGTTGATGAGTGTCGAGCGCAACGATGGGTCGTCGATCAGCTGGCGGTAGTTCTCGAGGCCGACGAACTCCTCAGATCGGTCGCCGTAGAAGCTGTCGCGAACCGATCGCAGTGCCGGGTACACCAAGAAGACGGCGACCATGAACAGCGCTGGCCCGATGAACACGAACGGACGCAGTCGCTCCGCCCATCGCTTCGGCAGCCGGTCGACCAGCCAGTTGAGTGCCCAGAACAGCAGCACGCTGCCGCCTACACCGGCGATGATCGCCAGCACCCCCGTACCTATCTTCGACATGTCTCTCGTCTCCCTCCGGACGTAGACGTCGGAACCCGTTCAAGTGAGCGGGAGCGATTTGGCCGCTCGGGTGGGGGGAGGACCACGCACCCGAGCGGCCACACCGCGCTGGTTACTGCTCGGGCCAGCTCTCGTCGATGAGCACCAGGACCTCGTCGAGGCTCTGTTGCCCGCCGATCCAGTCGATCATTCCTTCCCAGAACGATCCCGTGCCCACTGGGCCGGGCATCAGGTCGGACGCATCGAACCGCAACACATCGGCTTGCGCTCCGATCTCGAACAGGTCGCGCTCGACCTGCGTCGGTTAGATGCTGGCGTCGAACCCGACGTGCGGAGACAACCAACCTCCAGCAGCCGCCCACTCTTCGCCGTAGGTCTCCGTCGCCAAGAACTCCATCACGGCGCGCGATGCCGGTGAGTCGTTCAGCAACAGCGCCAGGTCGCCACCGGCGAGGACCGGGTTCCCGTCGTACCCGCCCTCGACAGGCGGGAAGTACGACACCGCGACGTTCGTGTCGAGGTCGGCTTGCACGTCTTCGGGGAAGAACCCGGTGATGAAGTTGCCCTGCCGGTGCAAGAAACAGTTCGCAGGATCGGTGAACAGATCGGTCGGAGAGTCGCCGAAGCTCAACCCGAGCACTCCGGCGTCGCCACCGACGACGTTGTCGTCCTTGTTCCACAGCTCCTCGAACTTGGCGAACGCGGCGCGGACCTCCGGCGAGTCGAACGGCAGGTCGCCCGCGACCCACTGGTCGTACACGTCGGGACCGTGCAAGCGGAGCATGTACTCCTCGACCCAGTCGGTACCGACCCAGCCCGTCGCGGGGCCACTCTCCATCCCGAGACACCAGGGTGTCGATCCGTCGGCGATGATCTGGTCCTCCAGCGCTGCGAGTTCTGCGTCGGTCGTGGGCACTGCGTACCCAGCGTCATCGAACCCGGGCAGCGTTCGCCACAATGCGCTCTTCACCGCCATGCGGACGGGGAATCCGTACACCGTTCCGTCGTCGGCGGTCGCCGCATCGAGGAATCCGGGAATCAAGCTGGCTTCGAGCGCCGCCACGTCGAGATAGTCCGGGACGGGCGTGGCGCCGGTCTGGTCGGCAATGTCGAGCAGCAGCCCCGGCTGCGGGAAGAAGGCGATGTCTGGAACGTTGCCGCCCTCGATGCGCGTCGTGATCTCGGTGTCGAACGCCGGAGAGTCGACGAACTCGACGTCGATACCCGTTGCGTCGATCAACGGTTGCAACGTCTCACGCATGAGGTCGGCTTCATCGCCGCTGTAGGCCCCGAAGATCTCGACGCTCTCGCCGGCGAGATCCCCCGCTGCCTCGCCGGCGTCATCGTCGTTGGCTGACTCACCTCCGTCGGCTGCCGTCGTCGACGAGTCTCCGTCGTCGTCTCCACATGCGGCGATGAGCAGCCCGGCAGCGGTGAGCACTGCGGCGGACCGCAGGAGTCGAGTTCGCATCGTGTTCCCCCTCTTCGAGGGCAGAGAAGACGTCGTGTCGACATGCGCCTGACGGCGGCGCCTTTCGGCCCGGTTGATGATCACGCATCGAAGCGCTTCGACAACGGTACCGGATCGTCGTTTGAGCGGTCAACCCTGAAGTCGCCGGTTCTGCCGGTCTGTACGACGGTTAGCTGAGTCGTACGCGTCGACGAGCGGTGCTGTCGCGGATCGTCAGCGTCGCCGACACCAGTTCTTGCCGCACCGTGCGATCGCGTGAGCGCAGTCCGGCGATCAGCGCCTCTGCGGCGAGCTGGCCGATCTGGCCGGCCGATGGTGCCACGGTGGTGAGTCGAGGGCTCGTCAGTTCCGCCACCATCGGGGTGGTGAACAGTCCGAGGAGAGAGAAATCGCCGGGGACCGAGTGGTCGGCGTCGTCGAGGCCAGCTAACACCCCACCAATCGATGGATCGTTCATCACGATCGCCGCGGTCGTCTCGGGCATGCTCGACAACACGTGACGGACGAGCGAGCGACCTGCGGCCGGGCTTCGTTCGCACGGGTGGACGGTGACCTCGATGCCTGCGGCCTCGGCTGCGGCGACCAAGCCGTCGACCACGCGGACCATGATGCCGTATCCGCCGTCGAGCTGTGAGGGGGGTGGTCCGAGAAACGCGATTCGCTCGTGTCCGAGCTCGGCGAGATGACGAATCGCCAGCTCAGCGGCACGAATCTCATCGGAATCGACGTAGTCGATATCGGTACAGTCTGCGGTGCGTCCGATCAGTGTGAAGGGCAACCCCGCAGTCTGCAAGGTGGAGACGCGCGGGTCGTCGAGCCGAACCGCCAACACCAGCGCGCCGTCGATCAAGCCCTGTCGGGTCAGTTTCTCGAGTCGAGTGGCCTCGATCGTTGCCTCGGTCCACAGCAAGAGATGATGGTCGCTGCGGCTCGCGGCGTCTGCGGCGCCGACGATGATCTCCGCCATGAACGGGTCGGCTTCGCTCTCATCGGTGGGCAACAGGAGCGCAATGATCCCGCTGCGCTGCGAGGCGAGGCCGCGCGCCAACACGTTTGGCGAGAAGTCGAGATCGGCCATTGCCTGTTGTACGCGTTCACGCGTGGCAGCGGAGATGGGTCGGTCGCCACTGAGGACGTACGACACGGTGCTCAGCGAGACACCTGCGCGTTTCGCGACATCAGCCATGGTTGCCACGCCCCACCTCCTATCAGCTCGCTCGCCAATCGTCGACCATCCGACGGTCGCTTGGTGCAAACGCACAGCACGTGTATCGTCGAAGCCCTTCGATGAAGTTCGCGTGTGCGGCACAGCGCCTCGGCGGTGCTCAGGGTTCGACAACGCAGGGGGGATCCGATGTCCAGCCGCACTCCGACTGGAGGTGCTTCGAACCAGGGAGCCGCCGGCGGGTCACAACGCGACCGCACGATTGGCGACGAGTGGTGGCGACGCGAGGTCGTGTACCAGGTGTACCCGCGGAGTTTTGTCGACTCGAACGGCGACGGGATCGGCGATCTCGATGGCGTTCGCTCCCGTGTTGATCACTTCTCGTGGCTCGGCGTCGGCGCGGTGTGGCTGTCGCCGTTCTACCCGTCCGGGGGCGTCGACAACGGTTACGACGTTGCGAACTACTGCGCGGTCGATCCCGTGTACGGCACCCTCGATCAGTTCGACACACTCGTCGACCGGCTGCATCGGTCCGGTATCCGAGTCATCATCGACCAGATCTACAACCACAGCAGCGACGAGCACCCGTGGTTCACGGCATCGCGCTCTTCGGTCACCGACAATCAGCGCGATTGGTACATTTGGAGGCCGCCCCGGCGTGGGCATCGCGGCGGTGAGCCAGGTGCCGAACCCAACGACTGGCAGAGCTTTTTTGGTGGCCCGGCGTGGACCTTCGATGCCGCGTCGGGCGAGTACTACCTGCATCTGTTTCACCGCAAGCAGCCCGACCTCAACTGGACCAATCGCGATTTGCGCGAGGCCGTACGCCGCGCAATGCAGTGGTGGCTCGACCGTGACGTGGACGGCCTTCGCCTCGATGTCATCAATCTCATCGCCAAACCGGCCGGCCTGCCTGACGCTGCGTCGCACCCGGACCTCCTGGCGATGCTCTCCGCCAACCCAGCGCTCCACAGCTACCTCGCGGCCTTGCGCACGTCGCTCGGCTCGCGGCGTACCGGTCCGCCAACGCTGATCGGCGAGATGCCGGGCGCCTCAGCGGACGTCGCCTCGCTCGCGACGTCGACCGAGCGCGGCGAGCTCGACATGGCGATCAGTTTTGATCACGTCGAGCTCGACCGCGGGGAAACGAAATGGGATCGGGTGCCCTTCCCGGGGGGACGGCTCGGCACGACCTTGGCGAAGTGGCAGCTGGATGTCGGGCAAACCGGGTGGAACGCGCTGTACCTCAGCAGTCACGACCAGCCGCGCGCGGTGTCCAGATTCGGCGACGACGAAGCCCATCGCGCGCGTTCTGCAAAGACGCTCGCCACGGTGCTGCACCTTCATCGCGGAACGCCCGTCGTGTACCAGGGCGAAGAGGCGGCGATGGCGAACTACCCGTTCTCGTCACTCGATGAGGTGCGCGACGTCGAGTCGATGAACTACGCCGCCGACGCGCTCGCCGGCGGAGCACGCCGCGAGCACGTCCTGGATGTCATCGGCGCTGTGGGACGGGACAATGCACGCACGCCCGTGCAGTGGGACGGCAGCCACGGCGGCGGCTTTTCGCATGCCGACCCGTGGATCTCGATGAATCCGGACCACGTCGACTGGAACATTGCAGTCCAACGCGGCGATGGCGAATCGGTCCTCCATCACTATCGCTGGCTCGTTGCCTTGCGTCGTCGGTGGCCGATCGTCGCTGATGGCACGTTTGAGCCGTTGGTGTGGAATCACCCACAGGTGTACGCATTCGTCCGCGAGCTCGGTGCGCAGCGACTCGTGGTGGTTGCAAATCTGTCCGACGCTGGCACACCGGCGCCCGACCTCGGCGTTGAGACGCTCGACCTCATTCATTCGAATCCCGACGTCGAGTTGCGTACGTCTCCCATCGACGTGCTCGAGCCTTGGGAGAGCAGAGTCTGGATCCGACGCGTTGACGGAGATGCACGACCCGTGGATGTTCACTGACACGAGCGCGAGGCGCGGCCCCGGGGTCAGGTGTGGGTTCGGTCGAAGCGGTTGTCTGGGTCGAATCGGCGCTTCAGCGCCTCGACCTCGTGGCCATTGCCGCCGAAGAAGTCCGGAGCCTCGTCCGTTTCATATCCGCCGGGGAAGTTGGCGTAGCGGCCGCCGGTCGACCACGGGCCGGCCGTCGCAGCGATCCTCTGTGCCCATTCGATGTGGGCCTGGTCGAGGTCGGGGTCGTCCCAGTTCGCTTCGATCCCGAGCATGAACGAGGCCGAGCGGTCGCCGAACGCGGTCGCCCCGACATCGACGCGTGCCACCGCGCCACCGATCGGCCAGATGTCGACATTGGAGTGTCCCGCCGGCATCGTCGCCACGGATTCGAAGACGGCATCGATCAGCTCGTCGGCGAGTTCGCGCACGTAGGACGAGGTCCAGTAGTAGCGGCGCTCCCACTTCGGGTAGTCCTCGTCGAAGAACTGTTGCACCTCGAGGTACGGCATCGTGCCGCCGAGATTGGCGATCGGCGATCCCCACCCCTCCAGCTCAGCGAGTACCTCGGCGCCCTCCGCCGGCGTGCCGCTGTGCATCGCCACGAATGTGGCGATCGGCGTGCCGTGGTGTTCAGCGGCAATCTCGTCGATCTCCGGTGCGTGCCACACCACGCCGATCGAACTGACTTCGTCGGGCGCACGCTCGGACCACTCACGGAAGAACCGCAATGCAGCCGGTGCGTCGGCCTGAGAGTGCATCACGACCGAGAAGTGCACCTCTGGACCGAGCGGGTAGGCGCGGAACTCGAACTCGGTAACGACCCCGAAGTTGCCGCCGCCACCGCGCAGTCCCCACAGCAACTCGGGTTCGTCGGTCTCGTCAGCGCGAACGATGCGGCCGTCCGCAGTGACGACGGTCGCGGCGACGAGGTTGTCGCAGCTCAGGCCGTACTTGTTGCGCAACCAGCCGAACCCGCCGCCGAGGGTGAGGCCGGCGATGCCGGTCTCGGTGACGACGCCGAGCGGTACGGCGAGGCCGTGCCGTTGCGTCGCCGCGTCCAACGCCCCGATCGTGACGCCTCCGCCCGCGCGGACGAGTCCGCGCGCGGTGTCGACGTCGACGTGGTCGATGTCGGCGAGATCGACCACGATGCCGTCGTCCCGAACGGCAAGGCCGGCCGCGTTGTGCCCGCCGCCACGCACCGAAATCACGGCGTCGTGCTCGGCGGCGAAGGTGAGCACGCGTTGCACGTCCGTCGTTGACGCACACTTCGCGATCATCGCCGGCCGGCGGTCGATCATGCCGTTCCACACACGCCGCTCGACGTCGTAGGTCGGGTCGTCGCGTTGAACGACGTGCCCGTCGAGCTGCCCGCTCAGGCGGCGAACCTCAACCTGGGCGACCGACGACATCGCGCCGTCACGGGTCTGCAGTCCGACGGATTGTTCATCGGGTTGTGTGTGGTCGGGATCATTGGCGATGACGGTCATGAGGCCGCTCCTTCGTTCTCACTCGGTGTGCTCAGGGGTCAATCCGGCGTTTCGCCGAAGCCCGAGCCGAGAGCGTGCGCAGAACGCTGTCTGAGGAGCTTGAAGGCTGTGCGGATGTTGTTTGAAGATCTCGTCCAGTCGACGTGCGAACTCGTAGCCGCACGCTTCGGCCGAACAGGAGTTGCGTTGATGGTTACGGCTGAACGCAAAGGTGGAGTACGCAGGTTCCGGCGTCCGCACACCGCTCGTGCCTCACGTGCGGCTGGCCATCCACGCGCGACGGGCGATCACCGTCCACGACACGATGATCCCGACAACGCCGGCGGTGATCATCAGCGAAGCGATCGGTGCCCGAACGGTGACGCTTGCCTGTTCGATCGCAACCTCCGGCGATACACCGGCGGGGACGGATACCCATCCGGATCGTGGATCTCTCGGCCAGGCAATGCCGGCCGCGATCAACACCACCGCACACAGCATGATCAGTCGGACGGGCCAACGCACATCGTCGAGTGTTTCAGCTGCGGAGGGAATATGGGGGTCGCCGCTCCAGGCGCTCGATGCACCACTGCGTGATACTTGTCGGATGGGAACAACCGTCGAGGTCCGGTTGATTTGATGACTGCGGACATCGAGCGGTGCTCCGTTGCCGGTGAAGAGTTCTTCCATTGCAGCCGAGCGTCGATTGAACACGTCTATGAGCAGGTGTTCATCGACCGCGAGTACGACTTCTCCACCGATGCGTCGGCGCCGAACATCATCGACTGCGGTGCCCACTA
The DNA here is from genome assembly GCA_039194665.1 of Actinomycetota bacterium. GTDB lineage: Bacteria > Actinomycetota > Acidimicrobiia > Acidimicrobiales > Ilumatobacteraceae > JABSQH01. Next base: position 18,474 of record JBCCVW010000018.1, read on the forward strand.
TGGCGTGGCGACCATCTTCTTCCTGATGCGGTACCCGCGCGCGTCCGTGCTCGCGTTCGAGCCAGATCCGAACAACGCCGAGGTGTTCAAGATGAACATCGCAGCGCGGCAATTGGATCGGGTGCGACTGGTCGAGGCCGCGGTGTCCGACTATTCCGGTACCGGCGAACTGTTCGGCGAGTTTGACGGACGACACCCCGACAGCCAGGGCAACTCGCTGCTCCAGTCGTGGGGCGACCGGGGGTACACGACCACCCGCACGGTGGATGTCGTTCGTCTGTCGGACTACATCGATGAGCCGATCGACTTTCTGAAGCTCAACATCGAGGGCGCGGAGCTGCCGGTGATCCGTGACTTGTCTCGAACGGACCGGCTCGACCGGGTCCATCAGATCTACGTGCAGTTCCATCAGACCCACTCGCTTAACTCCGACGACGAATACCGGGAAGTGCTGGACATCCTCGAGTCGGCCGGCTTCGAGATGACCGAAACCGCCATGAGCATCCGGGAGTATCTGCCGCCCCATCTCGACGCCTGGGCCACCAGCTCCGACCCCCGAATCCGCGTCGTCCGCGCGATCAGACCGACGTCAGGAACGTGAGCAGCAGTTCGTTCACCACGTCCGGTTGCTCTTGTTGCACCCAGTGACCGGTGTTCGCCAGCACGTGCGCGCCGCGCAGGTCGCGTAGGTGCTGGTCGAGTTCGGAAACGGGTGAAAGGGTGATCGCCGGATCGTGCTCGCCGCCAATGAACAGTGATGGCTGGTCGATCGTCGCGCCTGCGAGGTCTTCGGTCAGCTCCCAGTTTAGGTCGATGTTGCGATACCAGTTCAGCCCGCCCGTGAAGCTGGTTCTGGCGTACTCGTCCACCAACTCCTGGAACGACGCGGGGGTGTGCCATGGCGGAATCGGTGGGTGTTCCGGCGTTCCCGCCAACATGCCCGTTCCCTCTGCCGGAAACTCATCGGTTGGCGGAGGCGTCACGCGCGCCAGCGATCGGTGGGGGTCTCGGGCCAGCTCGGCGTCGGCCGGACCGATCTCTTGGAAGTAGAGGAGGTAGTTGAATCGATCGCCGAACAGGGCTCGTAGAAGTGGGATCACCGGTTCGCTCGTTCGTGGAGTGAACGGGACGCCGAGCCCAGCGACCGCGTGGACCGCTGACGGGTGCAGCATCGCCAAGTGCCACGCGGCGATCGCGCCCCAGTCGTGGCCGACGACGAGCGTGTGGTCGGAGTCGAGTTGGCGCACGATCTCGCGAAGATCGTCGACGATCCGAACGATGTTGTAGGCCGAGACGTCGGGCGGTTTCGCACTTCGGCCGTAGCCGAGCATGTCGGGTGCAGCAACGCGGTAGCCGGCGTTGACCAACGCCGGAATCTGATGACGCCACGACGTCCAGTGCTCGGGGAAGCCGTGGCACAGCAGCACGAGGGGGCCGTCGCCGGCGAGAACAACGTGGTACGGGTGCCCGAACACATCGAGCGTTGAGTGGGTGAGTTCTGGTGTGGTGGACATCGCCATCCCTTTCTGTTCGGCGAAGCGGTCATCCGACGACGCCGCGACTGGCGCCGCCGTCGAGGGTGAAGCTCGATCCGGTTGCAAACGATGCATGGTCGGAGAGCAGAAAGAGGGCGAAGGTTGCTACCTCGTCGACGGTGGCGGCACGACCCAGCGGAATGCTGCTCGAGACGTAACGTTCGAGCGCTTCTTCGGGTGCTCGACCGTCCGCGGCCAGCGCCGACATCGCCCGTTCCGTTCGAGGTGTCAACGTGAGGCCGGGGTTGAGCGCGTTGACGGTGATACCGCGCGCCGCGTACAGCTCGCCGGCCGATCTCGTGAGATGTAGAAGGGCAGCGTTGACGCAGCCGAGCACGTACGACGGTGAGGCTCGGCGGCCTGCGGTTCCGACGATGTTCAGCACGCGGCCCCCGCCCTCGGCCAGATGGGGTGCCGAGAGGCGGATCAACGCAGCCGTCGCAATCAACTTCACATCGATGGCGCGCTGCCAGTCGTCCGCACCGACGTCGTCCAGCGTGCCGTACGGAGACTCGCCAGCGCTGTTCACCAAGATGTCGAGCCCACCGAGCTGCGCCGTCGCGATGGCCACCAATTCGTCTGCTGCGCCTCGGCCTGCCAGATCGAGGGCGAGCGTCGTCATTGTTCCAGCCGGTGCTTCGTCCTGGAGTGCATCGAGCTTGGTTCGATCGCGGCCGGCCCCCACGACACGTACGCCGGCCGCTGCGAGCGCGAGCGCGATGGCGCGCCCGATGCCCGAGCTCGAGCCGGTGACGATTGCGCGACGCCCCGCAAGGCCCCCGAGGGTGATCGTCGTTCCTGTGCTCACGTTGCCCCGTGTTCTCGGAGGCGAGCATCAACGCTGGGTACGTTGAGCCGATGTCCGACGGCGGCGGCATCCACCATGTCGACTCGATGAGTTGGGCGCTGGACGAGCTGGCCGACGGTTGGACGCTGCTGCTGACGCGCGAGGCGTTCTTCGGGGCACGTCGGTTTCGCGACTTTGTCAACGGTCTCGACGCGCCGAAAGCGAGGATCTCCGAACGCCTTGGGCGGCTGGTCCGTAGCGGGTGCATGGACCGTGTTGCGGGCGATGGCGACAGCGCTCGACCGGAGTACCGACTGGCGAAGAAGGGGCGCGGTCTCTATCCGCTTGCCCTCGCGCTTCTCGAGTGGGGTTCGGTGCACACGGCAGCACTGCCGACCGAGCTGCTTCATCGGCCATGCGGGACCGCGTTGATGATCCGCTGCGAGTGCGCCCATTGCCACGAGCACATCGAGCCGGGATCGGTGTCGTGGAGTGACGCGGTTGCGTCGAGCTTGACCGCCGACCGGCGCCGGCGGCTGCCCGACGTCTCCGCTCTGTCCAAGCGTGACGAGCCCGTCGGTGCGGCCATTTCGATGATCGGCGATCGTTGGAGCGCTGGAACGGTGTTGTTGCTCTTGAGCGAACCGATGACCTACGGGGCCCTTCGGGCTCGGCTCGGCGTGTCGACCAACATCCTCGCCGACCGCCTGCGCCGCCTTGTTGCTGCCGGCATCGTGGTTCGCCCCGAGTACAGTCGCCGGCCCTATCGGCTGACCGCAGCCGGCGAGGCGCTCGCGCCGGTGGCGTATCTCCTGGCGACGTGGGCGCTGATCTGGGCGCCTGCCGGGGTCGGTGCGCGTCACGCCGGCTGGCACTCGTGCGGGAACCCGTTGGCGGTCATCGCCGTATGCGCGTCGTGTGGTGCTCCGGTCAAGACCGCCGACGTCGCAATCGTCACGTAGCTGAGCAGAACGCTCCCTGCTCATCGAGTCTCCCGGTCGTCCGCACACACCGGTTCGCCAGTCTCGGCCCACCGATGGAGTAGCTCGTGAGTGTGTGGTGTGAGGGAGATGAGGAAGCGGTCAGACGTCATGCCGTCGCTGAGAGCGGCGACCACCGTCTCCGCGGTGTCTGCGTCGCGTAGCTCCCATTGCGGCTGCGGTACAGGCCCGTCTGCTGACCAGAGCTGGGCGTCGAACGGGAACGACGTTGCGGTGAGCCGCGGCGCGAGATAATGCACGGACACGCCGCTCGGGTCCAGCTGCCGGCGAAGCCCCATCGCCGCCCCGAGCAGGGCATGCTTGGTCGCGGCATACGCAACGTTGCTCCCGCTTGCGTCGGTCGCGATTGCCGTCGAAGAACCCGTGATCACCACGTGGCCACGCCCGGCGTCGATCAAGGTCGGAAGCATGGCCTGGACGGTGTGCACCACGCCGAGAACGTTCACCTCGAAGAGGCGCCGCCACTCCGTTGGCGGAACGTCTTGGAATCTCCCGACGGCGGCCACGCCTGCGTTCGCCATCACCAGTCGCGGGCTGCCGATGGTGCTGGCCACCTCGGCGACGCGGGCGAGGTGGTCGGGGTCCCGCACGTCTCCTTCGATGGTGTGAACCGCGACTGCATGCTGTGCAAGGTGGGCGTGTGCTGCTTTGAGCGCAGCGTCGTCGATGTCGGAGAGCACCAGATTGACGCCGGACCGGGCCAGCGCCGTGCTGGTGGCGAGGCCGATCCCGTTCGCTGCGCCCGTGACAACAGCGGTCGTCCCAGCAAGGTGGGAGAACGCGGCGGCCGTCATGCGCGCCCGCCGTCGCCTCGCTCGCTTGCGGCTCCAACTGCGTTCACGAACACAGTCTGTATCGGTTCCGTTATGCAAGCAAATTGGCGCGAGCGCTGAAACCTGACCGACTTGGCGGGCCGTGCTCTCACGTATCGCCGCACATCGTCGCCCGGACGTGCATGTCGAGCGGCTCGATGATGCGCGGTCGCTGGCAGCGATGGGCGACATCCGCCGAACGATCAGGCATGTGAGCATCGACGGGTGGTTCGTCGTGTCCGTTCCCGGTTGTTGGGCGCGGCCACGGTCGTCGGTGTCGCTCTGTCGCTGACCGCGTGCAATGGATCGGATGGCGGCGATCCGGCGTTGTGGCTGCTCGGCGACGAACAGGTCACGAGCCAGACGCGGCAGTTCGAGGCGCTCGTGTCGCGAGTCGGATGCTCGGGCGGTGTCACCGGCGAGGTGCTTGAGCCGCGCGTCTCTCTGTCGGACGACAAGATCACGGTGCGGATCGATGTGGTGCCGCTCGAGGTCAGCGCGTCGCAGCGGTGTCCGGGCAACGACCCGGTCCCGGTGATGGTCGATCTTGGTGAACCAATCGGTGATCGTCGCCTCATCGACGGTGGCTGCTCGGACGGTGCCGCCTCCGCTCTGCGAGCGTGCGCACAGGACGGAACGAGATGGGAGCCACCACCCGTCCCGCCGCAGTGCGAGGTGCCCGATCCGCCGTTGAGCGAGTTCGACACGGATGCAATCCCCGTCGCGTCAACGGGGACGGGAGCCGAGGGCCGCGATGAGTTCGGCGAGACGGTGGTTGCAGTCCTCGAGCCGATGATCATCGGCGGTGACGCGGGCCAGGTCGTTCCGGCCTTACGTTCGTTTGGTTGGTTCGTCAGGGTCGACGACCCGAACTTCAGTCCGGAGGCGACTGCGACCCCTGGTCTGCTGTGGAATCGACTCGTCGTGACCACCTGCGACCACCGGATCGTGACCGTCGCGTTCGACTGAGCGAATCGGCTGTGGACGCCGCATCTCGCGCGGGTGGGCAAACAACGCGTCGGACGATTCACCGGCCACGGCCTGAGACCAGGCCGTGTCGCTCAGCTTCCACGTGGCTTCCACGGCGTCTCCAGGACTCGCCACGTGTGGGCGTTCATCGTGAAGACATGACGATCTCACGTGCACTCTGCGACTCGACTGGCGATGCTGCGACGACCCCACGTGCGGCGGACAAGCGGCACAGCGGCTGGCGGCGCGCCGGTGTAGGGCTGGCGGTCGGGGCGATCTGCATCGGCTCGATCTCGGCGTGGCAGGTCAACGCTTCCAGCGATCACCAATCGTCATTCGTTCCCACCGCACCGTGCCGGTTGTTCGACACCCGCGCCGGCAACGAACCCGATGGCGGCAAGAAGACGCCGTTGGGCAGGGGCGAGGCCAACGTTCACACCCAGCAGGTCACCGGCACGGTGGGCAACTGCCAGATCCCTGCTGATGCGGTCGCGGTGTCGATGAACGTCACGGCCGTAGGCGGCACCGCGCAGTCGAACCTGCGGGTCTTTCCCGCCGATGTGGACACGCCGACCGCGTCGAATCTCAACTGGACGGCTCGACAGTCGCCGACGCCGAACAAGGTCGATGTGCAGCTGTCGCCCGACGGGAAGATCTCGTTGTTCAACCAGAACGGCTCCGTCGACGTGGTCGCCAACGTGGTCGGCTACTACACCCCCAACGGAGTGGACGCGCTGCGGACGCGGGTCGCCGAGCTGGAGTCGCTGACTGCGTCGCAGGCGCAGGCGCTCGACGATCGCGTCGCCGAGATCGAGGCGCTTTCGGGTGTTTCCGACCAGCGACTCTTCGCACTCGAGCGAGCGACGCCGTTCGCCATCTCGGCATCGGGCAGCGGCGACGATTTCGTCGACATTGGCCTCGATCCGATCGTCGTGCTCGACGTCGATGTGGTCGCCCCGGTCGACGGGCGGATGACCGTGAACTACTCGTCGGCGACGAACACGCTGTACGACACTCAGTTCTCGGCTTGCTCGGTGTTCAAGGAGCCCGAGATCCCGTCGGGCCTCGATTTGTTGTCGGAAGCCGGCGTGGCTGTTTCGACGACGCCGCTCAACAACAACTACCAGTACATTGCGTCGATCGCTGGGACGAAGCACATTGCGATGAGCGCTGGCGAGTCCGCGACGCTGGTGCTGGTCTGTCGGGCTGCCCGCGAGAACGGGGCCCAGGTATTGGCCCGGTCGATGACCGCGGTGTTCACGCCCTCCTGACAGCGCGGTGCGACAGGAACCGCTCGAGGTGGTCGCTCCTGTCCTAGGGTCGCCGACCTGGTCTTCGTTACGGTCGTCCTCCTCCGCCTGGGGATCCCGCTCCTCATCCCTCGGTTTCCGCTCCCGGCGATCATTGCGGCGTTGGTCATCGACGCCGCCGACCAAACGATTTTCCAGCAGCTCACCGACCTCGACCTCGAGGGGTATCAGGGCTACGACAAGGCGCTCGACGTCTACTACTTGGCGATCGCCTACCTGGCGACGATCAGGAACTGGCGAGACCCCTTCGCCTACAAGGTCGCCGCATTCCTCTGGTACTACCGGCTCGTCGGGGTGGTGTTGTTCGAGCTCACCGACACGCGTGCCTTGTTGCTCATCTTCCCCAACACGTTCGAGTACTTCTTCATCGCCTACGAAGCGGTGCGCACCCGTTGGAACCCGTTGCGGCTGTCTCGTCGAGCGGTGATCGGACTCGCCGCGTGCATCTGGATCTTCATCAAACTGCCCCAGGAATGGTGGATCCACGTCGCCCAGCTCGACTTCACCGACTTCATGAAAGAGGATGTGCTGGGTGTCACCGTCGACACCAGCTGGGGCAACGCGCTCTCGCGGAACCTGTGGTTCGTGGCCCTCGTGGCCGTGCTCGCCGTGCTCGTCGTTGTCGCTGCACGGGCGATCCTCGATCGAGCGCCGGATGCCGATTGGTCGTTCACCGTCGACGTCGATGCGCACCTCCCGCCGCCAGACGCAAGTGGTGGCGTGCGCCCCGCGCCGATCGTCAGCTGGAACACCGTTGAGAAGGCCGCACTCATGGCGCTGTTGTGGATCATCTTCTCCGAGGTGATCCCGACGAGTGACCCCGCGGCGTGGCAGATCGCCGTGAGTGTTGCGGTGATCGTGCTCGCCAACGCGGCATTGACACAGTGGCTCGTTCAACGGTGGCAGCTCGACTGGTCCTCACTTGTGCGTCACTTCGTGTCGACGCTCGCGCTCAACCTGGTGCTCGTCGTCGGCTACCTCTTCCTGCTGCGGACGAGCGACAACCAAACGAACGACGCCGCCACCGTGTTCTTCATCCTGCTGCTCACGTTGGTGGTGACCCTGTTCGACCGATTCCGACTCGTGCGCTCGGCACGTGCCGTAACCGAAGCGCAGTCACCGTCGCCGTAACTCAACGCTTCGGCGGCAGATCGTCGGGCGCGGCGGTGGCGGGTCAGCGCGTTGCGGTGAGATGCACGTAGTCGTCGAGCTGACCGATGTCGACGGCGAAGCCGGCGCTCCCGAACGCGGCATCCAGCTCGTGCACGTCGCGGCGACGTTCGACAACGCGCAGCGTCTGCCCGTCGACCTCTCGCGTCTCCACCGCCGGTTCCTGCTGCCACCATGCGCCCTCGGCGACGAACAGGCAGCCGCCTGGCCGGAGCACGTCGTGCAGTGTGGTGAGCAGCGCCGGGAGCACCTCATCAGGCACGTGCTCGATGAAGAAGAAGGCGACTGCGCAGTCCCACTGGCGCTCGGGTCGCCAATGCCAGAGATCAACCACCGCAAGGCTGACATCGGAACGGTCTGCGAACCGCTGGCGGGCTCGGTCGACCATCTCCGGTGACGCGTCGTATCCCCACAGTCGATCGACGCGGTCGATGATGTGCGCCGACCAGAAGCCAGTCCCGATGCCGAGTTCGACACAGTCGCCGCGCAGTGGCGCCCGATCGACGACAGCTTTCAGACCGGCGACGCTGGTTCGCCATCGGGCGTTCAGCTCCGGACCCCGGTCGTAGTCGCCGACGCAGTCGTAGACATCGTCGTACCAGGGCGCGCGCCGGCGGTAGTACTCGATCTGCTCTGTCCCGACGGCGTCTCGCACGTCGACGTTGCCGAGGTCGATCTCGATCTTGCGCCGTACATGGCTGCTATGGCCGTCCGACGCTCGCCGAGCTTTGCGTGCGGTGAGTTGGAATCGATGGCTGGTGTACTCACGAGACACGAACGGAGGCGTGGCGAACGTGGCGGTCCCGTCGATATCGATCTGCTCCACAGCGAGGCCGGCCTCGCCGAGTTGCACCGTCAGCGTGTTCAGGTCGAAGCCGTACACGGGCTCGCCGGGCAATCCGGCGGCGCGCAATTCCGTCTCCAACGCCTCGACCTCGACCTCGTCGAGGGCGACACCGTCGATAACAACCAGCGTCCCGTTGTTGGCGAGCACGCGGGCAACCTCGTTGAGCGCGTCGTCGATGGGCGCGAGGTGATGGAGCACCGCACGCATCGATATCGACTGCACTGCCCCGTCGCGGAATGGAACTGCCCGGGCATCAGCGCACACGACGGTCGTGTGTCCGGACTCTCGACGTGCGTTGCGAAGTGCGTCGATGTCGAGGTCGACGCCGATGGACTCCGATGCCGAATGCGCAACCGACGGGTGTGCGCCGCACCCGAGTTCAACATCCAATGAACGCAGCGCCACCGCTACATGGTGACACCGCCGTCGGTCGATATCCCGCGCGACGTCGCGACGGGCGGTTCATAGTGTTGCCGACGTGGAGGTTCGGTGGCTGACCGCGTTCATCGATCGGCGTGCGGAGGCGGTCGAGTCGGCCGCCGGGTTCTGGTCCACCGTGACCGATTCGACGCTCTCACCGTGGCGCGGCGCTGACCACGAGTTCGCGACATTCCAGCCGGTCGACGGCGACGCTCACCTACGGCTCCAACGACTCGCCGACGGCGTCAACGGCGTCCACCTCGATCTGCACGTCGACGATGTGCGAACGGCGAGTGCACACGCCATTGCGTGTGGGGCTCGGCGGGTGCCAAACCCATCTGGCGTGGCCACGATGCGGTCGCCGGGCGGCCTGGCCTTCTGCATCGTCACGCACCGTGGCGAGTCCGTGTTCTCAGCCGGGCGCCGCATCGGCGATGTCGACTTCGTCGCCGACCAGTTGTGCATCGATGTCCCCGCAGCGCATTGGCCGGTCGAACGACAGTTCTGGGAGCGGCTCACCCGATGGCGGTTCGCTCGCTCGGCCGCGTACCCGGAGTTGGGCTGGCTCGCACCAGACTGGCCGGCCGATCGACGCGCACTTCGGCTGATCATGCAGCGGACCGGTACCGAGGCCTCCTCCGTCGGGTGCCACGTCGACATCGCGGCGAGCGACGTGCCAGCCGTGGTGTCCCACCTCGCATCGATCGGCGCAACCGAAGTCGCAGCGCTCGAGGGATGGACGGTGATGCGTGACCCCGGCGGCGTCGAGTTCTGTGTGACGGGACGCGACCCCGCAACTGGCCGATCCACTTCCCGACCCCGGTGGGCCACCGATGATGATCTGGCCGCGGCATGGGCGCGCTTTGCGGCCGTGCTTCCTGACTACCGGCCACCCGTCGCGTACACCGTCTGCCGGCGCGACGCCGCCACGCAACTGACCTTTGGTCATCGCAATGCGCCGGGAGGTCAACACGTGCTCCCGGCTGCGGTGTTGAGCGTGGTCACCGAGCACTCGCACGGGAGTGCAACGTATGAACTGAGCCGCAGCGAGCTCGCGGAGGCGGTCCGCCTGCTCGAACCCGCCGAGGCAGCGCGCCACGTCGAGCATCCGAATCTGTGGTCGTGGCGCACCCTGCTCGCCGACGCAACGAGCGAGAGTCGATTCTGGGTTGTTTTCGTCGATGACCTCGACGATGACGTCACGTCGGCGGCAGACGCCTCGTTCCGCGCCCAGCTGCCGGCCGCGACGTAGCTCGCCCGCTGCGGCCTCAGCGTCGTGGCGCAGATCCGGGGGAATCGGGTTCGTCGATGCCGAGGGCTCGACGGCACTCGTCAGTTCCGCGAAGGTCGATGTCGTCACGCCGGCGTGCCTCCCAGTCTTCTCTCACGAGGCGCCACCGTTGGCCGAGCCGTGGCTCGCCCTGATGCGTGGCCCAGCTCACACCGTTGCGTCCATAACCCAGTCGTTCCGACACCAGGTTGGACCCGAGATTGTCGACGGCACCCTCACTGTGGGCCTCGCGCGCGCCCAGACCCTCGAACGCGAGATGCAGGATCGCGGCGCGCATCTCCGTCCCGATTCCTCGTCGGCGATACTCCGACGACACCCAAGACGTGGTCTCCACGCTTCCGAAGTCGTCGAAGTCGTGGCCGGTCAGATCCTGCTGGCCGACTGGCGAGCCATCGACGAACACCACGAACGCCAACCGCCAGAGGTCGGCGCGCACCGTTCCTCGGGCGCGCCAGATCGCGCGCATCCACAGCTGTACCCGTCGCTCTGGGTCGGGTTCGTAGAAGGGGCTCGGATCGTCCCACGGGGCTGGATCGGCTGTGGCCCCGCCAGCGGCAACCAATGGGGCGAGCGCTTCGATCCGCTCGTCGGTTGCGCCGCGTAGCTCGATCGTCGGCGTGATCACCTCGACGTTGAGGGGTGCGTAGGACGACATGACTCCGACGGTACGGGAGTGACTCGTCGCGCGGCCGAGAGGTAACGAGTGCCGTGTCGCGCCGTGCGACGACATTTCTACGACGCGGACGCGCCTGCGGTCTTCACGCCAGCGTGATCGGGGTCGAGCTGTTCGAGGAGTTGTGAGCACAGTCGCTGGGGGTCATCGCCGACGCCGAACACGTAGTGGTCGGGCCGAACCAGTACCGCAGTGGCGTCGCGTTTGGTGAGCCACCGTTTGATCGTGCCGGCGGCGTCGTTGAACTGATCGCCGATGCGCAGGATCTGTCCGTTGGCGTCGTGGCCGAAACGATCTGCCGTCGGTCCGTCGAAGTCCGTGGTGGTGATGAGCCCAAAGCGGGCATCGATCAGGTCGTCGATGCACCTCGGTGTGCCGTCGGGGTCGACTACCTCGCACCGCGGGAACGGAGCGCCAGCGCCCGTGCCGTCTCCGAGCAGGCCGTGTTCATACGGCGGCTTGCGCATCCCCTTCACGTGGAGGTACTTCGCAGCGAGCATCCAGTGGCGGGCGAGGAAGAAGATCGTGTTGCGCAGACGGATCTTCCATCGATTCGTCGTTTGAATCAGCCCGCCGTTGTGTACGGCCCCGCGGATCGTTGCGATGCATGCCGGCTTACGTTCCTCCTCGTATGTGTCGAGCAGTTGTGGTGACGCCCGGCCGGCGAGCACGAGGTCGAGCTTGAATGCCAGATTGGCCGCGTCGCGCATTCCCATGTTGAGCCCCTGCCCCGCAAACGGTGGAGTCTGATGTGCGGCGTCGCCGGCCACGAAGAGGCGGCCTCGGCGCCACCGCTCCGACGTGCCGGCGTAGAACCGGTATGGCGCCTGGCGCGTGATCGTGAACTTGCTTGGGTCGAAGTGGCGGGCGATCAGCTCGATCGAGTCGGCGGTGTAGTCGCGTTCGACGGCGGCGTCACGAAAGTCGGCCTTGCCGTCCAGCCGTAGTGCGTCGAAGCGCACGTGGCCGTGGAGCCCCTTGCACACGACCGCGGCAAGGTCCTCGTCGCACACGAAGATGGCGCCCTCGGGGAGGGTGTCGTAGTAGTCGGGATCGGCGTCGGCGTCCACGACGAGCCAATCCTCGCTGAAGCCGAGGTCGACGCGCTCGGAGCCGATCGCCGTACGCACCATGCTGCGCCCGCCATCGCAGCCGATCAGGTAGTCGGCCGACAGCGTGAACTCGTCGCCACCGGAGCTGGCACGGACGACGGCGGTGGCCCGCTCGGTCCCGGTGGCCACTTCGATGACCTCGAAGCCCAACGCGAGATCGACGTCGGGGGACGCAACGAGGTCGTCGCGCAAGATCTCTTCCGCATGCGGCTGGTGGACGAGGTTCTGTGGGTAGAACTCGCCGTTGGTCATCGTGAACTGGGGGTCGATGGAATCGCCGAGCACGGACGGGCCGATGAGCACGCGCCCCTCCGGCGACACGAAGTCCAACTGGTAGCGGCAGATGCTGCCGCGGTCGTCGATGCGTTGGAGTGCGTCGAGGTCGTGGAGGATGCGCAGCGTCTCCTCGTCGAAACCCATCGCTCGTGGCACGGGGAACACCTCGGTGTCGCGGTCGAGAATCGCTACCGACCAACCCGCCCGGCCGAGGTAGTTGGCAAGGGTTGCGCCGACCGGGCCACAGCCCACGACGATCACGTCGTAGTGGGTGCGGCCGCGCTCCCATCCATTGCCGGTGGGTGCGGCAGCCTGCGTCGATGTCATGTGTGCCTCCAAGGTGGTCGCAGCCACGCATCCACCGTATGCCTTGTTTAGATACGTGCGTCTCACAAACTGTAGCAGAAGTGAGATTAGGGTCTCGCTAGAGTGAGGAGGGTGACGTGGGCCGAGTGGACAACGCGGCAGAGATGACGCAGGTCGAAGACACGCAGGGTTCGGATCCGCTGAGCGATGGCCGGTCGCAGCGGCGCTACGACAACGGCCAGCGCCTCTACGACGCGGCTGATGCGCTGTTTCGCTCCACGGACTACGACGACGTCAGCGTCGACGACATCTGCGCGGCCGCAGGGGTCGGTCGAGCAACGTTCTTTCGGATCTATGGCACGAAGGCCGGCCTGCTGCGCGAGCTGAACCGACGACTGGCGGCGGATGCAGCGGCGCGGCTCGATCCGCTCGATGACGCCACACTCGAGGTAGCGCTGGATGCGATCCGCTCAGCCGTGGTTGCGGCGTGGGGCGATGCCGGTCCCGGCCACTATCGGATGGCGGCGGACTATCTCCGTCATCTACCGCTCGACGATCCGCACGGGGCGCATCCGGAGCTGTTGGAGATGGTGACCGAACGGGTGGAACGAGCCATTGCCAGTGGCGAGACCGGCAACGATCTTCCGGCCGACGTAACGGCGCGGAGTGCACTGGTCACGATGTTGATGCCGTTCGCCGAGGCGTTCAGCGGCGGCACCGTCGACCTCGACGCAGTATCGCGAGTGTTGCTTCGTCGTTGGTGTGCCGGAGCACGGTCCGACCTCGGTTGAGCGCGCATACGTCGCAGTGGTGCGCCACTGCGACGTGTCAGCCGGGTGTGGCGGCCAATTGCTCGCGTGTCGACCAGGTCTGGCTTCCGCGCAGGAACGTGTGGACCACGCGCCCCCGCAGTTCGCGGCCGCGGAACGGGTTATTCGACGAGCGGGTCGCTAGCTCGGCGGGCTCGACGGTCCACGTCTCCTGTGGGTCGACGATCGCCAGGTTGGCGGGGGCACCCGCAACGAGCGGCCCGCCGTGGCCCCACTTGTCGAGGCCAGCGATGCGCGCTGGCCGCCAACTCAACGCGCCGATCACGGTCGACAACGTTGCGACGCCGGGCTCCACCAGTTCGGTGATCGCTGCGGCGAGCGATGTTTCGAGCCCGGTCATGCCGGGCGCAGCCTGGTCGACGGGCTGTGCCTTTCTTTCGTCGGGGTGCGGCGCATGGTCGGTCGCGATCGCCTCGATCGTGCCGTCAGCGAGCGCCGCGCGGAGCGCCTGCCGGTCGGCCGAGGAGCGCAGCGGGGGATTCATCTTGAACAGCGCGTCGCCGTCGACGAGCGCGTCTTCGGTGAACGCCAGGTGTTGCGGTGTGACCTCCGCGGTCACCGACACGCCACGCGCCCGCGCGTCGATGATCAAGCCGATCGTGGCGGCGCACGACACGTGCAGGACGTGGTAGTGCGCGCCCGTCATCTCGGCCACGAGCAGATCACGTGCGACCACGATCGTCTCGGCTGCCGCGGGCCTGCCGCGTACGCCGAGTCGCGCCGAGATCGGCCCCTCGTTGATGTGCCCGCCTGCGATGAGCGCCTCGTCTTCACAGTGCTGACCGACGTAGGCGCCTGGTAGCTGAGCCACGCGCTCCATCACGTTGCGCACGATCGCCGAGTCCATCACTGCGGTTCCATCGTCGGTGAACAGTCGGGCGCCGGCCTCGTAGAGCACCTCGATGTCGGTCGGCCGATCGCCAGCGCGATCGACGCTCATCGCCGCCGACGACATCACATCGCAGTGTCCGATCGCGCGGGCGCGATCGTTGACGTAGCGCACGAGCTCGGGCGTATCGATGCACGGCGTGGTGTTCGGCATTGAGACCACGGCGGTCATGCCACCTTGGGCGGCGGCCGCCGTGCCGCTCTCGATGGTGTCGATGTGCCCGGAGCCTGGCTCGCGGAGGTGCGCCTGAAGGTCGATGAGGCCCGGGACGATCACGCATCCCCGCGCATCGACCACCTCATCGTCGGTCGCCGGCTCGATCGAGTCGGCCACCTCGACGATCGTGTCGCTGACGAGCCGGAGTTCGGCCCGTTGCCGCCCCCGCTCGTCGAGAACCTCTCCGCCGCGCAGCACCGTCGATCGCTCCATGCCAGCACCGTAACGAGAATCACTCTCATTTCGCGGCATCGCGCCATCTCGATGCGGCTGCTCCCGCTCGCTTCGTCAGCTGGCTGTCCCAATCCGGGTGTAATGATTCGGCGTCCTCGTTCGTCAGCCTCAGTGAACGACAACCACCCACACGACACCCATCCGACCGAAAGCGGACGTGTCATAGAGGAGACAACCATGACCGATTGCACCTGCCCCACACCATGCGCCTGCGAGCGGACTGCCAATGGCTGCTGCTGTGGCACCGCCTGCGCGTGCGGATCCGACTGCACGTGCCAGTCCAGCTGTGGGTGCCCCCAGACTGCGTAGCCGCCGTAGAATCGTGACCATGGACGGGGCGGCCCGGACGCAGGACAAGCGAGACATCGTTGATGACGCGTTGCGCGATCACCGCGCGGCGTTCGAGGGCTTTGTGCGCGCCCGCGTGCGTCCTGCGCACGCCGACGATGTGCTCCAGCTTGCTGCGTTGCGGGCGATGGAGCGCGCCGACGCGCTCGAGGATCCGGACCGCGTCGTCGCATGGCTGTACCGCATTCACCGCAACATCATCATCGATGTCGGCCGGCAGCTCGCTCGCGAGCGAGATGTGTTCGATGCGTCGGCAACGGTTCCCGAGCCGGCCGACGAGCCGGCCACCGGCCCCAGCGACAGCAGCGTCAGTCTGGCCAAGCGCATCAATCCCAACTACGCGTCGATCCTGGCGCTCGTCGACTCCGATGGGCTTCAGTTGCGCGAGGCGGCGCAGGCGCTCGACGTCACCGTGAACAACGCGACGGTGCGACTGCACCGAGCGCGCCAGGCGCTCAAGCGCGAAATGCTCGAACACTGCGGCGTCAGCAGCCCGCAGGACTGCGCCGACTGCCGTTGCGTGTACGAGGCCTGCTGCGCAGCCTGATCGGTCGACGGCTGGCCGCACCGTCGCCCCGGCTTCGTTGCTACGTTCGCCGTCATGGCCGACGCCAACGAACGGACCACGCCAGCTGATGATCCAGCCCCGGCCCAGATCGGCATCGTCACGGTGTCGGATCGGGCGAGCCGTGGCGAATACGAAGACCGCGGCGGGCCGGCCATTCGTGAGTACCTCGAACGCGTCCTCACGTCGGACTGGCAGGCGCGTGCCGAGGTCGTTCCCGACGAACAGCCTGAGGTGGAACGGACGATTCAGCAGCTCGCAGCGGCAGGGTCATGTCTGATCTTGACCACGGGCGGCACCGGCCCGGCGCCGAGGGACGTCACCACCGAAGCGACCGAGGCGGTGTGTTCCAAGTTGATGCCTGGCTTCGGAGAAGCGATGCGTGCCGTGTCATTGCAGGTAGTGCCCACTGCGATCCTGTCCCGTCAAACTGCGGGGATCTGCGATGGCGCACTCGTGATCAACCTGCCGGGCCAGCCCAAGGCGATCGCCGAATGCCTCGACGCCGTGTTCGCCGCCGTGCCCTACTGTGTGGATCTGATCGGCGGACCATTCCTCACGACCGACCCGGATCACATCGAGGCGTTCCGCCCCAAGAAGAAGTGACCCAAGAAGTGAACGGCCAAGATCACATCTCGATGTCGCAGGCGATGTCCCACTCGGGCAGCGGATCGCGGTAGCGAGCCCACTTCTTCGGACCCTTCTCGAACTCGCGGCCGGTGAGCACGCAGCGATCGAGTCGTTCGCGGATCGCCGCTTCGTCCATGTCGACGCCGATGAACACGATCTCGGTCTGACGGTCGCCGACCACCGGATCCCAGCGAGCCTCGAGATCGGCTCGCTCCTCGTCGGTTTCCAACTCCCACTCGTCTTCGGGCATGGCGGCGTACCACATGGCGAGCGGTTCGAGCATCACCGACAATCCGGCCTGACTCCACAGTGCCTGCACGTCGGGCCGAGTCGCCAGCCACAAGAAACCCTTGCTGCGGAGCACGCCGGGCCACGCCTCTTCGAGCTCATCGGCGAGGCGTTGCGGATGGAACGGCCAACGGTGCCGGTACACGAACGAGGTGATCCCATACTCCTCGGTCTCGGGGGTCTTGTCGTCACCATTGAGTGCACGGACCCAGCCGGGCGCTGTCGACGCCTCGTCTTCGTCGAACAGTCCGGTATCGAGTACCGCATCGAGCGGGACGTCGCCGCGCTCGGCGACGACCACCCGCGCTCGAGGGTTGAGCTGGCGTGCCAGCGCCACCACGCGTTCGAGTGTTTCCGTGTCGACGAGATCGGGCTTCGAGATCGCCAAAACGTCGGCGAACTCGACCTGATCGATCAACAGGTCGCTCACCGTGCGGTCGTCTTCGTCGTCGCGACCGACGCCGATCTCGGCGAGCTCCTCGAGTACCTCGAAGCGATCGAGGAACGTCGAGGCGTCGACCACGCTGAGCATCGTGTCGAGCTTGGCCAGCGACGACAGACTGTTGCCGTCGATGTCTTCGAACAAGAAGGTCGCAGCCACCGGCATTGGCTCGCTGATGCCCGTCGACTCGATGAGCAGGTAGTCGAACCGACCTTCTTTGGCGAGCCGAGCGACCTCGAGCAGGAGGTCTTCGCGCAGTGTGCAGCAGATGCACCCGTTCGACATCTCCACCAGGCGCTCTTCGGTCCGGTCGAGCGCCGCCCCCTCGGCCACCAGCGAGGCATCGATGTTGACCTCGCTCATGTCGTTGACGATCACGGCGACACGTCGGCCCTCGCGGTTGGCGAGCACCTGATTCAGCAACGTGGTCTTGCCCGCGCCCAAGAAGCCCGACAGCACGGTGACCGGCAAAAGATCGCTCATCGGTTCACTCTACCGACGACTGAGAACGATTCTTATTGACTCACCAGGGCGGGAGCGGGTCGGGCAACGTCGCCCATCGATCGGGGTGCCACGACTGTTCGTCGTCATTCAGCAGCGCCCGATCGAGCAGCCGCTCCAGGTGGTCGCGATTGAGCTTCACCCCGATGAACACGATTTCTTGGCGGCAGTCGCCCACGTTGGGATCCCAGATGCTCTCGACCCACTCGATCGACGCCGGATCGTCGGGCCACTCCTCGCGCGGCCGAGTGGCCCACCAGTTGCCGAACGGCGTGATCGTCAGCGCCGGACCGGCCTGCGACCAGGTGCCGGCAAGGAACAGTCGGCTCGCCAGCCAACACGTCCCTTTCGAGCGGACCACGTTGGGCAGCCCACGTTCGAGCAGCTCGGCCAGGCGCTCCGGATGGAACGGGACACGACGCCGGTACACGAAGCTCTC
>JBCCVW010000019.1:0-36242 GCA_039194665.1 Actinomycetota bacterium
AGTTTCGAGCCGGTGTTGGACTACGTCGTCACCAAGATCCCGCGGTGGGCGTTCGAGAAACTGCCCGGCACCGACGGCGTGCTCGTGACGCAGATGCAGGCGGTGGGCGAGGTGATGGCGATCGGCCGGACCTTCCCCGAGAGCCTGCAGAAGGCGATGCGTTCGCTCGAGCAGGGTCGCCTCGGTTTCGGTGCCGACCCAGCCGAGGATCTCCTCGCCGACACCGACACCGCGGAGTTGCTCGCTGCCACGGCCACACCCACACCCGATCGGCTCGGCCAGATCGCTGAACTGCTGCGACGGGGTGCCACCGTCGATGAGCTCCACGCCACCACCTACCTCGATCCGTGGTTCCTCGACCAGATGGCGCGCATCGTCGAGGAGCGTCACACCCTCGCCGAGGCGTCGCCCGCCACGCTGTCGCGGCGCGGCTTTCGGCGGGCCAAGCAGCTCGGGTTCACCGACGGCCAGCTGGCCCACATCTGGGGTGAGCCCGTCGCCGTGGTGCGTGCGGCGCGTCGCGACGCCGACGTGCACCCGACCTACAAGACGGTCGACACGTGTGCCGCCGAGTTCGCTGCGCAGACGCCGTATCTCTATTCGGCCTGGGAAGACGAAGACGAGGCGCAGCCGACGGCCAATCGCAAGGTGGTCATCTTGGGATCTGGACCGAACCGCATCGGGCAGGGGATCGAGTTCGACTACTGCTGCGTACACGCCTCGTTCGCAGCCGCAGAAGCTGGCTATGAGACGATCATGGTCAACTGCAATCCCGAGACGGTGTCGACCGACTACGACACCTCCGATCGGTTGTATTTCGAACCGCTCACCGTCGACGACGTCACCGAGGTGCTCGACGCCGAGCGGCCCGACGCGGTCATCGTGTCGCTCGGCGGGCAGACGCCGCTGAAGCTCGCTGGCCAGCTCCCCGCATCTCTCATCGCCGGGACGAGCTCGGACTCGATCGACGCCGCCGAGGATCGTGAGCGGTGGAACGCGATCTGCGACGAACTGTCGATTCCGCAGCCGCCAGGCGGCACCGCCCGCGATCTCGAAGAAGCGTTGGCCATCACCGATCGCATCGGATTCCCCGTGTTGGTTCGACCGTCGTATGTGCTCGGCGGACGCGCCATGCAGATCGTCCACGACCGCAACGACCTCGCGGCGGCGATGGCCGAACTCGCCGGTGCCGGAACCCTTGGCCGCGAGGGCGGGCTCTCTGCAGAGCGGCCAGTGCTGATCGATCGAGTCCTCGCCGATGCCACCGAGGTCGATGTCGATGCGATCCGCGACGCCACCGGTGAGGTGCTCATCGGGGGAGTGATGGAGCACGTGGAGGAGGCGGGTGTGCATTCTGGCGACTCCGCGTGCGCGATTCCCCCGCCGTCGCTGTTGCCATGGGTGGTCGAGGTGATCGAGGCGTACACCGCAGCGATCGCCGCCCGCCTCGACGTGCGCGGCTTGATCAATGTGCAGTACGCCGTGGTCGGCACCACCGTGTACGTCATCGAGGCCAACCCGCGGGCCAGCCGTACGGTGCCGTTCGTGGCCAAGGCGACCGGTGTACCGCTCGCCAAGGTGGCGACGCGTGTGATGCTCGGCGAAACGCTCGCCGAGCTGCGCGAGAACGGCGCACTCCCTGCGCCGGTCGGTGGCCACGTGGCCGTGAAGGAGGCGGTCCTGCCGTTCAGTCGCTTCCCCCAAGTCGACCCGGCGCTGGGTCCAGAGATGCGCTCGACCGGCGAGGTGATGGGTATCGCCGACGGTTTCGCCAGTGCGTTCGACAAAGCGGAACTTGCCGCCGGAACCGTCCTGCCGACGAGCGGCATGGTGTTCCTGTCGCTCGCCGATGCCGACAAGCCAGCTGGCCTGGTCGTCGCCCGGCGGCTGCGCGAGCTCGGCCTGGCGATTGCTGCCACCGCAGGTACTGCCGACTACCTCGAACGATATGGGTTGCCGGTCGATCGGCGCCTCGACAAGGTGCAGGACCAACGCGACGACGGGACCACCGCCGTCGACCTGATCGCTGCTGGTGAGATCTCGTTCGTCGTGAACACTCCCCGAGGTCGCATCGGGCGCAGTGATGGCGAGCACATTCGCAAAGCGGCCAGCCTCCACCGCGTCGGTTGTGTCACCACGATTAGCGCAGCGCTCGCGGCCGCCGACGGGTTGGCCCACCGCTCCGAGGGCGCGACCGTTCGCTCGCTGCAGCGGTATCACCAGGCCGGCGTGCCGGCGTAGGACGATCGTGGCCGGCGACGTCGACACCCGAGTGGCAATCGGTTCGGTCGCACTCGACGCACCGGTGATGACCGCATCGGGTACCGCCGGGTTCGGTTCGGAGCTCGGCGCGTACTTCGACCTGCGGACGCTCGGGGCGATCGTGACCAAGTCGCTGTCGGTGATGCCGTGGCCTGGCAACCCCGCGCCGCGTGTGCATCCGGCCGGCGCCGGCATGATCAACGCAGTGGGGCTGCAAGGGCCGGGCGTCGAGCGGTGGCGAGATGACTACCTCCCGCTGTTGGTCGACAGCAATGCCACGGTCGTGGCGAGCATCTGGGGCCGCACGGTCGAGGAGTTCGCTCAGGCAGCAGATGCCCTCGCCGCCGCAGCCGAACACATCGCCGCTGTCGAGGTCAATCTGTCATGCCCCAACCTGGAGGGACGAGGCGGCATCTTCGCGCATGACGCCGCGCTGTCTGCGGAGGTGATCGCTGCCACGGCCGGGTGCGGTCGGCCCCGGTGGGCGAAGCTGAGCGCCAACACCGACCGCATCGTCGACGTCGCCGCGGGCGCGGTCGAGGCTGGCGCCGAGGCGGTGACGTGCATCAACACCCTGTTGGGCATGGCGTATTCGCCCGATGCGCTCACGCCCACGCTGGGTGCGGGCGGTGGTGGACTCTCGGGTCCACCAATCCACCCGGTCGCCGTCCGCGCCGTGCACGACGTGCACAGGGCATTGCCCGAGGTGCCCATCGTGGCCGTCGGTGGTGTCACGACGGGGTGGGACGCCGTCGAGATGATGTTGGCTGGAGCGGTTGCCGTTCAGGTCGGAACCGCCACGTTCGCCGACCCGCGCGCCCCGGTCGAGATCCAGTCGGCCATGGTCGAATGGTGCCGTGTACAGGGGGTCGACCGCGTCGCCGACATCGGCGCGCTAGCGTGACGTCATGGCAACTCCACCGCAGTTGACCCCCGAGCAACGGGCAGCGGCGCTGGCCAAGGCAGCCGAAGCCCGCGCCGCCCGCGCCGAGATCAAGGCGCGCCTCAAGATGGGCTCGATGACCCTCGCCGAGGCGCTCGACTCCGAGGACGTCAACGTCGGGAAGTTGAAGGTCGTCTCCCTGCTCGAGTCGCTCCCCGGCGTGGGCAAGGTCAAGGCGCGTCGCGTGATGGAAGACATCAACATCGCCGACAACCGTCGCGTTCAAGGTCTCGGGCCGCAGCAGAAGCAGAAGCTGCTCGAACAGCTCGGCGACTGAGTCACCGCCGGGTGATCTTCGTCGTTTCCGGACCCGGAGGCGTCGGTAAAGGCACGATCGTGTCCGAACTCGTACGCCGCAATCCAGCGCTGTGGCTCAGCCGGTCGTGGACCACCCGCGAGCGACGCGCCGGCGAAGATGCCGACGCCTACGTATTCACCGACGCTCCGACGTTCGAGGCGCGTATCGCCGCGGGGGGCTTTCTCGAATGGACCGAGTTTCTCGGCAACTACTACGGCAGCCCGGTTCCGAGCTTCGATATCGGTGAGGTCGAGCGCGATGTGGTGCTCGAGATCGAGGTCGATGGGGCGCGCCAGGTGAAGGCGTCGCATCCGGAAGCGGTGCTGATCTTCGTGCTCCCCCCGAGTCGAGCAGAGCAGGAGCGTCGCTTGCGCGGTCGTGGCGATCCGAACAACAAAGTACTGGCGCGGCTGAAGAAGGCCGAACTCGAAGAACCGATCGGTCGGGAGCTGGCCGATCACGTGGTAGTCAACGACGACCTCGACGACACGGTGGCCGAGCTCGAAGCGATCATCGCCCAGTCCCGATAGGCTTGGACCGCTATGGCGCTCGACCACGACACCATGATCACGCCGCCGATCGAGTCCTTGCTCGGTCGCGTCGATTCCAAGTTCTCGCTGGTGACGCTTGCGTCCCGTCGAGCACGGAACATCAACTCGTACTTCAATCAACTCGGCGATGGCCTCGGCCACATGATCCCGCCGCAGGTGTCGTCGGTGGCGCGCAAGCCCCTGTCGATTGCGTTCGAGGAGATCTCCGAGGACAAGATCGTGTGGACCGAAGCGCCCGATGAGCCCGAGTACGACCCTGAGGCCGAGGCCCAGGCGATGGCCGACGCCGCCGAAGCCTTCGGCGAGTCGAGCGACGACGGCTGACCCGACCATGGCCGAACCGGGGCCGCTCACCGGCCGCCGGGTGGTCCTTGGAATCACCGGCGGTATCGCCGCGTACAAGGCGGTCGACGTCCTCCGCCGACTCGTCGACGCTGGCGCCCATGTCGTCCCGGTGATGACCGCCGGTGCTGAGCGGTTCGTCGGCGCGACCACGATCAGTGCGCTCGCCTCCGAGCCAGTGCACACTCGATTGTGGGACGATCCGACCACACCGATTCCGCACACGGCGCTCGGACAAGGCGCCGACCTCATCGTGGTCGCACCGGCAACCGCACGCGTCATCGCCGCGTACCGTGCCGGGCTGTCGACGGATCTACTGACCAACACGCTGCTCGCCACGCGTGCGCCCGTGATCGTGTGTCCCGCCATGCACACCGAGATGTGGGAGCACCCTGCCGTGGTCGACAACATCGCGGTGCTGCGCAGTCGAGGTGTGCACATCGTGGAACCCGGCGTCGGCCGACTGGCCGGCGGCGACATCGGTGCCGGACGTCTCGCTGAACCCGTCGACATCGTTGCTGCGGTGCACAACGTGCTCGACGTCGATACCGCGTCGCGCCGCGATCTCGTCGGACTGCACGTCTGCGTGTCCGCTGGTGGCACTCGTGAGCCGATCGATGCCGTTCGAGTGATCGCCAACCGCAGTTCGGGCAAGCAAGGGTACGCCGTCGCCTCCGAAGCCGCGGCGCGTGGCGCGACCGTCACCCTCGTGTCGACCGTCGATCTGCCGACGCCCCCCGATGTCGATGTCGTGCCGGTCGAGACCGCAGAGCAAATGCGGGCGGCGGTGACCGCCGCCGCACCAACGGCCGACGTGATCGTGATGGCCGCCGCGGTTGCCGACTTCCGACCCGTCTCGGCGGCCTCGAACAAGCTGAAGAAGCACGACGGTGTGCCGCACATCGAACTCGAACCGACCCCTGACATCCTCGCCGAACTCGGCTCAGCGAAGCGGCCAGGACAGACACTCGTCGGATTCGCCGCCGAGACCGACGACCTCGTGGCCAACGCCCAGGCGAAGCTCCACCGCAAGCATCTCGACCTCATCGTTGCCAACGACGTCGGCGCCGCCGGTGTTGGCTTCGCTCACGACACCAACGCGGTTACGATGTTGCGGCCCGACGCGGAGCCTGTCGAGATCGACCTCGCCGCCAAGCGAGACGTCGCCCGGGCGGTCATCGACACCATCGTCGACCTCCGTCAGAATCGTCAGCTCCACAACGCCGTGGACCGAACCCCGATAGGAACGCGACCGCACCACTCATGAGCACGTTCACATTCACCTCCGAAAGCGTCACCGAAGGTCATCCCGACAAGATGGCCGACCAGATCTCCGACTCGGTGCTCGATGCCATTCTCGCCGACGACCCCGACGGCCGCGTCGCCTGCGAAACGCTGCTGACCACCGGACTGTGTGTGGTGGCTGGCGAAATCACCACGTCGGCATACGTCGACATTCCCAAGATCGCTCGCGAGGCGATCATCAGCATCGGGTACGACAACGCGCTGTACGGCTTCGACGGCAACACCTGCGGTGTCATCGTGTCGATCGACGAGCAGAGCCCCGACATCGCCCAAGGCGTCGACGCATCCGAGGAGGTGCGCAGCGGCCATTCCGGTGAGGACATCCTCAACCTCCAAGGAGCCGGTGACCAGGGAATGATGTTCGGCTACGCCTGCAACGAAACCGCCGACCTGATGCCACTGCCCATCTGGACCGCGCACCGGCTGGCTGAGCGCCTTGCCGAGGTCCGCAAGTCTGGACAGGTGCCGTATCTGCGGCCCGACGGCAAGACCCAGGTGACCTACGAGTACCGCGACGGCAAGCCGGTTGCGCTCAAGGCGGTGTTGATCTCCACTCAGCACCAAGATGGCGTCGACCGCGACACCGTGATCCGTCCCGATCTCACCGACCAGGTGATCCGGGCGACGGTTCCCTACGAGTTCGCCGACGACGACTACGAGATCTACGTCAACCCCACCGGACACTTCGTGCGCGGCGGCCCCTACGCCGACGCCGGTCTCACCGGGCGCAAAATCATCGTCGATACCTACGGCGGCATGGGTCGTCACGGTGGCGGCGCCTTCTCGGGCAAAGATCCCAGCAAGGTCGACCGCTCGGCGGCGTACGCCGGTCGGTGGGTGGCGAAGCACGTCGTTGCGTCCGGCGCCGCCGATCGGTGCGAGGTGCAGTTGGCATACGCGATCGGTATGGCCCACCCGATGTCGATTCTGATCGACACGTTCGGTACCTCCCAGGCCGATCCGGCAGAGATCGAGCGGGCGGTGCGCGAGACGTTCGATCTGCGCCCGGGCGCCATCGTCCGCGACCTCGAGCTGAAGCGGCCGATGTACCGGCGCACCGCGGCCTATGGGCACTTCGGCCGGGCGGGCTTCCCGTGGGAAGAGCTCGGCAAGCTCGACGACCTGAAGTCGGCGCTCGGCGCCTGAGCAGTCGGCGGTGCACGTCGTCCGTGTGCTGCCGGACCTCACCGGGCTCGACAAGACATTCCTATACGCAGTTTCCGACGAGTTCGAGGGGCGCGTCGAAACGGGCACCATGGTGCGCGTCGAGCTCCACGGTCGGCGTATCGGGGGATGGGTGCTCGAGCGACGAGAGTCCGACCCGGAGTTCGACGCGGTGTCGGACTCGATCGCCCTCAAGCCGCTGAAGAAGGTCACCGGTCACGGTCCCGCGCCGGAGCTGATCCAGCTCGCTGAGTGGGCACAGGTCCGCTGGGCTGCCGGTCGAGTGCGTCCGTTTCTCGTCGCCGCGTCGCCCACGCGGGCGGTGCCGAGTTTGCCGACGACGCAACGCAGCGGAAACGCTCCGGGACCATCGTCGCCAGCAACGGCCGACCTGCTGCAGCGCGGCGGGGGCACGCTCCGCTTGCCGCCGCGTGTCGACGTGCTGCCGTCGATCCTGTCGGCGGTGGCGGTTGGCCCGACGCTGGTGGTCGCGCCGACGGCCGGCGAGGCTGCGCTCCTTGGAGCGCGCCTGCGGCGTGCGGGCGTCTCCGTCGCCGATGTGCCCGACGAGTGGGCGCGGGCCGCTGGCGGAGTCGATGTCGTGATCGGCGCGCGCACCGCGGCGTGGGCCCCGTGTGCCGACCTCGCGGCGATCATCGTCGTCGACGAACACGACGAACGCTTGCAGACCGAACGCAGCCCAACGTGGCACGCCCGCGACGTCGCACTGGAACGGGGCCGGCGCGCCGGTGTGCCAGTTGTGCTGTTGTCACCGTCACCGACGTTGACCGCCATGGAGTCGACCGGCGGCGCCGACGCAGTGATCCATCCACCCGCACGACGCGAGCGTGCCGGGTGGCCACGGGTGATCCCCATCGATCGGCGCGGCGAGCCGCCGTGGCAGCGATCGTTGCTGACCTCGCCGTTGATCGAGCAGCTACGCGACCACTCAGCGACGGTCGTATGTGTGAGCAACATCACCGGACGCGCCCGAGTCCTCGCCTGCCGCAATTGCCAGTCGCTGGTGCGCTGTGAGCGGTGCACCGCCGCGGTCGGTCTCGACGACGACGGCATGTTGCGCTGTCGCCGTTGTGGCACGACACGTCCCCCGGTGTGCCAGGTGTGTGGTGGTACCGGTTTCGCCAACCTCCGCCCCGGCGTGACACGCCTGCGCGAAGAGCTCGAAGCAGCGGCTGGCCGGCCGGTGGTGTCGGTCACTGGGGCCGACGACGAGCAGGTCGTCGACGCCGGCGTGTACGTCGGAACCGAGGCCGTCCTTCATCGTCTGGGTCGGCGCGCCGATGTCGTGGTGTTTCTCGAGTTCGACTCGGAATTGCTGGCTCCCCGCTATCGCGCCGCCGAACAGGCGATGGCGTTACTGATCTTGGCGGGACGGCTCGCGCCCACGGTGATGATCCAGACCTTCATCCCCGACCACGAAGTGGTGCAGGCGGCGTTGTCGGGCAACCCGGCGATGCTGATCTCGGCTGAGGAGGAGCGGCGACGCACGTTCGGGTTCCCGCCCTATGCGGCGATCGGGCTGCTGTCGGGAAGCGGGTCGGCGGCGCTCGCAGCCGAGTTGCCGTCGACCGTCGACGTCGCACCGGTCGACGAGTCGACAACGTTGGTCCGTGCCGCCGACTGGATGGAGCTCGGGCGGGCGTTGAACGCCGCGCCGCGCCCGTCGGGCGGGCGCCCACGGATCGTCATCGACCCGCCGCGCTTGTAGCTGTGACATCTGGGGTCAGACCCCTTCTGTCACGGGTCGCGCGGCGGATTCACTCCACAGCACGTGCGTGACAGAAGGGGTCTGACCCCAGATGTCACACCGTTACGGTCCAACGACCAGGAGTCGATATCCGGACTTGGAGGCGGTTCGCTCCACCTCGTGACCCACCGAACGCAGCCACTTCTGCAACGAGTCGGCGCCGAGGTGCTTTTGCACGACGAGCGCAGCGTGGGCGTCGTCGGCCAGGCGGGCGAGCCATCGTTGAAGCAGCTCGTGCAGTGCATCTTTGCCGATGCGGATCGGCGGATTCGACCAGATCGCATCGAAGCACTGATCCGCCGGCACCTCCTCGGGTGCCACGACGACGATGTTGGTCAGGCCCAGGCGACGAGCGTTCTCTGCGCACAACGCTCGCGCTCGACGGTTGACGTCGACCGCCCACACCGCCGCCTCCGGCGCGCGGCGGGCCAGCGTGAGGGCGATCGGGCCGGCTCCACATCCGAGATCGAGGAGAGCGCCGCGGCGGGGGAGTGGCGGGCCGAGCCGAAGCAGTAGCGCCGTTCCTGTATCGAGTCTGCTGTGGGCGAACACGCCACGGTCGGTGGCGTACTCGAAGGCGAGGTCCGGCAGCACGACCTCGACCGTCGCCGGCGCGGAGGCCGCGGTGGGATCGTCCGCAAAATAGTGCTGACCAGACTCGTCCTCCTCGGGCCCCATGCGACGTAGCCTGACATGGATGTCGTACAAGATCCGCACCTACGGCGACCCGGTGCTCACCGCACAGGCCGCGCCGGTCGACAACGTCGATGGCAAGGTCATCCGGCTGGTCGACGACATGTTCGACTCGCTCGTCGACTCTGGCAACGGGATTGCCCTCGCAGCGCCGCAGATCGGTGTCCGCAAGCAGGTGGTCGTCTGGGACCTCGGTGACGACCCGCTGGCGATCATCAACCCCGAGATCGTCGAGTCGGATGGCGAATGGGTGTACGACGAGGGATGCCTGTCGATCCCCGGTCTGTACGTCGAGATGCTGCGCCCCAAGCAGGTACTGGTGCGTGGGGTCGACATCGACGGCAAGATCATCGAGATCGAAGCCGACGAACTCGAGGCGCGCATGTTTCAGCATGAAATCGACCACTTGCGCGGCGTGTTGATGTTCGACCGGATGACCCCCGATCAGCGCAAGGAAGCGATGAAGGAGTACCGCCGGATCGAACGCGAGGCGGCCGAGCCGGCGGCGGCGCCACGCCGTCCGCTGTCGAGGCGGCTCGGGCTGCAGTAGCCCTCGTCGAGATGAAGCTGGCGTACCTCGGCACGCCCGAGATCTCGGTCGCCCCGCTCCGGGCGCTCGTCGATGCGGGCCACGAGGTGGCCGTCGTGGTGACCAATCCGGATCGCCGCCGAGGGCGCGGCGGGGCGACCGCACCCAGCCCCGTCAAGGCCGCCGCCGTCGAGCTGGGTCTGCCCGTCGTCCACGATCCCGCCCACCTGGTCGAAGCGGTGCCGAGCGAAGGGATCGAGCTCGGCGTGGTGGTCGCATATGGCCAGCTGATCAAACAGCCCGTGCTCGACGTGTTCCCGCTGATCAATCTGCACTTCTCGCTGCTGCCGCGATGGAGAGGGGCGGCGCCCGTTGAACGTGCCTTGCTCGCTGGCGACGACGAGACGGGCGTGTGCGTGATGCGGCTGGAAGCTGGTCTGGACACCGGCGGCGTGTACGGCTGCCGGCACAGGGCCATCGGTGCGCGCACCACCGCGGACGAGCTGCGCAGTGCGCTGGTCGCCGACGGGACTGCGCTGCTCGTCAACACGCTCGCCCGACCGTTGAACGAGTGGATCGGCGCAGCCCAACCGCAACGCGGCGAGGCGACGTACGCGGCCAAGATCGACCCTGCGGAGCGAGAGATCGATTGGCGCGAGCCCGCAGCGGAGATCGACCGCCTCGTACGTGTGGGCGGCGCGTGGACGACGTTTCGCAATACACGCCTCAAGGTGCTCGCCGCCGAGCTCGAGGGCGACGAACTGCGCCCGACCGAGGTGCAGCCTGCAGGCAAAGCGCCGATGTCGTTTGTGGCTTGGCGCAACGGCGCCCAGCCGCAGCCCGGCGAGCTGTTCGGCTGACGCCCGATGTCCGCACGGTCGCTCGCGTTCGAGGTGCTGACCCGCGTCGACGATGGCGCCTACGCCAATGCTGTGCTCGGCGCAGCGCTCGAGCGCAGTTCGCTCGACGAGCGCGATCGTCGCTTCGCCACCGATCTGGTGTACGGCGTGACCCGGATGCGTCGCGCCTGCGACGTGATCACCGACCGGTTCGTCACCATCGAACCCGACCCTCCGACACGTCGCCTGCTGCGCCTCGGCGCATACCAATTGACGTTCGCCGTCATCCCGGCGCATGCCGCCGTCGCCGAGACCGTTGCCCTGGCACCGCGACGGACTCGCGGATTCGTCAATGCCGTACTGCGCCGCGTCGCCGACCACCCGATGACCGACGCATCGTGGCCGAGCGATGCGGCCCGGCTGAGTTATCCGGACTGGATCGTCGAGCGGCTGCGCGCCGAGCTGGGCGGCGAGGATGCCGATCAGGCACTGGCGCTGATGAATCAACCACCACCGGTCACGACGCGCGCTGACGGCTACGTGCAGGACCGTGCATCGACCTGGGTAGCCGATGCCGTCGACCATCCGGGCAACAGCACGCTCGACCTCTGCGCGGCCCCCGGTGGGAAAGCCACCGCGCTGGCAGGTCGCACGTCGGTGATCGCGAACGACGTCAATCCCGGCCGCGCCCGCATGATCGCCCGCAACGCATCGCGCCTCGGTAGTCCAGTGTCCGTGATCGTCGCCGATGGCTCACGGCCACCGTTCGCCGCCGACTCGTTCGGGAGTGTGCTAGTCGATGCCCCGTGCTCGGGGCTCGGGGCGTTGCGCCGCCGTCCCGATGCCCGTTGGCGCGTCACGCCTGACGACGTGACCGATCTGGGCAACCTGCAAGCGCGGCTGATGGCGGCCGCGGCCGCGCTGGTGCGGCCTGGCGGTCAGCTCGTGTACAGCGTGTGCACGCTGACGGCGGCCGAGTCGATCGACCATCCGGTGCCCCCCGGGTTCGTCATCGACGATCGCCAACCGGCGAACGGCCCATGGCGAGCGTACGGACACGGCTGGCGGCTGCTGCCCCACGATGCCGATACCGATGGGATGACCATGCTCCGATACCGTCGCCGCGATGGTTGAGGACCGCGACGCGGCAGAAGACGCTGGCAGTGAGCCGCAGCTGGCGGCCAAGGTGCTGACGGTGAGCGACGGGGTGGCGCACGGCACGCGCGACGACCGCAGCGGACGGGCGCTGGTCGAACGCCTGGCCGAGGCGGGCTTCGACGTCGTCGACCACCAGGTCACCGCCGATGGCGCCGACGCGGTGGCCGCACGGCTGTTGGAGATGAGCGATCACTTCGCCGGGGTCATCGTCACCACGGGTGGCACCGGATTCGCGCCGCGTGACCAGACGCCCGAAGGCACGTTGCAGATCGTCGAGCGCGAGGCGCCGGGCCTGGCCGAGGCGATGCGACTGTGCAACCCGCTCGGTCGACTCTCGCGTGGGCGAGCGGGTATCCGCGGCGCGACGATCGTGCTCAACACGCCCGGCAGCACGAAGGGCTGCGTCGAGCAGCTCGACGCAGTGATCGACGTGGTGCCACACGCCCTCGCCCTGCTCACCGGCGGCAACGTCGGGCACTGACGGCAAACCCACCTGAGCGACCTCCACGCGCACCGATAACCTGCGGCGCCGTGCTGCGGATGGTCCTCCCCAAGGGTTCCCTCGAATCGGCCACCCTCGAATTGTTCGAGGCGGCCGATCTACCGGTCCGGCGGTCGTCGACGGTCGACTACCAGGCAACGATCGACGATCCGCGTATCGAGTCGGTGCGGATCCTGCGCCCGCAAGAGATTCCGAACTACGTCGCCGAAGGTCTCTTCGACGTGGGCGTCACCGGTCGCGATTGGATCGAGGAGACCCAATCGGCGGTCGAGTCGCTCGGCGAACTCAAGTACTCGAAGGCCACGACCAACCCGGTTCGTGTTGTCGTCGCAGTTGCCGGTGACTCGCCGGCAGCGTCGGTCGCCGACCTTCCCGACGGTGTGCGCGTGCAGTCCGAGTATCCCGGACTGACCGAACGCTTCTTTGAACGGCATGGTGTGCGCGCCGACGTGCGGCTGTCGTACGGCGCCACCGAGGCCAAGGTCCCCGACATCGCCGATTGCGTTGTGGAAATCACCGAGACGGGCCGGGCGTTGCGGGCCGCAGGATTGAAGGTGATCGACACCGTGCTCACGAGCTACACCGAAGTGATCGCCAATCCCGAGGCCGCCGCCGATCCGGACAAACGGCGGGCGATGAACCAGATCCTGACCCTGCTCAACGGCGTGCTCGATGCGCGCGGCCGGGTGTTGCTCAAGATCAACGTGACCGAAGAACGGCGCGACGCGGTGCTCGAGGTGTTGCCGTCGATGAAGTCGCCGACGGTGTCTCCGCTTGCGGGCGGGGGCTACGCGGTGGAGTCGGTCGTGGAGAAACGCACGATCAACGTGGTGATCCCGGCGCTGCGTGAGGCCGGCGCCACCGATCTGGTCGAGATGCCGATCTCCAAGATCGTGCCGTGACCGAGCGGTCCCATGCGGGCGGCCATCGAGGCGGGATCGTCGCCGCCTTCGATGCGGTCGTCGGTCTCGGCACCGTGGTCGACGACAGCGGGGCGAGTTACCCGTTTCACTGCGTCGAGATCGTGGACGGGACGCGCACGATCGCGGTGGGCACGCGGGTCGAGTTCTCGATACGACCGCGCGTCGGCCGACATGAAGCCGTGGCGATCCGGGAGTGAACGAGCGCCCTGATCGCCGGGTTGCCGAGCTGCTCGACGTGCTCATCGCATTGGAGTCGGGCGAGGTGACCACGTACGGCGATGTTGCGGCGACGGCAGGGCACCAGCGCCAGGCGCGGCTCGTCGGACGGTTGCTCGGCGAGTTCGTCGAATGGCGTGGTGTCGAGGTGCCGTGGTGGCGGGTGGTCAACGCTGCGGGTCAGATCCGCACCGCTCCCGACGGCCGGCAAGCGGAGCTGTTGCGCGCCGAAGGCGTTGTCGTCCGCGACGGTCGTGTGCGTGCCGCACCGATTGGGCGCTTCTGTCGCGACCCGAGCTAGTTTCGCACTCGTCGGTCGACGAGGGACGGTGAGCGCGTGTCGGAACGGGGAGAAGAGCAGCGATACGAGGGGCTGAGCCCGTTCGAGTTGAAGAACAAACTCATCGCCATGGCGACCGACGCCGAGGCGATGATGCTCAACGCCGGTCGCGGTAATCCCAACTGGGTGGCGGTCGAACCGCGTCGCGCATTCGGCGAGCTGCACCGCTTCGCCTTGGACGAGTCGGAGCGCACGGCCATTGCCCCCGGCTTCGGCGGAACTCCGGAATCAGCGGGCATCGCCGAGCGACTGCGCACACATCTCGCCGCAAGCGGGGCACAGGGTGGCGAGCTGCTCAACTCGACCTTGGCGCTCGCCGAGTCTCGCTTCTCGTTCGATCTCGACGCGTTCGTCACCGAGCTGTGCGACGCCGTCCTCGGCGATCACTACCCGGTGCCCGACCGCATGTTGCGACACTGTGAGCAGGTCGTCGACGCGTATCTCGCCAAGGCGCTCGCCGGTGGATCGTGGTCGGAGGGCAACTTCGATCTCTTCGCCACCGAAGGTGGAACCGCGGCGATGACCTACGTGTTCCAGTCGCTCGTGGAGAACAAGCTCATTCACCCTGGGGACACGATCGCCCTCGGCACCCCGATCTTCACGCCGTACCTCGAGATTCCGTATCTCAACGACTACCGCCTGATCGAGCTCGAGATCGCCCAGGACGAGAACGACGAGTGGCGGTATCCGCCCGAGGAGATCGAGAAGCTCGCCGACCCGAGTGTGAAGGCGTTCTTCGTCGTCAATCCGTCGAACCCGACGTCTCGGGCGATGCACGCCGACACGTTGCAGGCGCTGTCGGATCTGGTGGCGACGAAACGACCGGACCTGATCTTCCTAACCGACGACGTGTACGGGACCTTTGTCGACGAATTCCGCTCGCTTGCGGCAATCGCGCCGCGGAACACGATCCTCGTGTATTCGTGGTCGAAGTTCTTCGGAGCGACCGGGTGGCGACTCGGCGTGATCGGTCTGCACACCGACAACGTGCTCGATGCAGCGATCGCCGAACTGCCCGAGCACGACCGAGACGATCTCGCCCAACGGTACGGCACGGTGTTCCTCGACCCGGCGGGGACAAAACTGATCGACCGGATGGTTGCCGACAGCCGAACTGTTGCCCTGCACCACACCGCAGGATTGTCGACGCCACAGCAGGTGATGATGACGCTGTTTGCCGTGCACTCGCTCGTCGACGAAAACCACGCGTACCAGCACGCAGCGCAGGGCATCGTGCGGCAACGCATCACCGGCCTGTACGACGGACTGGGCGTCGACTACCCCGACTCGCCGTACGACACGCACTACTACAACACGATCGACGTCCCGCAGCTCGCCGCCGAGCGATTCGGTGCCGACTTCGCTGCGTGGTTGCGGTCGGCGCACGAACCGATCGACTTCGTATGGCGGCTGGCGCACGAACACGGCGTGGTGCTGATGGATGGTGGCGGGTTCGACGCGCCGGAGATGTCGATTCGCGTGTCGCTGGCCAACCTGCCGAGTGATGCCTATCCGCAGATCGGCCGTGCGATCTCCACCCTGCTCGCCGACTATCACGAGCGGTTCGTGGCGGCGGGGGAGCCCTCCGCGTGATCGACGCCATCGAAGATCTTTTTGCCGACGCGCCGCTGCTGGCGCTGTTCATCACCATCGCCCTCGGGTACATCCTCGGGAAGTTCTCGGTTGGTTCGTTCACGCTGGGGGGCATCGCCGGCACCCTGATTGTCGGCGTGGCGATTGGCCAGTTCGGGGTCGACATCGACGATGGCGTCAAAACGATCTTCTTTGCGTTGTTCATCTACGCGGTGGGATACCAGGGCGGACCGCAGTTCGTCAGATCGCTCAATCGGCGCTCGCTCGCTGAACTCGCGGCAGCGTTCACGATGTGCCTGATGGGCTTGCTGGTGGTGCTCGGGTTCGCGTTCTCGTTCGACCTCGACCGTGGCACTGCGGCCGGCCTCGCCGCGGGCGGCCTGACTCAGTCGGCGATCATCGGCACGGCTGACGAAGCCATCGCCGAGCTCGACGGGTTGAGCTCAGATCAGATCGACGAGATGCAGACCAACGTCGCGGTCGGGTATGCGATCTGCTACATCTTCGGCAGCATCGGGCCGATCATCATGGCGACGTGGGCGTTTCCACAGATCATGCGCTGGAACATCCGTAAGGAGGCCAAGGAGAAAGCGGCGCGTATGTCGGGCGGAGCACCCGAGCTCGAACCCGGGGAGATCGAAGCGGTCGAACGCGTGCAGACCCGCTTCTACCGACTGATCCCAGGGGCTGGGGCGATCGGCTCGACCGTGCGCAACGTCGACGCTGCGCTCGGTGACGCGGCGGTCGAGTTGGTGCTACGCGAAGGCAATCGCATCGAGCCAGACCTCGACGAGGAGTTGGCCGCAGGCGACGTGGTGGCGCTGACGGGATTCGTCCCCGCGCTCGAGACGGCCGCGTCGACCGTCGGGCAGGAGATTCCGGCGCCGCTCGGCGTACACCTCGTGGAGGAGCAACGCGACATCGTCGTGACGAATGCAACGCTCACCGACAAGACCTATGCAGAGCTCGTCGAGACCTTCGACGTCGAGACGCGGCGCGGGGTGTTTCCAACCCGAGTGCGGCGCCTCGGCCAGGACATGCCGATGTTGCCCGACGTCGAGCTGAACCGTGGCGACGAGCTGACGCTGACCGGCCGTCCGGCCGACCTTGACCGCGTCGAGGACCAGATCGGCTACTCGGTCACACGGGCCAATGCCACCGACTTCGTGTTCTTCGGTGCCGGCATGGCGTTGGGCTTTGCGATCGGTCTGCTCAGCGTGGACGTGGCCGACGTACCGATCACCCTCGGGACGGGCGGCGGCTGCCTGGTCGCCGGGTTGCTGATGGGTTGGCTGCGGAGTATCCATCCGCGCTACGCCGCCCTGCCCACCGGGGCGTCGAACTTCTTGCGCGACTTCGGGTTGGCCGTGTTCGTCGGTGTGGTCGGGCTGACATCGGGCCAGCAGGCGCTCGACGCAATCGAAGACCAGGGAATTCAGCTGTTTCTGATGGGCGTCGGGGTGACGATCATCCCGATGCTGATCACATTCCCGATCCTGTACTACGTGTACAAGATCAAGGATCCGATCGACGCACTCGCCTCGGTGGTCGGCGGACGGAGCGCCAATCCAGGTTTCGCTGCGTTGCTCAACAAGGCCGGTAACGCCACGCCGGTGGCGACCTTCACGATCACCTACGCACTCGCGAACGTGGTCCTCACCGTGTGGGGTCCGCTGATCGTCGGCATCGTGCAGACCAACGTGAGCTGAGGTGCTCAGTCGTCACTGGCCACGTCACTGGCAGAGTCGTCGGCGCCAACCGCACCCTTGACCTGGACGAAGGCCAGACGAATGTTGTTCAACGCATCGCGCATTGTGTCGGCCTCTTCTCCCAAGCGATCACCGAGGCCATCGACCAGGCAGGCGACCGCATCGATGGCCAACGCCGCCTCGCCAAGATTCGGGGGCGAGGCTGAGAGGTGGATCGCGGCGAGCTCGTACAGGCCCATGACGTGGTTGGTGACGACCACCTCGGCGGGAACCTCACCGAGCCGGGCCCGGGCCTCAGCCATCGCCTGCTCGGCATCGGCCAACGCGTCAAGCTGTTCGGGATCGAGGTCACCGTTCTCCAGTGATGCAGCAGCGTCGTCGAGCGGTCCAGAGGTTTCGTCGGTCACAGGCGCTACCCTACCGACGCGACATTTGAGGCGAAGTGGGGGAGACCCCCACCCGGCCACGGTGTTTCGGTGGTTTCGGCCACCGAATCGCGACGGTGCGTCCGGGTCACAAGGCTGAGGCTGGCAGTGCTGCGAGCCGCTCCGCGTGCAGTTCGCGTCGAGCGTAGATATCGAGCACACCCACAAGACGTCAGGGAGACCATTGCACAGGAGCGTTCAGCCATAGCACCGCGACACGACCAACGCGGCGACCAACATCGCGTCAACGATCGAATCCGCGCCCGCGAGGTGCGGCTGATCGGGCCAACCGGCGACCAGCTCGGTATCAAGCCCGTTCCCGAAGCGTTGCGCATGGCGCGAGGCCTTGACCTGGACCTCGTCGAAGTGGCGCCGAATGCCAACCCTCCCGTCTGCCGGATCATGGATTACGGCAAGTTCAAGTACGAAGAGGGACAGAAGGCCAAAGAAGCGCGACGCAAGTCGACGAACGTGTCGGTCAAGGAGGTCAAGTACCGCCCCAAGATCGGCAAGGGCGACTTCAACACCAAGACGCGCAACGTGATCCGGTTCATCGACGAAGGGCACAAGGTCAAGGTGACGCTGCAGTTCCGGGGGCGCGAAATGGCCCATCCGGAGCTCGGTTCGAAGATCCTCGACGATGTGCTCGAGGCCGTCGGTCCCGCAGCCAAGGTCGACAGCCAGGCGCGGCTCGAGGGCCGCAACATGTCGATGGTGCTGTCGCCCGACAAGAAAGCGCAAGAGGCGATGAAGAAAGCGGCCGCCGAGGCGGCGCGCGCTGCAGAATCGCCCGACGCCGCTGACACGCCCGACAAGGAGTAGACGATGCCGAAGATGAAGACCTCCAAGACCACCGCCAAGCGGTTCAAGAAGACGGGGAGCGGCAAGCTGCGCCGCCAGCAAGCGATGCGCCAGCACCTGTTCGAGAAGAAGCCGTCCACTCGCACGCGCCGGCTGGCCGCTGATGCCGATGTGCACCCCGGCGACGAGAAGCGCATCAAGCGTCTGCTCGCCGAGCGCTGATCGGTCCGCTGACAACTGTTGCTGACGAAGACGACACGACGGAGGAGATGACATGGCACGCGTGAAGCGCGGCGTCGCGGCGAAGCGACGCCACAAGAAGGTCCTCGGCAAGGCCAAGGGGTACTACGGCAACAAGAGCCGCTCGTACCGGGCTGCCAACGAGCAGGTCATGCGGTCTGGGCAGTACGCCTACCGCGACCGGCGGGCGCGCAAGGGCGAGATGCGGCGACTGTGGATCCAACGGATCAACGCCGCCTGCCGCGAGCACGACATGAGCTACAGCCGGTTCATCGCCGGCCTCAATGCCGCCGAGATCGAGGTCGACCGCAAGATCCTCGCCGAACTCGCGGTGACCGACCGCGGCGCATTCGCCGCGCTCGTCGAGTCGGCCAAGTCGGCGCTCTGACCGACCCCGGGCTGAGCTACACCAGCGGCGCGGTGCAGCGATTGCGCCGCCTCATCGCCGATCGGCGCGCCCGCCGTGCCGACGCCGCGTTCATCATCGAGGGCCCGCAGCTCGTCGACGAGGCGGTTGCCGCCGGCGTCGAGTTCGAAGCGCAGTTCATACCGGTCGATCGGCCTGAGTCGTCGATCGGCGGCGCAGGGCCGGTACACCTGCTGAGTCCCGGAGTGTTCGAGCGGGTCGCGCCGACCGAGCAACCGCGGCCACCCGTCGCCGTGGCCCGGGCGACGGAGCACGACGCCAGGGCGATCCTCCAGCACGCAGCGTTCATCGTTGCGCTGGAAGCGATCGCCGACCCCGGCAATCTGGGCACGATCATCCGCTCCGCCGAGGCCGCCGGCGCGGATGGAGTGGTGCTCACCCCAGGCTCGGTCGACCCGCACAACCCGAAGGTGGTGCGCGCTGCGGCGGGTTCGCTCTTCCGTATCCCCGTGCTCGAGGCGAGCCTCTCCGACGTGCATGATGGCGGGCTGACACTGTGGGGAACGACGAGCCACAGCGAGCAGTCGCCGCAGGCCTACGACCGCGCCGACCTCACCGGCCGTGTGGCGGTCGTGCTCGGCACCGAGGCGCATGGTTTGTCGGCCGACGCCGTCGGGTACATCGATCGATGGCTGACGATTCCGCATGCCGGGCCGGCCGAATCGCTCAACGTGGCGATGGCCGGCACGGTGCTGGCCTTCGAGGTCCGTCGTCAACGCGCCGCTGAGCTGTAACGATGGTGTCTGACACCATCGTTACCGTTGGATGTAGCAGCGCTGGCTACGTTTCGGGGCATGGCTGACCAACCGAACATCTTGGTGATCTGGGGCGACGACATCGGGATCACCAACCTCAGTTGTTATGGCGATGGGATCATGGGGTACCGCACCCCGAACATCGACCGCATCGCTGCAGAAGGAGTGCGCTTCACCGACTACTACGGCGAGCAGTCGTGCACCGCCGGGCGTTCGGCCTTCATCACCGGCCAAAACCCGTACCGCACTGGCCTGACCAAGGTGGGCATGCCCGGCGCCGACATCGGGCTGCGCGCCGAGGACCCGACGATCGCCACCGCGCTGAAGGCGAACGGGTATGCCACCGGCCAGTTCGGCAAGAACCACTTGGGCGACCGCGACGAGTTCCTGCCGACGATGCACGGCTTCGACGAGTTCTTCGGGAACCTGTACCACCTGAACGCCGAGGAAGAGCCCGAACAGACCGACTACCCCGATCGCGAGAACTTCCCGAACTTCAGACGCACCTTCGGTCCGCGCGGTGTCATCCACTCGTGGGCCAATGGCGACGGCACGCAACGGGTGGAAGACACCGGCCCGCTGACGAAGGACCGGATGCGCACCGTCGACGACGAGATCACGCCTGAAGCACTTCGGTTCATGCGCGGCGCTGCAGCCGACGACACGCCATTCTTCGTGTGGTTCAACACCACGCACATGCACTTCCGTACCCACATCCCGGAGTCGATCAGGGGCATCGCTGGGCGATGGCAGTCGGAGTATCACGACGCGATGGTCGACCACGACCGTCTGGTCGGCGAGTTGCTCGACTTCCTCGACGCCGAGGGGCTCACCGAGAACACGATCGTGCTGTATTCCACCGACAACGGACCGCACATGAACACGTGGCCCGATGCCGGCATGACGCCGTTCCGCAACGAAAAGAACTCGAACTGGGAGGGCGCCTACCGCGTGCCGTCGCTCGCTCGGTGGCCTGGCCAGTTTCGCGAGGGCGAGGTGCTCAACGGCATCGTCAGCCACAACGACTGGTTCG
Organism: Actinomycetota bacterium; assembly: GCA_039194665.1. Lineage (GTDB taxonomy): Bacteria > Actinomycetota > Acidimicrobiia > Acidimicrobiales > Ilumatobacteraceae > JABSQH01. The sequence goes on from JBCCVW010000019.1 coordinate 20,817, forward strand.
TCACCCTGCTCGCCGCTGCGGGCGATGCGGAGATCGCCGAGCGGCTGCGCGCTGGGACCGACCTCGCTGGAACGTCATACAAGGTGCATCTCGACGGCAACAATCAGCTCGACTACCTCACCGGCGCAACTGACGACAGCGCCCGCGACTCGTTCTTCTACGTCTCCGACGACGGCGATCTCACTGCGCTGCGGTTCGACAACTGGAAGTTCGTGTTCATGGAGCAGCGGGCGACCGGCACGCTGCAGGTGTGGGCCGAGCCGTACACCGAGCTGCGCGTCCCGAAGATCTTCAATCTGCGCACCGATCCGTACGAGCAGGCCGACATCACCTCGAACACATACTACGACTGGTTGCTCGACCGGGCCTTTCTGCTCGTTCCGGCGCAGTCGTACGTGGCCGAGATGATCGCCACGTTGGCCGAGTTCCCGGCGCGGCAAGAGCCCGCGGCGTTCAACCTCAACAAGGTGATCGCCAAGCTCGAAGCGGGAATCCCCAGTTCGTAGCTCCCCATCACTGGTGTACGCTCATCCCTGTGACGACCGTGATGCAGCGATTTTTGTGCCCCGGGTGACCCGGGGTTCTGCGCTGCGCCGTCCGCTTCCGCTGTCCTGAGTCGCCCGGGGTTCGTCCACGGAGCACCTACGAGAGGACTTGATGTGATCAACGAGATCGAAGCGGCGCGCGACGCCGCGCTCGACCAAATCGCCGCGCTGAGCACTGTCGACGCCGTCGGAGCGGCCGCGCCGCAGCTCACGGGCAAGAAGAGTGCGCTGTCCGGGCTGAAGAAGGGCCTTGGAGCGCTCGACAGCGTCGATGAGAAGAAGGTGGCTGGGCAAGCGATCAACGCTGCGCTGGCCGCGGTGACCGACGCGCTCGACGCTCGTCGCGCGGAGCTCACGGCGACCGCCACCGCAGCGCGCGTCGAGACTGAGCGACTCGATCTCACCGAGTTCGTCGCAGCGCCCGCGCGCGGTCACGCGCACCTCGTGACCCAGGCATGGGAACGGCTGGAGGACCTGTTCATCGGCCTCGGGTTTCAGATCGCCGAGGGCCCGGAGGTCGAAACCGACTGGCACAACTTCGAGGCGCTCAACATGGGTGAGGGCCACCCTGCGCGCGGTGAGTTCGACACGCTGTTCCTCGACTACGCGCCTCCGGGCGGCGAGCCAGGTTCGACCCTGCTGCGCACCCACACGTCGCCAGTACAGATCCGCACGATGCTCGCCGGCGAACCACCGATCTACATCGTCGCCCCCGGTCGGGTGTTTCGTCGCGACACAGCCGATGCGACGCACATGCCCGTGTTCCACCAGATCGAGGGTTTGGTCATCGACCGCGGAATCACGATGGCCGACCTCGCCGGCACAATCGAGGCCTTCACCAAGGCGTTCTTCGGCTCCGAATTCACGTCGCGGCTGCGCCCGTACCACTTCCCGTTCACCGAGCCGTCGGCGGAGTTCGACATCCAACGACCAGATGGGTCATGGATCGAGCTCGGCGGATGCGGCATGGTGCATCCCAACGTGTTGCGCGCTGGCGGCATCGATCCGGAGGAGTGGAGCGGGTTTGCATTCGGCTTCGGGATCGACCGCATGGCCATGGAGCGCCACGGGGTCGACGACCTGCGCGAGATGTTCAGCAACGACATTCGATTCTTGGAGCAGTTCTGATGGACGTTTTGCTGTCTTGGCTCAACGACTACGGCGACTTCGGCGACCCCGCCGACCCCGCCGCGGTCGCCCGCGTGTGCGATGCGCTCACGGCGCTCGGCATGGAAGTGGCGTCGGTCGACGTTGTCGGCCAGACGGTCGAGGGCGTTGTCGCTGCCCGAGTGCTGCGCCTCGAGCAACACCCCAACGCGGCGAAGGTGCAACGGGTGTACGTCGATGCTGGCGACGGAATCGAGCGCCACGTCTGGTGTGGCGCGTTCAACATGTCGGTCGGCGACATCGTCCCGCTGGCCACGCTTGGCACCGAGATGCCGAACGGCATGACGATCGAACGACGAGGCATCCTCGGCATCGACTCCGAAGGCATGTTGTGTTCTGCCTCCGAACTCGGTCTCGGCGACGACCACAGCGGCATCTACCTCCTGCCCAACGACGCCCCGCTCGGTATCGCCTACGGCGATGCGCTCGGGCTCACGCTGGACGCACTGATCGACATCGAGATCATTCGCAACCGTCCCGACACGCTCGGGTACGTGGGAATCGCCCGCGACCTGGCACCGGCGCTCGGTGTCGAGTTTCGGCCACCCGCGCCCTCACAATCGGCCGCGCAGCCCGCCGCCGGACCTGAGCGCACCGCGTCGGTGGAACTGGTCGACGGCGACCGTTGTGCGCGATTCACCTCGACGGTGATGTCGGGAATCACCGTGGCGCCATCAGCAGACTGGATGGCGCGTCGGCTGCTGGCGGCGGGGATGCGGCCGATCAGCAATGTTGTCGACGTCAGCAACTACGTGATGCTGGAGCTCAACCAACCGAACCATGCCTATGACCTCGACACCCTCGGTGGTGGCGGGTTTCGGGTCCGGCTGGCGAACGACGGTGAGCAGTTGACAACGCTCGACGGTGAGCGACGCACATTCACCGCCGACGACCTGTTCATCTGCGACGCCGACGACGTCCCGATCGGTGTCGGCGGAATCATGGGCGGACTCGACTCGGAGATCTCCGATACCACCACCACGGTGGCCCTCGAGATGGCCTGGTTCGAGCCATATGGCGTGGCCCGCACGGTCAGCCGCACCAACCTCCGGTCCGAGGCGTCGACCCGCTTCGAACGCGGCGTCGACCCGTACGGGATGCCACTGGCCATCGCCCGCTTCGCCGAGCTGCTGACCGAGACGTGCCCCGACTTGGTCGTGCACGGGGGAGCGGTCGACGCGCGCACCGACCATCTCCCCACCGAGCAGCGCAGCACCGAGGTGCGAGTCGCCGCGGTGAACCGCGTTCTCGGCACGGCGCTGGCCGCCGACGACCTGGCGGGTTTGCTCGACCCGATCGGCTACACGGTGACCGGCGACGGCGATACCCGAACCGTGGCGATTCCGTCATGGCGACCCGACTCGGCTGAGGAGATCGACGTGATCGAGGAGGTCGCTCGACACTATGGCTACGACCGGATCGGCAAGCGGGTGCCGAACTCGGTGGTCCACGGTTCGCTCAACGCACATCAGCAGCGTCGCCGCCTGGCGCGTCAGGTGCTGCTCGGCCTCGGAATCTCCGAGGCGATGCCCAACCCGTTCCTCGCCCCCGATACGCAGGCGCGGGCGGGCCTGGACGGCGAGGTGGTCACGATCACCAACCCGCTCGTCGCCGAAGAGAGCGTCCTGCGGACGTCGCTGCGGCCCGGTCTGCTCGAAGCGGTCGCCTACAACGAGTCGCACCGTCGCATGGGCGTCGCGCTGTTCGAGGTCGGCCACGTGTACCCGCCCGGCGAGGGCGAGTTGCCAGACGAGTTCGAGTCACTGACGGTCGTGCTCGCCGGCGCGGAGGCTCCGGCGGCGATACGTGTCTGGCGTGAGCTTGCGGCAGCGCTCGGAGTGGGCGCACGTATCGACCAGGGTCGCGTGCCCGCCGGACTGCACGCGACGCGCTCAGCGACGCTGCAAGTCGGCAAAGACGCCGTTGGCGGAGTCGGTGAGATCGCGCCCGACGTGCTCGATGCGTTCGGCGTCGACGAGCGCGTCGCCGTGCTCGAGGTCGACCTCGACCGGCTGCTCGGCCGGCCCGAGAAGCCAGCACAGTGGAAGCCGACCAGCCGGTACCCATCGAGCGATCTCGATCTCGCTTTCGTGGTCGGTGACGAGTTCACCGCCGAGCGTGTCGAAAAGGCGATCCGTCAGGGCGCCGGCACACTCCTGGTGGGCCTGTCGTTGTTCGACGTGTACCGCGGTGAGCGCGTCCCCGAGTCGACTCGTTCGTTGGCGTACCGGTTGCGGCTGCAGGCGCCGGACCGCAACCTGACCGACGCCGACGTCGCCGACGTTCGCCGGGGTGTCGAGGCGGTGACGACCAAACTCGGGGTCGAGCTGCGAAGCTGACGCGGTGGTCGCCCCCGGCGAAACCGACCTCAGTGCGATGTTGGCGACGCTGCGCGTCGAGCGGCGTCCCGACACGTACACGTTCGTCGCCGTCGAGGTGCCAACGCCTGGACTGCTGGCCGCCGCCGCAGCCATGGTCGACGAAGGCGAACTGACCACGCTGGTGGTACCTGTTGATGCGGCCGTGCGCGCCGGGCTTCCGGCGGTGGTGGAACTGGCGTGGCTCACCGTGGCAGTGCAATCGAGTCTCGAAGCGGTCGGTTTGACCGCAGCGGTGAGCGCTCGTCTGGCAGCGCGCGACATCGCCTGCAACGTGCTGGCGGGTTACCACCACGATCATCTGCTCGTGCCGGTCGAGCGGGCGACCGATGCGATCGACGCGCTCGCCCCGGAGCTCAGTTGAGGCTGAGGTCGTCGGGGGCGTCGGCGAGCCATGCCAGGCGGCCGGGTTGGCGGCGCAACACGGCGCGCCACAGTTCGTCTGGGTCGTCGCTGAACACGTCGTCGGGTTCTGAGTCGAGCACGAGCCACGCCCCCGAGCTGATCTCGTCGTCGAGCTGGCCTGGGCCCCAGCCGGCGTAACCCCGAAACACGCGCACGGCGCGCACGGCCGGGACCGCCAATGCTGGGTCGGCGGTGAGGTCGGCCGAGGCCACAGTGCCGGCGATCGGCGACAACACGTCGCCGAACTCCGCCACCGGTTCGGCAGTCTGCGCCAGGGCGATCAACGCTTGCTCCTCGACTGGCCCGCCGGAGAAAATCGACGACGGTGCCGACTGGAGGTCGATCCAGCGGTCGAGTGGCTCGTCGAGGCTCTCGTCGCTCGGCCGGTTGATGACCACGCCGATGGCGCCCTCATCGTGGTGTTCGAGCATGAAGATCACCGTGCGGTCGAAGTTGGGATCGACCAGCGGCGGTGTCGCCACCAGCAGGCGTCCCTTCGTCGGTGTCCCGGCGAGCACCGCTCCATTCTGCCGCCGATCAACGGCGGTGACGTACGGTCCGTTGATCACTCTATTGCATGAACATCCGTGAATCTGTATGTTTATGCAGATGGTGAACCACAACATCGCCGTCGTCGGCGCCTCGGGGTACACCGGCGCGGAGCTGCTACGGCTGCTCGATGCACATCCGTCGATGGCGCTACGGGCCATCACGGCGGCGTCGATGGCCGGTCAGCGAGTAGCTGACCTGTACCCATCGCTGGGCGTGGCGTACGGCGAGACGACGTTCGAAGCAGGTCTCATCGACGACGACCCCCACGCACTGGTCGAGCGGCTCGACGGCCTCGACGCGGTGTTTCTGGGGCTGCCGCACCGTGCTGCAATGCAGCTGGTTCCTCACCTGGTCGGCCACGTCGGCCACGTCGTCGACCTGTCCGCGGCATTCCGCTTGAAGGACGCTGCCGCCTATCCGCAGTTCTACGGGTTCGAGCACACCGAGCCGGCGCTGCTGGCGGACGCGGTCTACGGCCTTCCCGAGCGGCATCGCAAGGCGCTCGTCGGCGCGTCGCTGATCGCCACGCCGGGGTGCCATGTGACCGCCGCCACGCTCGCGCTCGCTCCGTTGGTCGACGCCGGCGTGGTTGCAGCCACCGGAATCATCGTCGACACGATGACGGGGATCACCGGGGCCGGGCGGGCCCCCACCGACACCAATGTGTTCGCCAACATCGACGCCAACGTGACCGCGTATGGGCTTCATCACCATCGCCACACCCCCGAGATGGAACAGGAGATCGGCGGTCGATTGCTGTTCACACCACACCTCGTTCCGATGAGCCGCGGGCTCGTCGCCACGTGTCATGCGCCCTCGGCAGCCGACGGCGACGTCGACGGCGCCATCGCTGCGGCGTACCGCGAGGCATACGCCGACGAGCCGTTCGTCGCCGTCGTGGACGGCCCGCCGTCGACGAAAGCGACCCTTGGCGCCAACACGGCGCTCGTGTCGGCGAGCTACGACGAGCGCACTGGATCGGTGATTGCGATGGCCGCACTCGACAACCTCACCAAGGGCGCGTCCGGAGGAGCGTTGCAAGCGCTCAACGTGGCACTCGAACTCGATGAAACAGCGGGACTCCCCACGATCGGTCTACAGCCGTGACCGACAGCGACCCCTCATCGGTTGCCTCGACGCTGGTCGAGGCGTTGCCGTACATTCGCCGCTTCGCCGGACGCACAGTGGTGATCAAGTACGGAGGCAACGCGCTGGCCGGAACCAGTGACCACGATGCGCTCGAGTTGTTCGCCCAAGACATCGTGCTGATGCGGCTCGTCGGGATGCGACCAGTGGTGGTGCACGGCGGGGGACCGCAGATTTCATCCCTGATGAACCGGCTCGGCAAGGAACCCGAGTTCGTCGACGGTCTGCGGGTGACCGACGCCGAGACCGTCGACATCGCCCGAATGGTGTTGGCCGGTCAGGTCAACCCGCAATTGGTCACCGCGATCAACGTGCACGGACGTTTCGCAGTCGGGCTGAGCGGGGCCGACGGCGGTCTGCTGCGGGCGGAGCAACGCGACGCCCGGCTGGGGTTCGTCGGCGACGTCCATGCGGTGAACCCATCGATCCTGACCGGACTCCTCGACGACGAGTTCATCCCGGTGGTCGCCACGATCGGTGTCGACAACGAAGGCCAACCGTTCAACATCAACGCCGACGTTGCCGCCGGAGAGATCGCCGCCGCATTGCACGCGGAGAAGCTGGTCTACCTGACCGACATCGATGGCCTCCGTCGCGACGCCGCCGACCCCGACACCCTGATCTCGCGCGTCTCGACCGACGAACTGATCGAGTTGATCGCCAATGGAACCGTGGCCGGGGGAATGATTCCCAAAGTGCAGAGCTGCATCGACGCCGTGCGCGGCGGCGTTGCCGGCGCACACATCCTCGACGGACGGGTCGCCCACGTGCTGTTGCTGGAGATCTTCACCGATGCCGGCATCGGCACGATGATCCAATCGAAGGAGCCGACGTGACCATCGCAGAGCATTCACCCCTCGACCCGCAGACGAGTCCGTTCATGCCCGTATTCGCCCCGCCGATGGCGATGATCGAGCGCGGCGAGGGGTGCTGGTTGTGGGACGCCGATGGGACGCGTTACCTCGACCTGCTCGCGGGCATCGCGGTGGTGTCGCTCGGACATGCGCACCCAGCGGTCGCCGACGCCGTCAGCGACCAGTCGCGGCGGCTGCTACACGTGTCGAACTTCTTCGCCAATCAACCCGCCACCGATGCGGCGATCGCCATCGATTCGCTGCTGCACGCAGCCACTGGCCACCCCGGCCAAGTGTTCTTCACCAACTCTGGCGCCGAGTCGGTCGAGTGCGCCATCAAGTTGGCCCGCAAGCACGGTGGCCGCGGGAGGCACGGAGTAGTCGCCATGTTCGGCAGCTTCCACGGTCGAACGTTGGCCGCCCTCGCCGCGACCGGCCAGCCGGCAAAGCACGAACCGTTCGCGCCGATGCCCGAGGGCTTCCGCCATGTCGCCTACGGTGACCTCGACGCCACGATCGGCGCGCTCGACGCAAGCGTCGGTGCAGTGCTCGTCGAGCCGATTCTCGGTGAGGGCGGTGTCCACGAGGCCGACCTCGAGTTCCTCCAGGGGGTGCGTGCGGAATGCGACGAGCGCGGCATCTTGATGATCGTCGACGAGATCCAAACCGGACTCGGCCGCACGGGTCAGTGGTTCGCCTTCGAGGCTGCGGACATCGCTCCCGACGTGGTGCCGTTGGCCAAGGCGCTCGGCAACGGGATGCCGGTGGGCGCCTGTTGGGCGCGTCGCGATGTCGCTGCCTCGTTCGAGCCTGGCGATCACGGATCGACGTACTCAGGTACGGCGATTGCCACCGCTGCCGTCAACGCCACGCTGGCCGAGTTGCAGCGGATCGATGCGCCAGCCAGAGCGCGCGAGTTCGGTGCTCGGTTGACGGCAACCGTCGAGGCCATCGATGGGGTGGTCGACGTGCGCGGCAGAGGCTTGATGCTCGCCGCGGTGCTCGCATCGGACCTCGATGCGGCGGCCGTGGCCCAGGCCGCGTTCTCCCACGGCGTGATCGTGAACGCGGTTGCCCCCGATGCGTTGCGCATGGTGCCACCGTTGATCATCGGCGACGACGAGATCGACGTCGCTGGCCGTTCGCTGGCGGCGGCGATCGCTGATGTTCGTTCCGGGAAGTGAGGGCACACGAGTGACCGACCCATCCAGCAACGCAGCGGCCGGCGAACCGCGCGACCTGCTCGATATCGCCGATCTCGGCGCTGGCGGCGTGCGCCACTGCCTTGACTTGGCGGCGTGCGATCCGGGCGATCTCGGAGCGCCGCTCGCCGGGCACGGCGTGGCGCTGATCTTCGAGAAGCCGTCTAACCGGACCCGCCAGTCGAGCGAGATGGCAGTCGTCCAGCTCGGTGGCCATCCGGTGTACACGCGCGGCGAAGAGATCGGGTTCGACACGCGCGAGCCGGTCGAGGACATCGCCAAGGTGATGGCTGGGTACCACGCCGTGCTGGCCGCCCGGGTCCTGCAGCATCGCACGCTCATCCGGCTGGCGAGCGCGTCGGGTGTTCCCGTCGTGAACTTGTTGTCCGACCACTCGCATCCGTTGCAGGCGCTCGCGGATGCACTGACGATGGAACAGCACATGGGCGACCTCGCAGGGCGGACGGTCGCCTACGTGGGCGACTACAACAACGTCGCCCGTTCGTTGGCCGAGGTGTGCGTGTTGCTCGGCGCCAACGTGCGCATCGGAGGGCCGGCGCGGTACCTGCCCGATCCTGTCGATCTGGAACGGGTGCGCGGCCTGGGCGCCGGGTCGGTGACCACACACAAGACCGCCGAAGACACCGTCGAGGGGGCCGACGCGGTGCACACCGACACGTGGGTCTCTATGGGCCAAGAAACCGACCGTGAGGAGCGGCGGGCAGCGTTCGCCGGCTGGACCGTCGACGACACGTTGATGGCCCGTGCCGCCGACGGTGCTGTATTTCTTCATTGCCTCCCGGCGTATCGAGGACTGGAAGTCAGCGCGGCGGTGATCGACGGTGAGCGCTCGCTCGTGATCGAGCAGGCACACAACCGGATGCACGCCGCGCGCGGCGCGTTGGCGATGCTGTTGGGAGTACCAGCGCCATGACGACCAAAGTGCAACGTCAGGCGCTCATCACCCGGCTGATCGGCGATCACGAGGTGACGAGCCAACCCGAGTTGATCGAGCTGCTCGCCGCGGAGGCGATCGATGCCACCCAAGCAACGGTGTCGCGTGATCTCGACGAGCTCGGTGCGGTCAAGGTGCGCGTGCCCGGTGGTGCCACGGTGTATGCAATTCCCGAGTACGAACCGGACCGACTGGCGCCGGTCGACCAGCTGCGCCGCGTGATGGGTGAATGGGTCGCCGAGGTATCGGTGTCGGGCAACATCGTCGTGTGCCGCACGCCGCCGGGTTGCGCCCATGTCGTCGCTTCGGCACTCGATCGCAGCCGCGTCGACGGGCTCCTCGGCACCGTGGCGGGCGACGACACGCTGCTCTGCGTCGCCGCCGCTACCGACGGTGGCGACCTCGCTGCGCACCTGCGCAGGCTCGCCGGGCTCAGCTGAGATCCCTGATGGACATGCGAATCACGATGGTGGAGGGCGACGATGGATCTTGACGATCGACACGAGTTCGGCCGGAGCGGCGACCTACCAGCCGGCGCGCGCACGTTGTGGCACGGTCGCTTCACGGGTGGACCCGACGAGGCGTTGCTGGCGTACACCGTCAGCCTGCCGTTCGACCAGCGGATGTGGGCCGACGACATCACGGGCTCGACCGCGCACGTCAACGGGCTGGCCCGAGCCGGGCTGCTGACCTCGTCCGAACGCGCCGCGATCCTGGCTGCGTTGGCGCAGGTGGCCGAGGAAATGGAGCAGCGGACGTTCGATTTCGTCGACACCGACGAGGACATCCACACCGCGATCGAGCGGCGGGTCACCGAGCTCGCGGGCCCCGCGGGCGGCAAGTTGCACTCGGCGCGCAGCCGGAACGACCAGGTGGCCACCGACCTGCGGTTGTGGTGCCGTCGCGAGCTACGTGCCGTCGCCGCACGGCTCGTCGATCTGCAACAGGTATTGCTCGAGCAGGCGCTGGATGCGGGCGACACGTACCTCCCTGGGTACACCCACCTCCAACGGGCGCAGCCGGTGCTGCTGGCCCATCACCTCCTGGCGCACGGGTGGGCACTGGGTCGCGACGTCGACCGACTGCTCGACGCGCTCGAGCGGATGGACGTGTCGCCGCTGGGCGCCGGCGCGCTGGCCGGTTCGTCGCTTCCGATCGACCCAGCAACAACCGCCGCCGAGCTGGGCTTCGCCCGTCCGTTCGACAACTCGCTCGACGCCGTGAGCGATCGTGATTTCGTCGCCGAAGCGCTGTTCGCCCTCTCGCTCGTCGGCGTCCATCTCTCGCGCATCGGCGAAGAGTGGGTGCTGTGGACCTCCGCCGAGTATGGCTTCGCGGTGCTCGACGACGGGTTTGCCACTGGCTCGTCGATGCTTCCGCAAAAGAAGAACCCCGACATCGCCGAACTGGCGCGCGGCAAGAGCGGCCGTTTGATCGGCAACCTGACCGGGTTGCTGGCGACGCTCAAAGGCCTACCACTGGCGTACAACCGCGATCTGCAAGAAGACAAGGAGCCGTTGTTCGACTCGGTCGAACAGGTGGCGCTCGCCGTCGCCGCCATCACGGGAATGATCGCCACGGCGACGTTCGTTCCCGAACGGATGCAAGCCGCGGCCGACGAAGCGACGATGGCGGCGACCGACCTCGCCGAACATCTGGTGCGCAACGGCGTGCCCTTCCGGGAGGCACATGCCATCGTCGGGGACCATGTGCGCGCGGCGCTCGAGTCGGGTGCGGGGCTGGGCGAGCTCGTCGCCGCCGATCCCCGACTTGGGAGCGAGGCGGCCGCGCTCGTCACCAACGGCGTGGCGGTCGAGATGCGCCGGAGCCACGGCGCCGGCGGGCCGGCGGCGCGGGACCGCCAGGTCGACGCGTATCGCGCCATGTTGCGCACCGAACGGGACGCACTCGCCGGGTGATCCGGCCGGTCGAACGCGAGCTGCTCACAGCACCGGCGCCCGTCGTGGCGCCACGACTGCTGAACAAGCTGCTCGTGTCCGGTGAAACGATCGGGCGTATCGTCGAGGTCGAGGCCTACACGCCCGACGATCCGGCGTCGCATTCATATCGGGGCGAGACCGCACGAACGGCGCCGATGTTCGCGCAAGCCGGCACGTTGTACTGCTATCTGAGCTACGGCATCCACGTGTGCGCCAACGTGGTGGTGGACGGCTATGGCGTCGGCGCAGCAGTGCTCGTGCGAGCGGTCGAGCCGGTGGCGGGGTTCGACGTCATGCTGCGTCGTCGCAGCGGCCGTCAGCCGGTGGCGAACGGGCCGGGCAAACTCTGTCAGGCGCTCGCCATCGGCCTGGATCACAACCGACTCGATCTGCTCGATGCGAGTTCCGAGGTGACGCTCGGTGACGATGGTGTCGACCCGCCGCGGTCGCCGACGATTGGACCGCGCATCGGCATTTCGGTTGCCGTGGACGTGCCATGGCGGTGGCGGATGCCTGGTTAGCCCCGCCAGTCGATCCAATACCCGTGGGGATGGCAGGTGGCCAAGTGGTCGACTCGCCGGTCGCCGGCGCGCCACCGAACCAGCGTGAGTTCAGTGACGTGTTGATCGGTGGGGACCCCGTGGTCGAGTTCGGGCGTTTGTGCTGGCGACTCGGCGTAGATCCAGGAGAGATTGTGCGATGCGCCGAAACGGTCGAGTTCAGCTGCGTACGCCTGGCGGGCCGCAGGATCGAAGTAATTGAGCACCCAGGTGTTCGTCACCACGGGATGACCGCGCGTGGTCATGCGCTCCAGTGCCGGCACGGTCGAGCCCACCGCGTCGCCCGCAAGCAGCTCCGGTGGGTGGTAGCGGGCGATGTCGATCGCCGCGACCAGGCGCTCGAACCGGTCGCCCTGGTCGGGCCACACGCACGCCTCGAGCCACCGTGCCTCCGTGGGATCGGTCACGTCGATCGGCGTGCGATCGATCCCGCAGCGTGCTGCGATGTGCGGGAGACCGGAGGGGACCGGCATCGCTCCCGCAACCTCGCAGTGCAGCTCGACGGTGCTGTCTGGGCCGAGTGCCGTGTGATCAATCGATTGCGGGTCGCCGTTGGCGGTCGGTGCGTAGCGATAGGCAAGTCGGTCGAGAAGCAGGTTGAGTCCGCCACTCGCGCCGACGTCGAGGTGGACGAGTGGGGTCGTGACCGTCGGGTCGGCGGCCACGATGGACAGCGCTGGCAAGAGAAATGCGCAGCGTCCGATTTCGTTCGTTTGGGTCGTGCGCTGCGCCGTCAACTCCGTGATGTCGGACGCACGGCGGGTGATGAACGAAGCAAGCGTTAGACCGAGCGCAGGGTCGTCGGGCGGTCGGGCATTGGTGCGCAGGTTCGGGTACCACGCGGCCAGCGGCTCGGAGGACTCCTCGATCAGCAGATGGTGGATCGCGGCGAGCAACAGCACCGGTTGGCGCTGCGTATCGGGGGCTGCGAGCAGTGGGTCGGTGAGCTCGGGATTGTTCGCCAGATAGGTGGACATCGCCGCGTACAGCGGTGCTCGACGCGACGTGGTGTTCGAGAATTCACCGAACCGCCGGGCAATTTCGAGACGCCACGCCGCGTCGTCGGCGACAACCTCGGAGTTCTGCGGCACCGTCCGACAGTACCCTTGCCAGCCCTATGAACGATGAGCATCCCGACCTCGTCGCCGACCTCGAGGCGCGCGGGTTGATCCACGACTCGACCGACATCGACGAACTGCGCCAGCACATCGCCGCTGGACCGGTGGGGATCTATTACGGATGCGATCCGACCGCCGACAGCCTGCACGTCGGCAACCTGATCGGCCTGATCATGCTGCGCCGGTTCCAGGATGCGGGGCACCGGGCCATCCCGCTCGCCGGTGGGGCGACCGGCATGGTCGGCGACCCAAGTGGTCGCAGCGACGAGCGCAACTTGCTCGACGACGATGTGCTCGACCACAACGTCGCCAGTATCAAGCGGCAGTTGGCGCATGTCATCGATCTGTCAGACGAGGGTCGCGGCGTTCTGGTCGACAATCGTGAATGGACCGAGCCCTTGTCGGTCCTCGACTTCCTGCGCGACGTCGGCAAGCACGTGACCGTCAATCAGATGTTGGCGCGCGAGTCGGTGAAGATGCGTCTCGAGTCGGAGCGGGGGATTTCGTTCACCGAGTTCAGCTACATGCTGCTTCAGGCCAACGACTACTTGCAGCTGTTCGACCGCTATCACTGCACGATTCAGATCGGCGGTTCCGACCAGTGGGGCAACATCTTGTCGGGGGTCGACCTCATCAGGCGCACGCGGCGCACGACGGTGCACGCCTTCTCTTGGCCGTTGCTCACCGCCAGTGACGGCAGCAAGCTCGGCAAGACCACCGGCGCACGGGTGTGGTTGTCGGCGGAACGCACGAGTCCCTACCAGTTCCGCCAGCACTGGATGCAGATCTCCGACGAGGCGATCGGTCCGCAACTGAAGACGTTCTCGCTGCGTCCGCTCGCCGAGATCGACGCGCTGCTCGCAGAACACGCCGAGGCGCCGCAACGCCGACTCGCCCAGCAAGCGTTGGCCAATGAAATGGTTGCGCTCGTGCATGGCGAGGACGCAGCGGCGCGGGCCGCCGAGGCGGCCGAATTGTTGTTCGCCAAGGATCCCACTGGGGCCTCCGTCGAAGCGTTCGAGGTGCTGCGCGACGAGATCGAGACCAGGGACGTGACAACGGACGACCTGGTCGACGCGGCGCCGCTGTTCGTCGCTGCCGGGCTGACCGACTCGAACAGCGACACCCGGCGGCAGATCGCACAAGGGGCGCTGTCGGTCAACGGCGTCGCGCTCACCGCAGACTCCGATTTGCGGGCGATCGCCCCGCTGCACGGCCGGTTCTTCATGCTTCGCCGGGGAAAGAAGCGGTACGCCCTGGCCGAACTGCGTGCCTGAACGGAATTTTGGTCGTGGGGGGTTGTCCCTCCCGTGTGGGCTAGCTATCTTCTAACTCCGCCTTTGCGCACGGTTTACCCGGAACGCAAGGGCGACGGCACCTCCGCCGAACGAGCGCTCAGCGCCTCGGTGCGTGCCGCGAGCTTCGGCTCCTTGAAAACGGAAGAGAAGACAGAACGCCAGTGCGGGCAGTTCATGCGGCTTCGGTCGTAGAGAGCTGTCTGTCAATTCAGCTGTCGGCTACCCAGCCGACGGCAAACTCATAATTCGGTGGCTCAGCCACCACAGCAAGGACGTTCGTCGAGTTGGAGGTATTCCCCTCCGAGTTGTCGAGCACTCGCTGACGCAGTCGATCCGAGTTCACTCGGACAGGCTTTTGTTGGAGAGTTTGATCCTGGCTCAGGATGAACGCTGGCGGCGTGCTTAACACATGCAAGTCGAACGAGGTCCATGGAGCTTGCTCCGGACGACCTAGTGGCGAACGGGTGCGTAACACGTGAGGAACCTGCCCCGGACTCTGGAATAACAGTTGGAAACGACTGCTAATACCGGATATCACCGGTCCATCGCATGGTGGGCCGATGAAAGAATTTCGGTCTGGGAGGGCCTCGCGGCCTATCAGCTAGTTGGAGAGGTAACGGCTCACCAAGGCATCGACGGGTAGCTGGTCTGAGAGGATGATCAGCCACACTGGGACTGAGACACGGCCCAGACTCCTACGGGAGGCAGCAGTGGGGAATCTTGCACAATGGGCGAAAGCCTGATGCAGCAACGCCGCGTGCGGGAAGACGGCCCTAGGGTTGTAAACCGCTTTCAGCAGGGAAGAAACTGACGGTACCTGCAGAAGAAGATGCGGCCAACTACGTGCCAGCAGCCGCGGTGACACGTAGGCATCAAGCGTTATCCGGATTTATTGGGCGTAAAGAGCTCGTAGGCGGTTCGGTAAGTCGGGTGTGAAAACTCTGGGCTCAACCCAGAGACGCCACCCGATACTGCTGTGACTAGAGTGCGGTAGGGGAGTGGGGAACTCCTGGTGTAGCGGTGAAATGCGCAGATATCAGGAAGAACACCAGTGGCGAAGGCGCCACTCTGGGCCGTAACTGACGCTGAGGAGCGAAAGCGTGGGTAGCAAACAGGATTAGATACCCTGGTAGTCCACGCCGTAAACGTTGGGCACTAGGTGTGGGTTCCAACCAACGGGATCCGCGCCGTCGCTAACGCATTGAGTGCCCCGCCTGGGGAGTACGGCCGCAAGGCTAAAACTCAAAGGAATTGACGGGGGCCCGCACAAGCGGTGGAGCATGTGGTTTAATTCGACGCAACGCGA
>JBCCVW010000020.1:0-35797 GCA_039194665.1 Actinomycetota bacterium
GCGTCCCGTGCGGGAATCAGCGACGCCGGCGTCGTAGGCCTGCGCCCAACGCTCCTTGGCCTCGTCGAAGCCGGGCAGCGCCAGCTGTTGTGGTTCTAGTGCAGTCATGACTCGAACCCTCCCCGGGCACGCTTGTGTTCCTGGGCGATTCGCCCGATCGCCTCGACACCGTCGACGATGTCCTCGCGCGACGAGCCCGGCCCGAAGATCCGGGCGACGCCCGCCGCGGTGAGGTCCGGTACTTCGTGGTCGGGCACGATGCCGCCGACGACCACCTTGACGTGATCGAGTCCTGCCTCGCCGAGCGCGGCCATCAACTCGGGCACGATCAGATGGTCGGTGGCCAACGAGGACACGCCGATCACATCGACGTCCTCTTGCATGGCCAGGGTCACCACACCGGAGATCTCCTGCCATGGCGGCGTGTAGACCACCTCATGGCCGGCGTCGCGCAGGAACGCGGCGACGAGCCGCGATCCGCGATCGTGACCGTCGAAGCCGATCTTGGTGACGAGGACGCGAAGCGGATGTGGGGAGTCGACCGCTGCCGTCGCGCTCGGGGTAGCAGACGTTTCGTGGGAGAGCATCCGATCAACCCGCCACGCTCACGAACTGCTCACGCAGCTCCCGTTTGAGAATCTTCCCGCTGGGATTTCGTGGCAGCTGCTCGACGAATTCGACTGCCTTCACCGTCTTGAATGCGGCCAGCTTTCCGTTGGTGAACTCGATGACCTCGTCGGCGGTGAGCGATGGATCGGCGGCGACGACAACCGCCATCGGCGATTCGCCCCATCGGTCCGATGGGATCCCGATCACTCCGGCATCGGCGATCTTCGGATGAGAGACGAGGACGTTCTCGATCTCGGCCGGGTACACGTTCTCGCCGCCGGAGATCAACATGTCCTTGACCCGATCGACGATGGTGACGAAGCCGTCGGCATCCATCGTGGCGACGTCGCCGGTGTGCAACCAGCCATCGCGGATCGCGTCTGCGGTGGCGTCGGGTTGGTTCCAGTACCCGGGCATCACGTGTTCGCCGCGGACGATCACCTCGCCGGCTTCATCAGGCTCGCAATCGCTGCCGTCCGCGCGCACCACGCGCACCTCGGTGAAGTAGAAGGCCTTGCCGGTCGAGCCGACGTGCTCGGCGGCATCGATCGAGGAGATCTGACACGCCGGTCCGCCGGCTTCGGTGAGCCCGTAGATCTGTTGGATCTCGATGTTCAGGTCGCCGTAGGCCTCAATGAGTGAGACAGGTACCGGGGCGGCGCCGCTCAAGCACCAACGCAGGCTGCTCGTGTCGTGCACCGATGGGTCGTGTACGGCAAGCATGAACTGGAGCATCGCCGGCACCATCAGTGTGGTGGAGACGTGCTCGTCGCGGATCAGTTCCCACGCCTGCACCGGGTCGAAGCTGCGCAGCAGCACGATGCTGGTAGCGCTGTAGATACAGACCACTACCGGCACGAGCGCACCTACGTGAAACAGCGGAAGCGAGTTCAAGAAGGTGTCGCCCTTGCGGAAGTCCGACGTGGACGCAATGGTGAGCGTCGCCCAAAACACCGTGTGGTGGGTCTGCATCACACCCTTCGGGAGGCCCGTCGTCCCGGAGGTGTACATGATGAACAACAGATCGTCGCCAGCAGCTCGGTGCTGCGGTTCGGCATCTGAGGCCGCAGCGATCCAGTCGTCGTAGGACACGACGCCATCGGTAGGAGCGCCGTCGAGTTGAATCCATGTCGCGATCGCTGTCGAGCCGCGAGCGCGCAACTCGCCGGCAACATCGGCAAAGTCGGCGCCAAAGATCAACACGGTGGCGCCGGCGTCGCTGAGGATGAACTCCAGCTCGTCGGCGACGAGTCGCCAGTTGAGCGGCACGATGACGGCACCGATCTTGCCGCCGGCGAAGAACGACTCGACGAACTCAGCGCCATTCATCAGCAGGAGCGCGACGCGGTCGCCTTTCTCGACGCCGGCGTCGGTCAGCGCATTGGCGACTCGGTTCGAACGCGCATTGAGCTCTGCGTTCGTCAGTCGCCGCCCGCTCGACGGCTCCACGATCGATTCCTCGTCGGGCTCCCGGTATGCCCGACGAGTCAGCAGTGCTCCGACATTGACGCTCATGCTTGACCACCTTAACAGAGCAAGCGCTTGCCTAATTACGGCGTTCGGCGAAGTCCCGGGCGCAACACGCCGATCACGTGGTGATTACTCGGCCGACGCCTGCGCGAGCGGCACTCGCTCAGCGCGCTTCGAAGAGCCGCTTGGGATGCATCCCGCGCACGAAACCCATGAACGGCGGAAAGATGCTGTAGCCGAGCAGGCGCTGCACGTGTTCGGACGAGCGCGCTGCTCGTTCGCGAGACACCGACAGCGAGAAATTCTCTTGCGGGCGGCACCACGGGCGGCAGTACTGCGCGGTCACGCACATGCGTGAGCGGTCGGTGCGATTCGCGCCGCCGCCGTGCCATGTCGTGCCCAGGAAGAACAACATCGACCCCTTGGGCATCACCGCTGGCACAGCACGGCTCGCCTCTTGCGTCGTTGGAAAGTGGCCGTCCCACACATGTGATCCCGGGATCACGACAGTTGCGCCATTGTCCGCGGTGAAGTCGTCGACGGCGAAGATCGTCGCCGCACCCAATGCAGGCCGGGGACGAGGCCACGGGTAGAAGAGGTCGTCGCAGTGGAGCCCCTGGGCGCTCTCGCCGGGGGCGATGTCGATCACTTGCAGCTGCGAGAGGAGGTAGTTCGGTTCGAACATCGTGTCGAGCAGCCCGAGGGCGATGGGATGTTCGACAATTTCATCGAACACGTCGGTGTCGTCGAGCGGCGAGTACAGCCTTCGAGTCTGATAGCCCTCGAATGCGTTGCGTCCGCCGTCGTGGTCGAACATCGGCTCTGCCACGTCGCGCATGTTGTCGACCGTGGCGGCATCGAGGACGTTCTCCACGATCGTGTACCCGTCTCGTTCGAGATCCGCCAAGCACCGTTGCTTGAGCGTGGCGTCGATCGGGGGCTGAGTGCCAGCAGTTGATCGATACTTCCGAGCGTGGTCGCGCGTGTTGTATTCCTCGGAGGCGCGAGCCCCGCTGGCGCTGTCTTGATCGGCGTCAGGAGTCACTGGTGCTCCTGTCGTGCATGTCGCGAACTGTCGATTCGACTCTCGCCCGCGCTGATCAACGGTTGGGCCATCTCGCGGTAGGTGACGGTCCCAAGCAGGTCGACGACGATCCGCGTCGCCTCGTCGCGGTCGTGACCTGCCCCAGCGACGAGGACGACCATCCGTTCCACTGGACTCGCCAGCGCCCACCGCCCCGGCTGATCGAGTAGCCGGAGCAGGCCGTAGGCCATGACCCGGCAGTCGTCGGGATACTCGGCCGACCACGACGCCAGCGACGCAGCCAAACCGTCGACTGCGTCGTCATCGGTCACCGCCCGATCGACGGCGGCATGCAGATGACCATCGATCACATCGAGGCAAGCCGCGTACAAGCCGTTCTTCGAGCCGAAGTGATGCATCACATTGGCCTTCGAGACACCAGCGGCCAGCGCCACCTCGGCGATCGACACGCCATCGATGCCACGGCGAGCGAACAGCCGCAGCGACACGTCAACGATGCGGGACTTCATGGCCAGCAGCGTACCGACCGAACGATCGGTCAGTCAACCCGACGCGACCACGTCGGTTGCGTCGGGCGACGTCGCTCAGGCGTCGCGCCAGCGGGTGATGCGCTGCGGGCTCGACCGGGGGATGCGCTCGACTTCACAGCGCGCTTCCATGTCGGTCTTCACGTACCGCACGTAGTTGGTGAGCCGTCCCTTGGGAAAGAGCTCGTGATTACCGAAGCGGTCCTGGGCCGCGTTCACGACGACCTGCAGTTTGATCGTGCCGTCGTCGGCGCTCTCGTCGTCGATCATCTCGAGGATCAGGTCGTGGACGGCCTGGTACTGGTCGGCGTCCATGGTCCAACCGTCGAGACCGCCAGGGCGCGTGGCGTTGAAGATCTCGAAGCGCCCCTTCTCGGCACGCGACTCGGCATCGGCGTCCCAAGCGGAATCGGGAACGGGTCCGGCGTGGGGGTCTCGTTCGATGTCGCTCATGGGTGGCAACAAGTCAACCGACTGTGACACGGCCCGACTCGACGTAGTCCTTCAACTGCTCGAGGTCCTTCACATGCAGTTTGCGCGCCCACCGAGACATCACCGCCTGCACCAGGTGTCGCACCCCGAACGGCAACGGAATCTCGGCTTCGAAGTCGAGCGCAGCCCGAGTGCGGTCATTGCTGAGCGGAGTTGCCACGAAGTCGACTCGAGGTGTGATCGTCGTACCGAATGGGCCCTTGTTGTCGAGTTGGTTCGTCACCCGACGGTCCTCCACACCAACGATGCGCTGACGACCCTGTACTTCACCGTTCGTGTTGCGGAACACGATCTCAGAGCCAGGCGATCGGCCGTCACCCTCGACGCCGCATACGAAGCCGGTCGCTTCGGGCCATGCCGACCAACCCATCACGTGGTGCTGATCGAGCAGGGCCTCGAACACCCGCTCGGGCGGAGCGTCGATCTCGATCGTTTCCGTCCACTTCATCACAGCGTCCGCCATCCTCTTCACAATGCTCGACTATCGTTCGAGCGTCGAATCGTTCGGATACCAAACTAAATTGGAGGCAGGATGGAACGCAACACGAGCGAACTGTTTCTTCAGATTCGCGCCCTCGGCACCGCCATGGAGGCGTTCGAGCGTGCGGCGAGCCGAGCGCTCGACATCAACAGATCTGATCTCCAGGCGCTCAATGCCCTCGAACACGGTCCCCTCAGTCACGGTGCGCTTGCCGAACGCCTCGACCTCACCGCCGGCACTGTCACCACTCTGGTCGATCGCCTCGAACGAGCTGGTTACGTCGAACGACACCCGGATCCCACCGACCGTCGGCGCACCGAGGTCGCCCTCACGCCCGCCACGTATCAGGCCTTCGCACGCGTCTACCGCCCGTGCGGACAAGCAGTCGAACAACGTCTTCACGACCTCAGCGAGACGCAACGTGGCGCCGCCTCCGAGGCACTTCAGCTCGCAGCCGACGCCATCGACGACGCCGCAACGGAGGTCGCAACGTGAAACCCGACGCAGCGACTCGGCGGTGGGACCCACCTGCCGACGGCCGAACGTTCGAGTACCGTTCCGGCGTGGTAACCATCGACCCGAACCGGGGTCGGACGCCCGGCTGACGACGACTGATGACCTGCATTCTCTGGCTGATCCTGGCGGTGCTGTCGTGGCCGTTGGCGTTGCTTGCGCTGATCGCCTACCCCTTCGTGTGGCTGATTCTGCTGCCACTCCGGATCATCGGCATCAGCGTGAACGGCATCCTCGAGACGCTGAAGGCGGTTGTCACGCTCCCCGCCCGGCTACTCGGGCGCCGGAACTAACCACGGGTGGCGATTGCTGCCGCGGTGCGTTCGGCTGCGGCGAGCGCACCTTCGATGTGTCCGGGCGCCTCGCGTGACGTCTCGGTGGACGTCCAGTGCAATCGACCATCGAACGTCGGCGTCTGCCAGACCGGATGGCCGTACGTCTGGTAGTCGTGCAGCGACTCCACGCCCGGCGGCGACGTCGCGGGCTCGGCTCGCCAGTCGGTGAGGGCGATCTCGAGCGGCTCTGCCGCTTCGGCACCAAACAACTCGACGAGCTGCACTCGCACCTGCTGCTCCGTCACCGTGTCGGATGGCGATTGACTGGGAGCGAACCCAAAGAGCACCGCCGGCTCGCCATTGGGACCACTCATGTCGTGCACCTCGCGCATCGGCCCAATGTGACTGATCGCGCTGCCCGACAAACCGTCACCGCGCCAGAACGTCGTCGCAAAGTGCGCGACGACCTTGGTGACCGCACCCATCCACACCGGTGTGGCCCCGGCGATCCGGCGCAGCTCGTCGGGCAACCCGGGACGGAAGGCGATGCGGTCGGTGGCCAACGCCGGCGGAAGTGCGATCACGACATGATCGGCCTCGGCCCGCTGCACCGAGCCGGTCGACTCCCGGTACCGCACGACGAGTCGCTCACCACCGCCGTCGATCTCGTGGACCACGGCTCCGAGCTGGACCACGTCAACCGGCAGCTGCGCAGCGACAGCCTCGGCCAGCGACTGCGCACCATCGCTGAACCGGAGTGACGGAACATCGATTGGGTTGCCGTCGATCCGCTGCGCATGCGGCCGGTCGTGATACATCGCATCGCCAGCGATGAACTGGTCGTGCGTCGCCACCGCGAGCTCGTCCACCAGCCGAGCCACCCGGTGCTCTCCGGGCCAGTACCACGTCGCCCCAGCGTCGACGCGGTGCGAACCGCCGCGGAGGTGACGGCTCCAGAGCCGACCGCCCACACGATCACGAGCCTCGAACACCACAACCGATCGTCCGGCGTGCACCATCGCTCGAGCGACCACGAGCCCGGAAATCCCGGCACCAACAACCGCCACGTCATGGCGCGACGGGCGATGCTCGCCAGCCGTTGCCTCGCTGCCGTTCGCCATCGGGCCGAGTCTCGTCGACCGAGCAGCGGCTCACCACCCGGCGATCTGCGTCGGCGTGGCGGGACACCATGCGCCCGTACGACGTGGCCCGCACCGACCGACTGGCTCGTGCCGTTGGGCCCTTGCGCAATGACAGCGCGCAGCGCAGCGTGAGCGACGGGCGCCACCATTGGCATACCCGGAAGGTTGCAGCATGGTCACGACAGCACAGGCGGTGTGGGACTCGCTCGAGCGCGTGGGGGACGGCCCACTGCAGTCGTTCGATCCGGCGACAACCGTCGACCTCCCGGAGCCAGCCCAACGATTCTTGTGCGCCGCGATCCCGTCGGCGACCCCGCTCTCGACGGGCATCCAACTCGAGATGAACGGACAGATCAAGCTCGGCATGTGGCTTCCGTTCACGGCGCGACAACTCCTGCGCGCGAGCGTCGGCCTGGTGTGGGCGGCCGAAGTCGGTGACCGACTCCTTCGATTCACCGGTGCCGACACGCTCGACACCAGTGGTGCGCGGATGCGGTTCGCGCTGTTCGGACGGGTTCCGGTCGTCAACGCCACGGGTCAGGATGTCGAACGCAGTGCCGCAGGTCGCCTCGCAGCGGAGACCGCCGCATGGCTACCCCAGGCGCTCACACCCCAAGCCGGTGCGCGCTGGACAGCAGTCGACGAGTCGCAGGCGCGGGTGACCCTGCCCGGACCAGCAGGTCCAGTCGACGTCGATCTCACCATCGACGAGCGGGGTCACATCGTGGACTTGGGGCTAGAGCGCTGGAACACCACAGCCAAGCCGCCGCGCGCCGAACCCTTCGGCGGCGCGATCACGGATGCCCTCGATGTCCACGGGGTCACGATCGCTGGAGCCGGCTCGGTCGGGTGGGGGCACGGTGTTGCGCACCACGATGACACGGCCTTCTTTCGCTACCGCGTGACCACGGCTCACTTCCTCGACGAAGCGGCGCACGGCCAACCTCGTCGCCGTTGACGCTCGCCTGACACGGCACGAGCGGCCCAATGCGCACCGGTATCAGACCTCCAGCCCCAGCCGAACAGGGGCGAAGGTCCAAGTGCGCTGGGTTCGATGCCGCGCACGCAGAGATCGGATGTGTCAAGGGCCTCTACACAAACCAGACGTAGCAACGCACACTGAAGATGTGTGCAGGGCTGCACACATCGAGAAGGAGGATCCGATGATCGACACATTGATCGTGGCCGTCGATGGGTCGGACGAGTCGTGGCGGGCGATTGACGTTGCCGCACGATTGGCACAGCGCACAAGGTCCGGCATGCGCATCGTCGAAGTCGTTGCGTTCGATGCCATCGTCGACGGCATCAGCGAACGACTCGCGCGCCGTTGCGATGAACACCAGTGGGTGCAGGCCGCACGCGCTGCGGGCGTCGGGGTCGAGACCACAGTGGTGCAAGACCACGATCCCGCTGCCGGGCTATTGCAACAGATCAACAGAGCAGGGGCCGTAGCCGTGATGTCATCGCGCGGGCGCGGTCGCACGGCGGCCATCGTCGGCAGCGTTGCGAGCACGGTCGTCGCCGAAGCCGTGGTTCCGGTGATCTGCGTCGGGCCCGAGGTCGACGTCGCACAATCGGAGTGGGTCGGCCCGGTGGTCGCGACCGTCGACGGTTCGGCGCTCTCCGAGCGCGCCCTGCCGATCGCTGCCCAACTGACGAGTGACCTCGGTGCGACGACGTGGGTCGTGAACGTCGGCGAGCCTGACCATCCCCCAACGGACGTCGTCGACTCGGCACACGTCGCACACCTCGCGCGAACGCTCGGTCCCGACGTTCAATACGAGATGCTCCACGGCGACGACGTGCCGAGAGCCGTGGTCGGATTTGCGAGGGCTCAGCGCGCCGTGGCCATCGTTGCGTCGACGCAAGGTCGCAGCGGTCTGGACCGTCTGGTGCTCGGCAGCACTGCCGCCGGAATCGTCCGTCGCGCCGAGTGCCCGGTCGTGCTGATCAACCAAAACACTCTCGAGTAGATCGCTCGGTGGTCAGGTCGGTTCGTGGCGGACGAGTCGGAGCGTCACTCGCGTGCCGCAGTTCCCATCGACCGGCGATTCAGCGGTGACCTCGCCGTACACGTCGGCGACTTGCTTGACGAGGGCGAGTCCGAGTCCGTGGTGATCGCCTGCGTAGCGATCGAAGATGTGGGGGAGCCGATCAGCATCGATACCCGGGCCCTCGTCAGTGACGACGACCTCGACGACACCGGACAGCGGTCGGACCTCGATGGTCACCGGGGCGCCGCCGCCGTGTTCGACCGCATTGGTCACGAGGTTGGCCACCGCTCGCTCCACGCTCGCCCCATCAACACCGATCACGCACGACATCGGCGTGTCGACGTCGATCGGTACATCGGGGGTCATCAGTAGCTGCCGCTCGACCACGCGAGCGACGATTGCGACCACGTCGTTATCAACTTGCTCGAGCTCGCTTTGGCGGGTGCGCGCCGAGACGAGCAAGAGATCGAGGGTCAACCGAAGTCGGTCGACGTCGGCCTGACAGCGGTCGAGATCGGCTGCGATCTCGACCGGGTCCGCACGTTTGCCCGCCACTTCGAGACGCGCGGCGAGCGCAGCGAGCGGTGTCCGCAGATCGTGGCTTGCCTCCTCGATCAGTTGCCGTTCGAGCGCCGACGAGGCGGCCAACCGATCGAGCATGCGGTCGAAACTGGCGGCGAGATCACCTATCTCGGCCGGCGCCGTGTCGAGCTCGAGCCGGCGATCGAGCGATCCCGCCTGGATCTCATCGGTGAGCGACGTCATCTGTTCGATCGGGTCGACCGCCCGCTTGGCCCACACGCAGACGAGGCCGACGGCGACCAGCGACAACACCAGCGCAGCAGCGGGAATCCACGGCGACACGCCCGAGTCCGCAACCACCTCGACTGTGCCGTCGCCCGATCCGACCGACTCGTCCTCCTCCTCGACACCGAACACCACCAACAACAGCACGAGCAATGGCACGAGGGACGCGACCAGACCGAGCACCACCAGCTGAGTGCGCAGCGAGCGTCGGGTCACGGCGCGTGGAGGCGATACCCGACGCCTCGCTCGGTGGTGATGAGCGGCGGTTCGCCGAGCTTGCCTCGCACCCGCGACAGAATCACTTTCACGCTGCTGGTGAGGTCGTCGGCGTTGGCATCCCAACAGTGCTCCAGCAGTCTCTCGGCCGAGACTGCCTCGCCCGCATGGGCAGCCAGATAGTGCAGCACGGCGAACTCTCGTCCGGTGAGGGCGATCGGTTCACCACGCCGAGTCACCCGCCGAGCAGCAACGTCGACGCGCAGATCAGCAACCTCCACAACGGAACCGCGTTGATCGTCGCGGCGGACCAAGGCGCGGATCCGGGCGGCGAGTTCGGCCAACTTGAACGGCTTCACGAGATAGTCGTCGGCACCGGCGTCCAAACCCGCCACGCGATCAGCGACCCCATCGCGAGCGGTCAACATCAACAGCCGCTTCGGTCGGCCGACTGCTCCGACCTGCATCCGTTGGCACAGGTCGAGGCCGTCGCCGTCGGGCAACCCGAGGTCGAGACACACCACGTCGTAGTCCGTCGCTGCGAGTAGCTCTTCGGCTTCCGCGACGGTGTGCGCCCAGTCGACGGCGAACGCTTCGAGGCGCAGCCCGGTGACGATGGCGTCACCGAGCGAGTCGTCGTCTTCGACGAGGAGCACCCTCACGGGTTCTCGATCTGCACGCACGTGATGAGCGCGGGATCGGTTGCGTCGACATACAAGCTGAGTACGACACGACCGTCGCTCGGGGAGGCCATGGCCACGTGGGTCCGCTGTGCGTCCTCGACGTGCACCATCTCGACGGTATAGCCGACGAACTCCTTCTGGAGTTCCGCGAGCTGGGCGACCTGCTCGTCGATCGACGCACCGTCGGCAAGCTGTCCGGACACGTGGGTTTCGGCGAACTGCCGCAGTGCGTTGTCGTCGCCCTCGAGGAGCGCATCGACCATCGCCTTCGATGTATCGCCCGCGTCGGTAGTCGGAAAGTCAGGGGTGCTGTCGAACGCTGTGATGTCGAGCGGCGGAAGGCACGCGGCGCCGACGCCGCCGTCGACCAGCACTTCACCGAGACGAAACGCGGCGTCCTCGTCGGCGCCGGCGTGGTTGGAGGCGAGGAAGATGAAGCGATTGTCCTCGGCGAAACGCAGCACATCGGCAAAGAAGATGCCGTTGCCGCCGTTGTGTCCGTGAAACCAGCTTCCGTCGTCCAGCGGAAAGCTGACCCATCCGTATCCGTAGTACGTGCCGGCGTCTGCGCCTTCCTCGACGTGGCGGCCGAAGAGCTGTTCTTTGGCTTCCGCCGACAGCATCTCGTCACCATTCAACGCGTCGTTCCACCGCCGCATGTCGGCCGCCGTCGACAGAATCCCCCCGTTGGCACGGAGGTTCCACCACGGCCCGTCGTCGGCCCACGGCTGTGCGTCGGGTGTGCCGAGCGCTTCATCGCCGTCATGGCCGACCGCCACGTCGGCGCGGTCGAATTCGGGAATCACGTACCCGGTCGAGTCCATTCCGGCGGGATCGAAGAACACCTCCCGCAGATACGCCTCATACCCCTGGCCGCCCACCGTCTCGATCACCATGCCGAGCAGGCTGTACCCGACGTTGGAGTACTCGTACTCGCCGGGTTCGTCGACGATCGACATCGCCCGTTCGATGAACGCGGCCCGATCGATCTGCTCGTAGTCGTCGCCGATGCTGCCGGGCAATCCGGCCGTGTGCGTTAGCAATTGGAACAGCGTGACGTCGGCGAGTGGGCCATCGATGTCGACGAGATGGTCGCCGATTCGATCGTCGACGGAGAGCAGACCGTCCATTTCCAGGCGAGCGATGGCCGCGCCGGTGAACTGTTTGGTGATCGAGCCGATGTCGAACACGGTGTTCTCGTCGATCGGCCGGCTCTCCGGTCCGTCGACGCGGCCCATCGGCACCACGCGGAGGCCGCTGGGTTCGTCGATCAACACGATCCCGTTGAACCCGTCGTCGGCCATTTGGCCCAACACGTCGTCGACCTCGGCCGGTTCCGGTGGAGCCTCTCGGTCGATGTTCTCGCTGAGCCCAACGGCCTCCAACACACCCTCGACGGGCCCATCACCTCCACATGCGGTGGCGAGCAGAACTAACGAGAGCAGCAGTGCGCCTGTTCGATACATGCGCAGAGCGTGCGCGCCGGCGGATGAACCGAAGGTCAACGACGCCAGCGCTGTGGCCGCGACGTACGCTCGCCGTCAACTGGGAGACTCTGGGCATGATTCACGACGGTGCACGGACCGGCTTCGGACAGGGTGCCGACGTGTATGCCGCGGCACGGCCGACATATCACCGCGAGCTCGTCGATCGGTTCATCGGTCGTTATGGGGCCGGGAAGGTCGTCGAGCTCGGCGCGGGGACGGGGATCTTCACCTCACAACTCGTCGACGGCGGCTGTCACCCGATCGCAATCGAACCCGTCGCCGCCATGCGCGACAAGATCGTTGCGGCGTACCCCAACCTCACCGTCATCGACGGAACCGCTGAGCGCACCGGCCTCGACGACCACAGCGTGCACACCGTCGTGGCGGCCCAAGCGTTCCACTGGTTCGATCACGCTCGCACCCTCGCCGAGATCGAGCGGATCCTCCGCCCCGGGGGCGTTCTGGTGTGCGTCTGGAACGTCCGCGATGAGCGAGTCGAATGGGTCCGGCGCTACACCGAGATCGTCGAACGGTTCGCTGGCGACACTCCTCGACATCGATCTTCACAGTGGCGAAATGCGATCGACGAACACGGCCGCTTCGCGTCCGTCGACGACTGGTCGATCGCCAACCCGGTTGCGGCGACGCCACAACAGGTCGCCGACCGTGCGCTGTCGACCAGCTTCATCGCCGCCCTGGATCCCGAGCGCCAACGGGCCGTGGCCAAAGAGATCCACCAACTCGCCGCCACCGTCGGCGACACGATCCAGTTTCCGTACCGGTCGGAGCTCCAAGCCTGGAAGCTCAGCGACGACTCGCGTTGACGCGAGTGCGGCCGGGATCGCGCGGGCTCGTCAAGCAAGGAACCGGTCGAGGACGTTGCGCGTGATTTTTTCCACGAACGGGTCTCCGGCGGAGAGTCCATGGGCCCACTCAGTGGTACCGGCGTTGAACACCTCGCCGGCGCCGAGTGTCATCGACGCCATCACCGCGTGGCCGCGCTGTTGCCGTGCGATCGAGGCCGGGTCGGCGGCGCCGTGGGCGATCCGCGCCAGCGTCTCCGCATCTTCGGCAGGGATCAGCGGCGGGTACGGACTGTGCGCTGGTTCGAACGTGGTCGCTGGGGCGAAGGCGATGACCTCAAGATTGTCGGGAACACCGACGCCGCCGTCGGGCGCAGGCAGCCCTTCATGGTCGAACGCGATGGGGCAGCCGTCGTTCTCGTAGCCGAGCAACGGGAGATCGGTACCGAAGGTGTCGCCGTAGAAGAGGTCGGCGCCGTCGAGCGACCAGTGTTGGTCGCGGTACACCGTGTAGCCGCCGGCACCACGGGCGACGCACATGGCGAGGCGGTGATAGCCGCCGTACAAGAACGACAAACCGATGAGCTCGGCTTCTGGGCGCTCGAATGCCGGGTGCGACCACAGGTGCGTGGCATCGGCACGGGTGCGCGCGTCGGCAAAGAGCGGGTCGTCGGTCTCGCCTCGCCACTTGTGCGCCACCATCGTCGCGGCGTCGTCCTCCCAGCGCACCTTCCAGTAACGGGTGTTGCCCGAGAACACACCGAACTTCCCCCCTTGGTGCACGAACCGGTCGACTTGCTCGCGCTGGCGACCCGACCAGTACTCGCTGTGCCCGACGACGAACGCCGCTCGATACCCATCGAGCACGTGGTCGTCGATCTCGAAGTCGTGATCGCAGACGACGTCGAGCGCGTACCCGGCGCCAGCTGCCCAGCAGAGAAACACGTCCTCCCACTTGTGCAGGTAGCACGCGGAGCCGTCGTATGCGGTCGGTCGGTGTTCGATCATCCAGTCGAGGTCGCCGGGGATCGCCCGCTCCCCGACTCCTCGATCGGTCAGGTTGACGAGTCGCGGCACATCCGCCGGCGGCGCGATCAGTCCCTGGGGGTACGGCCGGCGCGCGGACAACCGCCCGATCGCACCGGCCCGCGACTCGTCGGCGGTGACCGCGCCCGACTGCAGCCCGTCGACATCGGCGTAGCTGTTGGAACCGCCCCAGTAGTTGTAGGCCTGGTACGTGTTGGTGGACAACACGACGACGCCAGCGGACTTCGAAGCACGAGGACTGCGCAGACACACGAAGTGCCGGGTGGATGCGCCGCTCGGACTGCGCAGCTCGAGGTCGAGGTACCCCGCTGGCCAGCCGGAATCGATCCGGAACGACGCGACGACCGGCCAGTCGCAGCCGTTTTCTGCAGCGTCGTCTGGGATGGAATGGAAATCGACTGTGATGTCGTCGATCCGCAGCAGCGAGGTGTCCGTGGCCGGGTGGCGTACCTCGAGCGAGCAGGCGGCGGGCTCACCACTGGCATGAATCGCGACAACGTCCCCCGCACCTGCGGTCACGCGGTCTGGGTAGAACCACGGATCACCGTCGGTCGATCTCACGGCGTCTCCTCGATGGTGGCGAGATACTTGGCCCGTCCTCGCTCTCCGAGCCGGTTGAGCGGCGCGATGATCCGAGGAACGATCGACGGGCGGATCATCGTGAGGCGTGACGTCACGCTGTCGCTGTACGGCGCATACAGCTCAAGTCGCCCCGTGTCGAGTGCGCGTTCGTAGGCATCGGCGACGTCGGCGGCGGACAGCACGGTGCCGACGAAGTTCAACGGGCTGCCACCGTTGCGCGCCTCGTGGCGCAGCATGGGTGTGTCGACGGCACTGGGGTAGATCCCACTGACTCGCACATCGGTGTCGTCCACCTCGGCGTGCAGCGATGCGAGAAAGGCGCGGAGTCCAGCCTTCGACGCGGAGTAGGCCGCCGAACCCGGCATCGCCATGATGCCGCCCATCGAGACCGTGGCCAAGAAGTGGCCCCGATTGCGCGGCAGGAAGACGTTGACTGCGGCGCGGCCGAGTTGCATGGCGGCGCGCAGGTTGACGTCGAGCGTGACGTCGAGGTCGTCAGCGGTTTGATCGGCCACGTCGCCGATGCGGATCACGCCGGCGTTGGCGATGACGACGTCGAGGTCGTGCGCCCACTCGTGCTCAACGCGTGCGCACAGCGCAGCGAGTGCATCGCGGTCACCGACGTCACAAGCGACCGGCAGTCCGTCGACCGCCGCGGCGGCATCGTGTGCGAGTTCATCGGTGAGCTCCACGGCGATCACCCGATACCCGCGGTCGGCGAGACGGCGCGACGTCGACGCGCCAATGCCCGACGCTGCGCCGGTGATGAGGGCGAGCGGCTGCGTCACAGGTCGTACCCCTCTGCGCGGTACCAGTCGACCGCATCGCCGATGATCGTCGGTATCGGGGGGATGCGATAGCCGAGCTCGTCGATCGCTTTGGAGCAGTCCTGATACTGCAGCTTGGACAAGTAGTGAGCCATACCCGGGTTCATCTCGGGCGGCCGCCCCGTCGCACGTGCACCGAACTCACTGACCCGACCGTATGTGACAAGCGCCCACTCGGGCAGCGTGCGGGCGACGCGCGGTGCACCGATCGCGTCGGCCATCAAGTCGAGCCAGGTGCGCGTGGGCAGGTTCCAGCCAGCGCAGCTGTAGGCCTCGCCTCGACGTCCCTTCTCAACTGCCGCGACGTGGGCACGGGCGACCTCGCGGACGTGGCAGTACGAGCTGCCGCCACACGGCGCACCGGGCAACTTGCCGTGTTTGAGATCGAAGAACATGCGGCCGAGCTGGAGGTTGAAGTCGTAGGGGCCGCACATGAACCCCGGATAGATCACCACGGTGTCGAGATCGTGTTCTGCGGCGAACGCCGCTAACCGCTGTTCGGCCTCGAGCTTGGTTTCGCCGTAGTTGTACCCCATGTCGGTGAAGTTGAAGCGGCCGGTCGCCTCGGTGATCAGCTGCCCGGATGGATCGTGGCCGAGCACGTCGAGGGTGCTGGTGTGGACCATCCGCCGGACGCCGTGTTTCACGCAGGCAGCTGCAACGTTCATGGTGCCGTCGACGTTGATCGCCCGCTGACGTTCGTAGTACCGCTTCCAGAACGACGTGTCGCCTGCGACGTGATACACGACGTCGGCGCCTTCGATCAGGGCATCGACCTCATCGGGTTTGGTGATGTCGGCCAGTTGCACATCGACGCCGAAGCGCTCGAGGAACGATGTCTCGGAGCCATGCATGCCCGAGGCACGGACGGGGACGCCCTGTTCGACGAGCTCGGCGACCAGGTTGGTCCCGAGGAACCCAGTGGCCCCGGTGACGACTGCGGTCATGCCGATACCCGCTCGATCCCGAGATCGCGCCGTACGTCGGCCAGCGTGTGGAGGTAGGTCTCGACGTCGACGTAGTTCGCATGTCGTTCCGAGTTCACGTAGTGGTGGCCGCCGGTCAGGTCGGGGCGATGATGCAACTTCTTGTCGGCCATCGCCGTCGAGACGCTGGACCCCGATGACGCCGTGGCGTCGGCGACGATCACCTCGGCCATCTGGTCGAAGTTGGCGTATGCCGCACTGGCGAACTCGATGAACCCGAGTACGGCCAAGTTGTGGTGATTCCGGGCGAACATCCCCAGGTACAAGTCGGGTCGGCCGTTGCGCGTCTGGAGGATGCCGTCGGCAAGAAACGGACTGGCGTGTTGATAGCCGGTGGCGGTGATGACCAGGTCGATGCGTTCACGAGACCCGTCAACGAAGACCACGTCGTCTCCGTCGAATCGGTCCACGTCGGGCTTGGCGATCGCATCACCGTGACCGAGGTAGTGCAGGATCTGGGTGTTCATGATCGGGTGCGACTCGAGGACCTTGTGGTCCGGCTTCGGCAGCCCGTACTTTCGGAGGTCGCCGTTGATCATCCGTAAGAGGCCACCGAACATCGTCTGCTGCACCCGGTGCGGGAGCTTCGGTCCTGACGTGGCGAACACGTCGGTCGGCTGACCGAAGAGGTGTTTGGGCACGAAGTGGTAGCCGCGCCGGGTGCTGAAGAACGTCTGGTCGGCGCTGAAGGCCGCATCGCAGGCGATGTCGACACCGGAGTTGCCCGCACCGACAACCAGCACTCGCTTGCCGTGGAACTCCGAGGGATCGCGGTAGGTCACTGAGTGCCGCACCTCGCCGGTGAACTCACCGGGCCAGGTCACGATGTTCGGCACCCACGTCACGCCGTTGGCACAGACGAGGTATCTCGCCTCGACCGTCGAACCATCGTCGAGCTCGAGCTGCCAGCCGATCTCGCTCGGGCCGGCTGCGACCACGGTGGCGCCAAACCGGACGTGGCGGCGAAGGTCGAACGCGTCGGCGTAGCTCCGGATGTAGTCGAGCAACTGCCGATGATTCGGATAGTCCGGGAAGTGCTCCGGCATCGGGAAGTCGGGGAAGCCCGACAGGGTCCGGGATGAGATGAAATGCGCCGACTCGTACATCGGCGACCCGGGCGAGTCGATGTCCCAGATTCCGCCGACGTCGGTGTGCCGCTCGAACACGGCGAACGAAGCATCGGTGTCGGCAAGGCGGCGGGCGAGCGTGAGACCAGCGGGTCCTGCGCCGATGACGGCGACGTCCAAGGCGGAATCAGCGGGCATACGAAGCTCCTTCGGCTAGTACGTGACCATACGTCACGTATGTAGAACGTGACCATACGTCACGTTTCTGCTAGTGTCAAGCTCGTGGCACAGACCGATGCGCTCGCCAAGCGCCGCGAGCCAGAGCAAGAGCGCAGCCGCGCAGGCGTGGCGTCGATCCTCGACGCCGCTGCGTCGTTGCTCGACGAGCACGGCATCGACCAGATCACGATGACGGCGATCGCCGCCGAAGCGGGATTGTCGAAGGCCGCGCTCTACCGCTACTTCCCGAACAAGGCCGCAATCATCCGCAGCCTCGCTGAACGAACGTTCGAGCAGGACGCCCAGCGCGTCGTCGATGGGCTCGACCGGGACGGCGACGGGCGGCAGCTCATCGTCGACGGAATGGCCGACTACCTCGACCTCCACCGAAGGCAACCGCACCGAGTTCAGCTCCGTGCGGCGATCCGCGCCGACCCGGAGCTCTCTCGGCTCGACGTGGCCGACTCACAACGCAACGCCGAGGTGATCAGCGCCGCGCTGGCCGCTCGGGGCGACGTGGCCGACCCAGAGCTGCTGGCGCTGCGAATCCTGCTGATCCTCGACTCGGCCGACGCCGTCATTCGTCTCGCACCGATGGTCGATGCGGCGTATGCAGATCGGATCACCGCAGAGTTCCTGGCGATGATCGGGGAGCGGCTGGACGACCTCTGACCGCAGCTAGTCCGGCGGTGGCGAACCGTCAGGGTCGAGCACGAAGTCGTAGGCGACCTCGCCGCCCGACATGTCGACAACGAGGCTGTCGCGCACACCGAATACCGCATCGGAGTCGAGGAAGTCCGACGACGCGTCGAACACGTGGGTCGTGAGAGTCCTACAACCGGGTGCACTGACGACGAAGTGCGTGTGGGCCGGCCGCCAATTGTGACGGCCCGCCGAGCGCAGCATTTCGCCGGCAGGACCGTCGTCGGGAATCGGATAGGCGACGGGCCGGACTGTCTCGAACCGGTAGGTCCCGTCCGTGTCCGTCCGGAAGCGCCCGCGCAGGTGCATCTCGGATTTGGCAGGATCCTGGATGTCGTACAGCCCGTCGGTGCCCGCTTGCCACACGTCGAGCTCCGCCGCTCCGATCGGCGAGCCGTCGATGCCGCGCACGGTGCCCGAGAAGACGACTCGAGGGCCCGGGTCGTCGTCGACGACGATCGATTCCCCAGTTGCTCGCTCGGGCGCGTCGTCGAGGTGGAACGGACCGAAGACCGTCGGCTCGGTCGCCCGCGCGGAGCCACGCTGATTGATCATCTCGACGAGCATCGACACACCGAGAACGTCGGACAACAGAATGAACTCCTGCCGTTTGTCGGTGCACATGTGGCCGACCGCCGTGAGGAACTCGATTCCCTGCTCCCACTCGCTGCGCGTCAGACCGACTTCCTCGACGAATGCGTGGAGGTGGGTGATCGCGCTCTGCAGGATCTCACCCAGTCGTTCATCGTTCGGACGGCTGTACGCGGTCAGCACCTCGCTGAGGTGTTGCGCGCTCGTGAACGCAGTCATGGAGTACTCCCGTTCTGTGTGTCGTCGCCACCGGATCCGTCCGGAGGGTTCTCCGTGTGCACGACCATTGCGATTCCCTGCCCGACTCCGATACACATCGCGGCGAGGCCGTAGCCACCACCGCGCCGACGCAGCTCGTGGACGAGCGTGGTGAGAATGCGGGCTCCCGAACAGCCGATCGGATGGCCGATGGCGATCGCTCCGCCATTGGGATTGACGATCGCGCGATCCAGTTCGGGCCACTCCGCGAGGCACGCCAGCGACTGCGCAGCGAACGCCTCGTTCAGCTCGACGACCGTCAGATCGGACCATCCAATTCCAGCTCGATCGAGGGCGCGTTGCGACGCTTCAACGGGTCCGAGCCCTTAGAGGTGCGGGTCGATACCCGAGACGCCGCGAGCGACGATCCTGGCGAGCGGTTCCCGGCCGACGGCACCCACGCCAGCGCTGTTGGCCAACAGCAGCGCCGCTGCGCCGTCGTTCATCGGCGACGCATTCCCAGCCGTGACCGTTCCGTCTGTGCGGAACACCGGCCGCAAGCGTGCCAGTGCGTCCTGGCTGGCATCGCCACGAACGCACTCGTCCTGTTCGAGGTCGCTCCCGAACGCACCGACGACCTCATCGGCAAACCGGCCAGCGCGCCACGCGGCGGCGGCCCGTTTGTGGCTGCGGACCGCAAAGGCATCCTGGACCGCACGGCTGATTCCGTACTTCTCGGCGAGAATCTCAGCACCCTCACCCAGCGGCACCGTCCACTGATCGGGGTGCCGCGGATTGACGAGGCGCCAACCGAGTGTCGTCGACGACATCTGCTGGTGTCCGCGCTCGTAGGGTCGCTCGGGCTTCTGCACGACCCATGGCGCTCGGCTCATCGACTCCACCCCGCCGGCAATCACCACGTCGGCATCTCCGACCGCCACCGCGCGCGATGCGTTCGACACAGCGTCGAGACCCGATCCGCACAACCGGTTGGTCGTCGTGCCAGGGATCGTGGTCGGCAAGCCGGCGAGGAGCGACGACATCCGAGCAACGTTGCGGTTCTCCTCGCCTGCGCCATTGCCGTTGCCGAGGTGCACATCGTCGATCCGCATTGGATCCAACTCTGGACACCGATCGAGGAGCGACCTGATCACGCCGGCGCCCAGGTCGTCGGGACGGACACCTGCGAGTGCCCCACCGATCTTGCCGACGGGCGTGCGTACCGCATCGACGACGAACACCGATTCGAGCCGATCGCTCATCGTTCGTCGACCTGTGGCCCGAGGAGCCGACGGCGCACGGGAAAGAACTGCAGCGGCCGCCACCGCTGCAAGAGCCCATAGATTCCCTTGGGCGCGAGGATCGCCATTGCCCCAGCGACCGTGCCCAAGATGATGAAGCGCCAGGCGTCTTGATCGGCAAGCTGTTCGTCGAGGAACCAGTACACCAGGACGCCGAGAATCGGCCCCGTCGTACTGCCGACACCGCCGATGACGACGATGAAGATGACGATTGCGGTCCAGTTGAGAACCGAGAACGCCGACGCGCTGGTGGTGGAAGGGGAGTTCAACAAGATCGCTCCACCAACACAGCCCGTCCAGAACGCGGCGACCACCCAGATCAGCAACTTCGTACGGGTGATGTCCACGCCGAGGCCACGTGCTCCCGCCTCGTTGTCACGCACGGCCCGGAGGGCCAACCCAATCCTGCTGCGAAGAACGAACACAACAATCGCTGTGCCGCCGACGGCGAGTGCCAACGCGATCCAGTAGGTGATGTCCTCGCGCGCCTCGCGGGAGTAGCTCCCGAACGCCTCCCGCGTCAACGAGCGGGTCTCGCCGCCGCGGAGTTGATCGTTCTCGTTGACGTAGAGGCGAAACACCTCGGCGATCACCCATGTGCCGATGGCGAAGTATCCGCCGCTGAGGCGGAACGCGAACAACGCAACGGGGATCGACAGCACGCCGGCAACAACGCCGGCAAGGGGTACCGATAGCCACGGGTCGACACCCCACTCTTCGGCGAAGGTCAACAGCGCGTACACCCCGATTCCGACGAACATCTGCTGGCCGATCGAGATCAAGCCTGCAAATCCTGCGAGCAGATTCCACATCTGCGCGAGCGCCAGGTACAGCAGCACGAGCACCAACGGGGTGCGCAGGCTGCCGTCGCTGTCCCACAGTGGCACCGAGGCCAGGAGCACGACCAGTGCAACGAAGAACACGACCCCGCCGGTCGACTCCGGCGTCCGTCGACTGATCCGGTAGCCGTTGGCAACCGATGCTGCCGCATCGGTCGTGGCCACCCCGGATGGCTCGTCAGCGGTCATGCCCGCCTCCCTCCAAGTAGGCCCGTTGGTCGCACGAGCAACACCAACAGGAAGATGAGGTGACCCAAGAGGGGGCCGTTGAGAACACCGAATTCGACGTCGAGCTGGTTGCCGAGCGTTTGGGCGACGCCCATGATCACTCCGCCGACCAGCGTTCCCCAGAGCGAGCCAAGTCCGCCGATGACCACCGATTCGAAACCGACGAGCAGGAGCGCCGGCCCATCGTTGGGCCCGAACGTCTGCCGAACGCCGAGGGCGATGCCAGCAAGTGCGACGGTGGCGAAGGCGATCGCCATGACAACGCCGTAGATGTTGCGATCGTTGATGCCCATCAGACGGGCCGTCGACGGATCGTCAGACGTGGCGCGAAATGCGCGTCCGATACGCGATCGCGAGATGAACACACCGAGGCCGCCAAGGACGACGATCGCAACGATCAAGACGGTGAGCGGAAACACGCCGATGGCGATGTCGTCGTTCAGCTGCAGGCTCTCGGTTTCGAATGCGCCGGCGTCCAGGCCTTGGGAGTCGGCGCTGTAGATCTCGAGGAGTGCGTTCTGGATCACGACGCTCAGTCCGAAGGTCACCAGGATCGACGGAAGTGGATCGTCGCCGATGGCGAAGTTGAAGACGAATCGCTGCAGCGCATAACCAAGCGCCGCCATCAGCGGCACCACGATGAGCAGAGTCACGAACGGGTTGACGTCGAGCGCGTCCGATGTCGATACGCCAAAGTACGCCGCCAAGATGGCCAGGTCGCCGTGTGCCAGGTTGACGAAACGCATCACGCCAAAGGCCAGCGACAAGCCGGTCGCGAAGAGGGCGAAGAAGCCGCCGAGCAGGATGCCCTGGATGATGGCGTTCACCCACGTCATGCGTCGCTCCCCGCGTCGATGCCGAAGTACGCCGCCGTGATGTCTTCGCGACTCAGCTCCTCGGGCGTACCTGCCAGCCGCACTCGTCCTTCGAGCAGACAGATCAGCCGATCGGCGACAGCTGTCGCCTGGCTGATGTCCTGCTCGACAACGAGAACGGTGGTCCCGGCGCCAGTGATCGCCGGCAACGCGGCGTAGACCTGCTTGACGACCACCGGCGCCAGTCCGAGAGACACCTCGTCGAGGAGCACGAGCTCGGGGTTGGACATGAGCGCGCGGCCGATCGCCACCGCCTGCTTCTCCCCGCCCGACAGCACGTCGGAGCGCCGGTCGAGCAGCCGCTCGAGCAGCGGGAAGACCGCAACGACCCGATCCAGATTCCACGCGCCGGTTCTCCCCGCATACGCCCCGATCTGCAAGTTCTCGCGCACGTTCAGGCTGGGGAAGAGCAGACGGCCTTCAGGAACCATCGCAATGCCGCGTTCCACGCGTTTGTGCGCGGGTACCGACAAGAGATCGGCGCCGTCGAAGGTGATCGAGCCAGCAGTCGCCTGCACGATTCCCGAGAGCGTGCGCAACAACGTGGTCTTGCCAGCGCCGTTGGCGCCGATGATCGCGACGGTTTCTCCCTCGTCGACAGTGAGGTCGACATCGAAGAGCGCCTGAAAGTCGCCGTACCCGGCAGAGAGACCGTCGACCGTGAGCATCGTCATTCCGGCTCGACCCCCATGTAGACCTCCCGAACCTCGGGGCTGGCCATCACGGTGTGGGGATCGCCTTCGGCGATCTTCACCCCGAAGCTCATCGCCATGATTCGGTCGACCACCGCCAGCAGCGCATGCACGATGTGCTCGATCCACACGATCGTCACCCCACCCTCGTGGATCTGCTTGATCGTCTCGACGAGCTCGTGCACTTCGGCGTCGGTGAGCCCACCTGCGATCTCATCGAGCAACAGGATCCGGGGCGACGTCGCGAGGGCTCGGGCGAGTTCGAGTCGTTTGCGACCGAGCAGCGGGAGCTGTCCGGCGGCGGTGTTGGCGACGCCAAGCAACCCACTTCGCTCGAGCGCATCGACGGCGATGCTCGTTGCCTCCCGTTCGGTGACGGGGAACCCGGCACCGAACACTGCTGCGGTCAGCGCGTTCTCGAAGACCGTCATCGCTTCGAACGGACGCGGGATCTGTGACGTGCGGCCGATTCCGGCGCGACACCGTTGGTCGGCGCGCACGCTCGTGACGTCGGCGCCGTCAAAGGTGATCGATCCCGTGTCGGGGTGGAGGTCGCCGGCGACCAAGTTGAGCAGCGTGGTCTTGCCCGCACCGTTCGGACCGACGATCCCGACGGCGTTGCCCGGCTCGACCGCCAGCGAGATGTCGTCGATGACCTTCACGCCGAACGACTTCGACACCATCGACACGTCGAGCAGGGTCATCGGACTCGCGCGCCCACGCTCGCGGAACAGCTCACGAGATCAGCTCGATGCTGCCGTCGGTCGGAACCTCCGGTAGCTCGGAGTTCACGTTGATCGCGAGCTCGATCGGATACGACTCGCCCGGCACCCACTGGCCAGCGACAAGCGGTGTCTTCGAGAAGTTCGGCACCGGCCCGGCTCCGAAATTGACGTTGCCGACGATCGTTTCGAGATTGGTCG
This sequence comes from Actinomycetota bacterium, assembly GCA_039194665.1. Taxonomy (GTDB): domain Bacteria; phylum Actinomycetota; class Acidimicrobiia; order Acidimicrobiales; family Ilumatobacteraceae; genus JABSQH01. The sequence continues at coordinate 23,622 of JBCCVW010000020.1, forward strand.
CTCCCAACGCGGCGAGCAGCTCGTCGGCCGACGTACCGCCGGCGCGCGATGCGGCGTCGATGGCCACCTCGAACAGCGCATGGGCGAAACCGAGTGGCTGCGTCCACTGCGCGCCTTGGTCGGCCTCGAAGGCCTCGGCGAGCTCGGCGGCACTCTGACCGGTGATCGACGACGAGAACGGGTGACGGTTCGACCACCAGATCTCGGTGCTCAAGAGGTCGGGTTGCGGATAGGTCTCGACCGCGGACGGGAACAGCAGCGCCTTGGCCATCGTGACCACGGGCGGGTTGAAGTCCTGTTGCAACGCCTGCGCCTGAAAGTTGGCGAACACAGGCGGCGGCACCACGCCGGAGACGATCTGCACGCCCGCGTCTTTGAACTGACTGATGATGGCGCTGAAGTCCTGCGTATCGAGTTCGAACCGTCCAGCGTCGACCACGGTGTACCCGGCGGCTTCCAGTGCTGGCGGAAAGCCAGTCGCTCCGTCGCCCCACGCGTTGCCGTCGGGATCGTTCGGCCACATGCCGCCGACGATCTTGTCGACGCCGGACTGCTCCCACAGCTCGACGAAGTTCGCGATGACGTCTTCCAGACCCCAGAAGAAGTGGAAGTTGTAGTCCGATGCGACACCTGGCGTGATGTCGGGTCCCAACTCGCCACCGGTGCTGAGGTAGTGCGGCTGCCATGGAGCAACGGTGGTGACACATGGGATCTCGCCGAGGTCGCAGGCGGCGGCGACTGGCACGGAGATGTCGGGTGTGCCGCCCGCCAAGATGATGTCGACGCCCTCACTGATCAGCTCCTGGGTGACGGCGCCGGCGGTGGCGGAATTCGACTCGGCGTCTTTGTCGACGATCTCGACACCGCTACCGAGCGCGGCCTGCATCTGCGCCAACACGAACGCGTCGGCTTCGCCGAACGCGGCGAGCGCACCGGTACGCGGCGTGACGTAGCCGATCTTGATGCTCAAGTCGGGGTCGATTGCCCCATCTCCACCGTCACCGGTGGTTGCGTCCGTACTCCCGCCTGCGGTCGTGCCGCTCGATGCGTCGCCACCGGCGGTGGTGTTCGTTCCACCATCGTCGTCGTCGCCACAGGCTGCGAGTACGCCACCTGCCCCGAGCGCTGCCGCCGACGCCAGAAACGTCCGTCGCGACGTGCGCCGAAATGGTTGCTGAGCCATGTGTTCCCCCTATAGATGTGCCGGCTAGGCCGGTCTCCGTCCGTAGAAGGCATCGAGCAACATCTGCCTGATGCCGTCTTCCTCCGGCCTGCGGACGTTCGCCGCGGCCTCGTCAACGACCCGGCGGGCCGCTTCGTCGATGCCATCGGCGGGCATGCCGATCGCTTCGAGACTGTGTGGTGCGCCGATCGCCACCGTCAGGTCGAAGAGCGCATCAGCCGCTCCGTCGCCCGAAGTGCCCAGAGCAGCGCCAATCGACTCCATCACCTGTGGGATTGCCGGCGCGTTGTAGGCAAGCGCATGACCCAGCACCACCGCGTTCATCGCGCCGTGATCCAGGCCAAACATGCCGCCCAGCACGTGACAGGTCTTGTGATGGAGGGCAGTGCCGCCGCCCGCCAGCGCGACACCGGCGAGGAACGCTCCGTACAGCACCTCGGTCCGCGCGTCGAGACCATCGGCGTCAGAACACACGCGCGGCAATCCCGCCGCCAGTGCTCGGATGCCCTCACGGGCGTGCAACCCGATGATCGGATTCGCGCCAGGTCCATACATCGCCTCGACGCAGTGGGCGAGCGCATTCATGCCTGAGGGACCGGCGATCGTTGCCGGTAGTCCCAGGGTCAACTCCGGGTCGTAGATCACTGTGTCGGGCTTGACCCGCGGGTCGTTGCCGGTCTGCTTGTGATCGCCGTCGGTGCGGCCCCAGATGGTGGTCATCTCCGAGCCGGCGTACGTGGTCGGAACGGCGATGAACGCCACATCGCGCTCGAGCCGGACCACTTTCCCGAAGCCGGTCGCCGATCCTCCTCCGATCGTGATCACCGAGTCGGCCGACGCGTCGGTGACGGCGGCGACCACATCGTCGGCGTGCGCTCGCGGGACGTGTTGCACGACGTCTCGGAACCGGCCGGCAACTGCAACTCCGTGAGCTGCGAGTTCGGCGGTGAGCTCTTCGGCGAGTGTGTTCTCGAAGTCGGAAGCGATGATGAGTGGCCGGGTCGCTCCCAATCGATCGAGCTCGACGGCGGCCGATCTGCGCGAGCCAACACCGAACACGACTCGCCCCCGAGTCGCCTCGTGGGTGAACGCAAGCGCCGCCGCAACGTCGGTCATTCGCCCGCTCGCAATCTGTCGAGCTCGACCATCTCCGCGGCGCTGGGCGGCTCGGTGACACGCACGGCGTCGGCCACACGCAGGTCCCAACCGGTCGCGGCCCGCACGTGGTCGACACTGACGCCTGGGTGGAGGTCGGTCAGCGTCAGTTCTTTGGTCGCCGGATCGGGTCGAAGAACTCCGAGATCGGTGATCACCTGCGTTGGACCGTGGCCGCGCAGACGGAGCCGCTGGCGGTGGTCGCCCCCGTCACCAAAGCCGATGGAGGTGATGAAGTCGAGCTGGTCGACGAACGCCCGCGGCGAGTGGCGCAGCGTCACGATCACCTCGTTGCAGCTGGCGGCGATCTCCGGAGCGCCACCAGCGCCCGGGAGGCGCACGATCGGGTGGTCGTACGACCCGATCACCGTGGTGTTGATGTTGGCGTGCCGGTCGATCTGCGCCGCGCCGAGGAACCCAACGTCGATGCGACCGGCCTGCAACCAGTAGGCGAAGATCTCCGGTACCCCGATGACGGCGTCGGCGTTGTCGGCGAGCACGCCGTCGCCGATCGACGAGGGCAGTCGCGACGGCTTTGCGCCGATACACCCTGACTCGTAGATCAGCACGCAATCGCTGGCATGTGTTCGACGGGCCAAATTCGCCGCCGTGCTCGGTAGGCCGATACCGACGAAGCACACCGTTCCCGACTGCAGGGCGCGAGCGGCGGCGACGGTCATCATGTCGTCGGCCGTGTACGTCGACGCGACGGTCATGGCGCGACCGCCAGGACGCCAGGCTCGGGAGCGCCGATCTCTTGTAGCCATTCGGCAAAGGCGGCGCGGTCGCGGCTGATTGCGTCCCAGCCCGCATACCATGCGTTGTCCCGCTCGCTCAGCCCGTGAACGTACGACGGATGTGCGCCGTTCGGCACGACGCTGACGGCGTCGATCACCCACGACGGGAGCACTGTGCCGTTCACTCCGGGGGTGAGTTGGTCGACGACCTCCTCGACCGTGACGACTGCGCGGCTGCTCGCCAGCACGCACTCCTTTTGCACTCCGGTGATACCCCAGAGCGCGACGTTGCCGTCGCGATCGGCTTGATGGGCATGAATGATCCCGACGTCGGGGTTGAGTGCTGGCACGGCGGTGAGCTGTTCGCCTGTGAACGGACACGTGATCGGCGCAATCGTGCGGGTGTGCTCGGCGATGCTCGTGCCGACATAGCCGCGCAACACTGCGAACGGCAGTCCAGACGCACCCGCCTGCCATCGGGCAGCCATCCCCGCATGGCTGTGCTCGTCGATGGCAAGTGGCCTCGGCCACCCGCGTTCGATGGCGTCGCGGAATCGATGCAGCGAGCCCACGCCAGGGTTTCCGCCCCAGGAGAAGACGAGCGAGTCGGCGCAGCCGGCGCCGATCATCTGGTCGTAGATGATGTCGGGCGTCATGCGCACCAACGTGAGATGTCGTCGACCCTGCCGGATGATCTCGTGCCCAGCCGCAAACGGGATCAAGTGCGTGAAGCCTTCGAGCGCCACCGTGTCGCCGTCGCGGACGAATTCAGAAACCGCGTCGGCAAGCTCGACGAACTCAGCCATCGCGCTGTGCCCGCGGATACCACGCCGGCAAGTCGGCGTCGACATTGACCCACACCGACTTGGCGTCGGTGTACTCGTGCATCGCTTCGAAGCCCATCTCCCGGCCGTAGCCGGAGCCGCCGACGCCGCCGAACGGCGACCCTGGGTTGACGCGCTTGTAGCAATTGACCCACACCATCCCCGAGCGGAATCCCGCGGCGACCCGATGAGCCCGCTGCAGGTCGTTCGTCCACAGCCCTCCGCCGAGCCCGTAGTCGGTTCCGTTGACCATGTCGAGTGCGTGGGCGTCGTCATCGAAGGTGTTGATCGTGACGAAGGGGCCGAAAACCTCCTCCTGGCACACCCGATCGCCAGGTCGTGCGGCGACAACAGTCGGTTCGACGTAGCACCCAGCTGCCAACGACTGGTCGCTCGGCGGGCGACCGCCCGTCAGCACCTCGCCGCCCTCGTCGGTGGCGATCTTGACGTATGACAGCACGCGGTCGCGGTGTGCGGGCGACGTCAACGGACCCATCTCGGTTCCGGGGGCGAGCGGGTCACCAAGGCGAATCGAACGGGCCAGGTCGACGAACCGCTCGGTGAATTCATCGGCGATCGCCCGATGCAGCAACAGCCGGCTCCCGGCGATGCACGCTTGCCCTTGGTTGTGGAAGATGGCGAATGCCGACCCGTTCACTGCGGCGTCGAGGTCGGCATCGTCGAACACGACGTTTGCGCCCTTGCCGCCCAGCTCGAGCTGTACCCGCTTGAGGTTGCCTGCCGATGCTTCAACGATGCTGCGACCCACCGCGGTCGACCCGGTGAAGCTCACCTTGGCAATGCCGGGATGCTCAGCGATTCGCGCACCGGCCGTATGTCCGTAGCCGGGCACGACATTGACGACGCCTGGCGGGAACCCGACCTCGTCGATCAACTCACACAACAAGAGCGTGGTCAGCGGCACCAACTCGCTCGGCTTCATCACGACGGTATTGCCTGCCGCCAGTGCTGGACCCAGCTTCCATGAGGTGAACATGAGCGGGAAGTTCCACGGGACGATCTGCCCGACCACCCCAACCGGCTCCCGAGTGACGTAGTTGAGGAAGCCCTGCTCGACGGGAACGACCGAGCCTTGGTGCTTGTCGGCCATACCACCGAAGTAGCGGAACGTCACTGCGGTCCGTGGGACGTCGAGCATGGTCGTGTCCCTCAACGGATGACCGGTGTCGAGTGCTTCCAGGCGAGCGAACTCCGCGGCTCGCGACTCGAGGGCATCGGCAAGCTTCAACAGGAGCCGACCCCGATCCATGGCCGCCGTGGTCGACCACGCTTCGAACGCCGCACGGGCAGCGTCGACGGCGTGATCGACGTCGGCCTCACGCGCCTCGGCGATCGATGCGAGCAGTGAACCGTCGTGTGGGTTGTGGACGTCGATCGTGCCGCCGGCCGCGGCATCGACGAACTGACCATCGATGAAGAGCTGATCGATCATCGTCGCGACGGGGGTCAGAACTCGACCGGATGAACTGGCGCCTCACCCTTCGCGATCATCTCGGGAATTCGTTCCGAGGCGTTCTCCCACACCAGGAGCATCGATCGTTTCGGCGAGTACCCCTGGTGACGAATGTCGGCCGGCATGGCGGCAACATCGCCTGCCTTCATGATCACTCGAGCTCGCTTGGCCCCGGAGTCGCGGTCTTCGACATCCCACTGGATCTCGTCGGACAGCTGCACAAACCACTCGACGCGATCGTTGCCGTGGATGACCGGAAGGATGAACTCTTCCGTGGTCGGGCAATACAGGCTCTCCTTGCACGCCGACACGATCGAGGGATTCCACGTCACGTCCGATCGCGAAAGATAGGCGAAGAGGTTGAACGCACAGACCTCGTCCTCGTAGCCGGCGTGGGCCTCGATGACCGGCTCATCCTGAGCGACGTCGGCGAAACCACGATTGACGGGAAACCCTGTGTCGTCGCTGCGTAGCGGCTCGTCGCCCGGGACCCCGACCATGCGATCGGCGACAACGCGCTTTCGATTGATCGCCTCGCTGTTTCCACCACTGTTCGGGCCGAACGCGGTCCCGGTCTCGAGCGGCGCGGCGAAGGGGTCGTAGCCCTCGTTGGTCCAGTCCTCGAGAATCGCCTTGAACGTCGCGAGCAGTTCGTCGTGCTCGAAGTTCTCGTTGTAGTCGACCTCCGCTTTGCGGTACGCGTCGTTGAATCGACCCGCGAACATGTCGACGTTCCCGTAGTGGTTCATCGTTCCGAAGACGTCGTCGAAGTTGACGATGCCGTAGAAGAAGCCCCACGCCACATCGCGCTGTGCGCTGCGCAGGAACTCGTCGATGGCGATCTGGTGGTTGCCGGTGGGCCATTCGATGGTGGCGAAGTACTCGTCGCGCCGGAACGTGAACCCACCGATCGTGAAGGTCTCGTAGCCAGCCTCGTTCGGGGCGGATTGTGTTGTGGTCATCGGTTCAGTCCTTGGTTGGTCGTGTACGACGGTCGTGGGTCGATCTCGTTCACAGCGTTTGGCAGATCTCGCCCCACTTGAAGACGGTGTCGGCGCCTTCGATGGTCTGCAGCAAGACGACCGACGGCGACGAGGCGGCGAACCGGTACGCCTTTCCCGCTGGCAACAACGCCATGTGGCCGCGACCGGCGACGATCGAACCCATCGGGGTGCCCGACGGATCTCCATCGATAGCGATGGAGCCGTTCGCGTCGGGGTCGACGACCGTCTCTGCGGGATCGAGCAGCTCGATGGTGACCTGTCCATCCATCACGAGGGCGAACTCGTCGTGGGGGGTCGCTCGCCACTCGCTCGTGCCCTCTGCGCGAATGGCCTCGATGACGTACTCCAGGTTCTTCGCGACAGCCACCTTCTCGTAGGGCGCTGACATGTTGGCGACCTCGAACACGTTGGAGAACGCGTAGTACTTCGGGTCGTCGTCGACGATGTCGACCCGTCCCTTCTCGTAGTCGGTCAGCGTCCCAAACGCCGTCGTGTAGTTCGTCACCGGCTGCCCCTCTCAGCTCGCGCTCGTCATCGCTTCTAGCGAGATATTGACGAGAATGTTCGCTATGCGTACGCTTGTGCGTATGCCGAACATCATCGCAAAGCCGTGAGTTCTTGTCAAGAGACCCAATTCAGGCCAAGGTCAGAGCCGTGGAGCGAAGCGATGCCTGAGCACGTCCAGTCCCTGGAGCGCGGCATCGCCGTGATCCGGTCGTTCTCTGCCGACACGCCTCGACAAACACTCGCCGACGTCTCCCGGGCAACCGGGTTGACCCGCGCCACGAGTCGCCGACTGTTGCTGACGTTGGTCGACCTCGGTTATGCCCGAACCGATGGAAAGACGTTCGAGCTCACTCCGTCGATCCTCGATCTCGGCTACTCGTTCCTTGCATCCCTCGGAATCGACCAGATCGCGCAGCCGTTCATCGAGCAATTGAGCGAAGACGTGCACGAGTCGTCGTCCATCAGCGTGCTCGACGACACCGACATCGTCTACGTCGCACGTGTACCGACAAAGCGCATCATGAACGTGTCGATCGGGTTGGGAAGCCGCTTTCCCGCCTACCAAACCTCGATGGGACGGGTACTCCTCGCCGAGCTCGACAACGACGCGATCATCAGCATCTTCGAACGCAGCGACCGAGACCGGCGCACGCCGCGCACGGTGACCGACGGCGCGTCGTTGTTGGAGCACATCGAGCGCGTCCGCGCGGACGGGTGGGCGCTCCTCGACCAGGAGCTCGAACTCGGCGTTCGTTCAGTTGCCGCTCCGGTGCGCGATGCGCACGGCTGCGCTGTCGCCGCTATCAATGTCAGCACGCTCGCTGCTCGGACCGACATGCGCGAGCTGCGGCGGACGATCGTCCCTCGATTGCTTGCAGCTGCGAACGACGTCACCGATGCCCTCTCCAGGCGCTGACCCGTCGCTGCCGGGGGTCGACTCGACGAACCCAACGGTCGAGCGAGTCATTCGCCTCGGCCGAGCGCTCACTGCCCGCGGGCTACCTGTTTCGATGGCCGAGACGATCGACGCCGTGTCGGCCCTCGAACACGTCGATCTCGGATCGCGCACCGTGCTGCGGGAGAGCCTTCGAGTCACGATGGTGAAGCACCCGGACGTGCACGCCGACTTCGATGCGTTGTTCGAGCAGCACTTCCCCGCTCGTCTTGCGCCCTCGCGGTCGAAGGATGCCGATACGACCGACGACGGAGTGATCGACCATCTGCTCGACGACGGTGATCTCCCCGACCTCGCCGCAGCGCTCGTCGAGGAGCACGGTGGATTCGACGGCGACGTGCGGAGCGAGAAACACCACGTCCAGCGCGTCCTCCGTGCGGTTGACCTGGCGAAGCTGATGATGCTCGCACTGCGAGATCGCGACGACGTGGACAACGCCGCGCTGCGCGGCCGGCTCGAGGAACTGAAGCGGCTGATCGAGGCCGACGTGCGCGAACGCATCGGCGTCGACGACAGCGAGATTCCGGAGAACGAACCAGATGCCGTCGACTTCTTGCGGGCATCACGAGTCGAGCTCGAGCGGATGCGCCTCGTCATCCAGCCGCTCGCGCGGCGGATCGCGACGCGTCTCGCACGACGGCGCCAACACGCGCGTTCCGGCCAACTCGACATGCGTCGAACCATCCGCAAGTCGCTCTCCAGCGGCGGCGTCCCGATCGACGTCGCAATGCGCCGCCGCAAGCCGGACCGAACAGAGCTGTTCGTGTTGTGCGATATCAGCGGATCGGTGGCCGACTTCTCGCTGTTCACGCTCACGCTGATGTCGGCACTGTCGGCGGAACTGCGGCACACGCGCTCGTTCGTCTTCGTCGATGCGGTCGACGAAGTCACCGAGCTCCTCGCGCGCTCGGGGCATCTCATCGAGCCGTGGCAGATCATGCGCAACACCAACGTGATCGGCGATACCGGGCACAGCGACTACGGCAGGGTGTTTCAACAGTTCTGGGACGAGGTCGGCGAGCGCGACCTCTCGATGAGGTCCACGGTGGTCATCGCCGGAGACGGACGCTGCAACCATCGTCCCGCTGGCGACGACGTGCTCGGCAAGATCGCCAGCCGCGCCCGCTCGACCTACTGGCTCAACCCAGAGGCACGCTACGAGTGGTCGTTACACGACTCGGAGATGGATCAATACGGCGCGCTCTGTACCGGCACGTTCGAGGTCCGCGACCTCCAACAGCTCGCAGCGGCCGTCGAGCGCGTGTTGTGAGAGCCGGGGAGTCGTGGCATGCGTCGGCGTATCAGAACGGCGCCCAGGTCGTTTGTGCTGCGGTCGGGACCGTCCACCGGTCGTGCGCACTCACGGTTCGGGCCTCGAACTGCTGGAGCGGCGCAGGGTTGTCGCCCATCAACCAGAACACGAGGTTGGTCCGCTCGCCTGACGTGATCGGCTGCGCCGTGTGGGGGACGTTGCCGCGATGGATCATCGCCGTGCCGATGTCGAAGGTCAGCGGGTGCACCTCGCCTGACGCCGAATCGAAGAAGTCGACCGTCGAGCCGGTGAACGTCTCACCCGGAAGGTTCGCGTTGACGTTCAGCGTCACCGACGACGCATCGGTGTGCGGTCGAATCGAGGTATCGGTCGTGGGCTGATAGTGAATCGAGAAGCCGAAGGTCTGCGCGTCGTGGCCCACGATGTCGTGGAAGAGCAGGCGCGCGATTGGACGCATGTATCGGTCCATCACCATGCGATAGAAGGTCTGGAACGTCGGCGCCGCGAGGGCGCCGTCGGATCGGAGGTCGAGCATCGCGCCGCCGCGGTTCAAGACGATGCCGTATGGAGGTCGCAGTGGGATTCCTGCGTCCCACACATGTTCGAGGTAGTCGCGGAGCACAGCGATCCGTTCGGGATCGAAGAACTGGAACGCGTAGACGTCGGGGGCAACCTCATCGAGGAGCTCCATCACGGCAGTCTCGGTGGTTGGGTCCACCCACGCGTTCGTCACGGCGGCGCGCAACCGCGAGTCGAGGAGCGACTCGTCGAGGACAACCAGGTCGGTGGAGCGAGCGGCGTCCCAGTCGACCCACGCATCAGCGAGGAGCCGACGATTGGCCGACCAGAACGTATGAACGGACGCATCGCGGCGCAGTGTGGCATCGCGGCCAGGGGGGTCGAGCGAGCGGGCGAGTTCGAGGGGGCTCGTGGTGTTCTGCATGAGTGTTGGGCTTTCAGCTCGGGTCGGTCAGTGAGTGACCGGGGGGATGATCGAGTCGACGAGGTCGACGAGCGCGGCATTCTTTCGGCGGTCGAGTGCGTCTGGGTGCGGGTCGGCGAAGCGGCGTGCGTCGTTGTCGTAGTAGCGACCTGATGCCGCGGCGAACTCGTCCGACGTCGCTGCCCGGGCGAGGATGTCCGCACCGATGCCGATGTCGTGGCCCGACGTTCCGTACGCCTCCTTCACCATCTTCGTGCCGAGGAAGGAGCCGGGGTTGATCGCGACGAACATCGGGCCGCCGACGCCATGTACGTCGGCGAGATGGTTGGACCACATCGTGATGGCCAGCTTGCTCTGGGCGTATGCGGTGCCATCGTCGAGAGCGGCGCGGCCGGTCAGGGCATCGGGCACCACCGGAGCCTGGGCAGCCGACGAAACGTTGATGACACGGCCCGTGGAACCGAGCAGCGGCAGCAGGCGCTGTGTCAGCAGATACGGCGCGAGCGTGTTGACCATGAACCGCAGGTCGAGACCGTTGTTCGCTCGCGGGTTCGGGACGCGAAAGACGCCGGCGTTGTTGATCAAGACATCGAGGTGGTCGTGGCGCTCAGCGACGGCGTCGGCAAGTCGGATCACGCCGTCGAAGCCGGACAGATCGGCGTGGAACCGCTCGACCGAGCCGGTTCCGCCGATGCCGCGGACCTCCTCCTCAGCGGCGCGCAGCTTCTGATCGCTGCGACCATGGAGAAGCACGTTGTGGTGCTGCGCGGCGAGAACCTTGGCGGTTGCGAGTCCGACGCCATCGGTCGAGCCGGTGATCAGAATCGTTGCACTCATCGGGGGTTTCCTGTTCGGGGGAGCTTCCTGATGTCGAAGCGGGGTCAGCGACTGGATTTGGGGGTTGCGCTACGGGGCACAAACGATCATGATCCTTCTAGTTTCCATCCGCAAGAAGGCACCCTGATGAGCGATAGGTACCTAGCCGAAACCACCCAGCAGGACCAGAGCAGCGACGAGTGTGGCGACGTCTACTCGATCGACTGCCCGTGTCGCGATGTGCTCGATCTGATCGGATCGAAGTGGTCGGTGTTGGTCATCGGTCGCCTCGAAGAACGGCCGTATCGGTTCGGCGAGCTCCGACGGGCGGTCCCTGGGATCACACAGAAGATGCTGACCCAGACACTTCGGCGTCTCGAAGAGGACGGAATGGTCCACCGCGAAGTACTCGCAGCGATGCGGCCACCGCGCGTCGAGTACTCGCTGACGACATTGGGCGAGACGATCACGGACCCACTCGAAGCGATTCGAATCTGGACTGAACAGCATCTGCCGGACGTCCGCCGGGCGCGCCGCGAGTTCGCCGGCAGTACCGTCGACGATTCGGCTCGATAGCGGAGCGCGCTAGCTCGCGGTCGGTACATCGCGCCGCCGCAGCCCGGCGAGCACCACATCGACGACCATGTCGGCGGCCGCCTTCGGGCTCGTCTCCAGCGTCGGCATCACGTCGGGGCGGGCGAACTCGCGCCCCACACCGGCGATCGCCCGAGCCACGGCCATCGTGTCGACCGGGGCGATCTCGTCCTGCTCGACCGCGATGTCGAGCAACGTGCGCGTCACCTGGATGATGTACTCGGAGTGCAGCGCGTTGAGTCGGTTGCTCGTATCCAGCGCTTCGATGTCGCGGGCGAACTCCTCGGTCGTGCACTGCACGGCCACCGTCGCCGCCGACAGGTAGGCACGAATCGCCTCGAGCGCGGTCATGTCGTCGGTGATCGCCCGCATCGCCGCTCGCCCCACTCGTCGAATGTTGCGGTCGACCACCATCGTCACGAGCTCGTCGCGACTACCGGCGAGCCCGTAGAGCGTGCGCAACGAACAGTTCAGCTGCGCCGCGAGTTCGGCCATCGTGACATCGAGGAAGCCCTTGTCGAAGATACGCCCGAGCTCGTCGAGGATCTCCCGCTGCCGCTCGGTCAGCGACTCCTCGCGCTCGCGGCTCAGCACGGGCCGCGGCGCGCGCAGCGGCCTCAACCGCTCGCGCATCGCCGTCATATCGTGCTGATGTCCGTGCCGATGCCGATGCTGATCACGTCGCCGCCTCGCTCTCGTCTTCCAGCGTGA
>JBCCVW010000021.1:0-35768 GCA_039194665.1 Actinomycetota bacterium
CGACTCGCTCGTCGCCGCCTTCGAGCCGGGCAAGTATCACGACGCGTACCGCGAGCAGGTGATGGCGCTGATCCGAGCCAAAGCCGAAGGCGAGGAGCTCACCACGCCCGAGGTTGCCGCCGAGAAGCCGAAGGTGGTCGACATCATGGCTGCGCTCGAAGCGTCGGTCGAAGCCGCCAAAGCGGCCCGCTCGCGGCACCCGGCCCAGAAGTCGACGGGGAAGGCAGCCGCCAAGAAGGGCGCCAAGAAGAAGGCGGCCGCCAAGAAGACGGCCACCAAGAAGATCGCCGCAAAGAAGGCGGCCAAGCGCCAGGCTGCCAAGAGCGCCTGACGTCCGTTCACGTTGTTGTCGTGGCCGCTCCGATCGAGGTCGAGATCGACGGCCGCACCGTTCGGCTGACCAATCTCGACAAGGTCCTCTACCCCTCTGGGTTCACCAAGGCCGAGGTCGTCGACTACCACGCGCGGATTGCGCCGTGGGCGATTCCCCACCTCGCCGGACGGTGTTTGACGTTCCGCCGGTTCCCGGACGGCACCGATCGACAAGGCTTCTTCGAGAAGCGTTGCCCGACGCACCGCCCGGAGTGGGTTCCGGTAGCGCTCGGCCCTGGCGATCGACGCGGTGGCATCGAGTACTGCCGCATCGAGGAACCTGCTGCAATGGTGTGGGCGGCGAATCTGGCGGCGATCGAGCTCCACGCCCCGATGGCGCTGGCCGCCGACCTCGACCATCCGCGCACGCTGGTGTTCGATCTCGATCCGGGACCGCGCACCTCGATCGTCGAGTGCTGCCAGGTCGCGATGGAGATTCGCGAGGTGCTTGCCGCAGTCGACCTCGAAGGCTGGTGCAAGACATCGGGCTCGAAAGGGCTGCAGCTGTACGTGCCATTGAACGACGACGACCCGGCGACCGCGCCGACGCACGATGCGGCGGCCGACTTTGCTCTGGCGGTCGGCCAGCTGCTCGACCGTCGTCGGCCGGGAACCACGACCACGGTGATGGCGAAGGCGGAACGCCCCGGCAAGGTGTTCGTCGACTGGAGCCAGAACGCACATCACAAGACGACGATCGCGCCGTACTCGTTGCGCGCCCGTCCAGCGCCGACCGTGTCGACCCCGGTGGATTGGGATGAGGTCGCGGGCGCCGCTGCGGGAGAGCTCGAGTTGGTGTTTGCGGCGCCGGACGTGCTGGCGCGTGTCGACGAGCTCGGCGACCTGTTCTCGCCGGTGCTCACACTGCAGCAACAGCTGCCTCGACCCGGTTGAGTCGGCCTGTTACGGCAACGCAAGCGAGAAGCGGCGGTACGGCGAGACCCACGGCGAGGCCGAGAGCACGACCCGATGGTCAGCCCGTTCGAGCAACGTCAACAGCGACGGCTCGGTGTGCCAGAACGACTGCTCGTTGTTCCACGAGGCCAGCGCGTCCTCACGCGGGCCCTCGACGTACCACACGCCGTGGTGGTCACCGACCAGTACCGGTTCGTTCAGCGCGTCTGGATGGTCGTGATCACCCGTCGCCATGTGGTGTCGAGCAGCAGTGCCGTCCCGCTGGTCGAACAGCAAGAAACGGCGATGATCACGAGCGGTAGGCGACTGGCCCACGGCCGCGCGCCGTAACGAGTCGAGCACTGATCGTCCACGGCTTCCGCGGGTCCGTCACGATCGATGGTGGGGTTCGCGCGATCTGCGGTCAGAATGTGGGGATGCCTGCAGCCGCGCGCGCCTTGCCCCCGGTTGCCGGGTTGGCGCTCGCGATCGTTGGCGCGCTCGCGTTGAGCGCTTGCAGCTTGGTCGATCGTGGCGGTCAAGACGCGGATAGTGCCGATTCGGTCGCCGCCGAGGTCGAGCTGCCCGCCGCCGATCAACCCGCATCGCCGGTGCTCGTTGCCGACGGTGCGGCCGGGTCCGGCGGCACCGAGAGCGGCCAGCTCGCCGACGACGGCGCTGCCGCTCGCCCGGTCGTGCCAACCTCAACGGTGCCGGTGCTGACGGGATGGGCGGCATTTGACGCATCGTTGCGCGACGAGATTCTTGGCGGCGGCTCGCAGGCGCTGTCGGTCGCTGTGGCGATCAACGGCGAACTCGTCCACGAGGAGGCCTTTGGCCGGCAAACACCCGAAACGCTCGAACCCGCCGACGTCGACGATCGGTTCCGCGTCGCCAGCATCAGCAAGACGATTACCGCCATCACCGTGATGCAATTCGTTGAGGATGGTCTCATCGGACTCGATGAGCCGGTCGGCGCACGCATCGCCGAGTACGTCGGCATCGCGAACCCGTCAGAGCGGGCATCGGCGATCACCGTTCGTCAGCTACTCACCCACACGTCGGGCTTTCCGCAGTCGCAGTCGGTGTTCTTCTCCAACCGTGTGTGGGCGTGCCCCCAGGCCGCAGCAGCCGGGCTCACCGGCCCGATCGGCGGCAACGGCTACGACTACAGCAACATGAACTACTGCGTGCTCGGGATGCTCCTCGAGCAGCTCACGGGACAGCGCTATGAAGAGATCGTCTACGAGCGGCTGCTCACGCCGCTCGGCATCTCGGGGATGCGCATCGCACCGACCTACGACCCAGGGCCGGGTGAGATCGAGCACTACACCACCGAGGGGCGCAACTACATGGAGGCGCTCGGCGGTGCCGGCGCATGGGTGGCCACTGCCGGTGACATCGTGACGATCCTCGACAGCCTCGATCTGTCCACGCCCGGGTGGAAACCCCTCACGGCGCCCTCGGTGGCCATGATGCGCGCCAGCGGCACCGGTGGCGGCGATCGCGGGTACGGCATGGGTCTGCTGTTGTACGGCGGCGGGGTACACGGGCACACCGGCACATTGGAGAGCACGCACGCGATGGTGCTCAATCGCAACGACGGTGTGACCTGGGCGGTGCTCGTCGCCGGATCGACACCGAGCGAGTCCTCCAACCTGCGGGCGATGGTCGACCGGGCCTTTGCGGCCGGCGGTTTCGTATTCGCCTGATGAGCGCGTCGTCGAGGATCCCGCTGACGGTGATCGGCGGGTACCTCGGCGCTGGCAAGACGACGCTGCTCAACCGGGTGCTCACCGACGCCCACGAGCGGCGGTTCGGCGTGATCGTCAACGACTTCGGCGAAGTGGGCATCGACGGCACGCTGCTCGACACCGTGCACGACGGTGTCGTCAACCTGCCGAACGGGTGTGTGTGTTGCACCGTGGCGGACGGGCTGGCCATCGCTCTCGAACGGATCGCCACGATGGCGATCGATCAGGTGCTGATCGAAGCGAGCGGGGTGGCCGACCCGTCGGTGGTTGGGCACTGGGGCACGGTGCCGCCGTTCCGCCCTGGAGGAGTGGTGGTGCTCGCCTCGGCACAGTCGATCGGCGATCTCGTGCACGATCGTTTCGTGTCCGGCGAGGTCCGTCGGCAGCTGTCGGGCGCCGATCTCGTGGTGCTGACCCATGCCGACCTGGTCGACGCCGACGAACTTGGGGCGGCGCGCGATGTCGTTGCGTCGGTGAGTGACGCCCCGGTCACCACCGCGGTGCGCGGCGACGTGTCGCTGGGTGATGCCCTCGTGATCGATGATCCCCGCGACACCCGGGACTCGTCGCCTCGTGAGCATGGAGACCAGTACACGACCGCCACATGGCGGTCGGCCGAACCGATCTCGCGGGCGGCGCTCGATGAACTCCTCCGCGGGTTCCGATCTGAGGTGGTGCGGGCCAAGGGAATCGTGCGCCTCGACGACGGTTCTGTGGTCGAGGTGCAGCGCGTTGGCCGCCGCACGGAAGTGAGCCCGAGCGACGCCGTGATCGGCGACTCGACGATCGTGTCGATCTCGATCCGGCCGTGGTGAGTCGACTCGCTGGGCGCAACTCCAGGAGTTCTCCGCGCCGCCAACGCTGATCGGCCTCAGCGGCCGGCGAACGGTGTGCCCCCAACGACCGTTCCCCACACCGGGATGTCGCGGATCGTCATCGGGTCGACCGTCAACGGGTCGTCACCAAGGATGGTGAAGTCGGCGGCCTTCCCGCACTCGATCGTGCCGAACTCGCGGTCGAGGTGCAGCTGGTACGCGGCATCGAGGGTGACGGCCCGCAGGGCGCGCTCCGGTGAGATGCGCTCGTACTCGCCGAGCACGCGACCTGAAGGCGTGACTCGGTTGACGGCACACCACATCACGTGGAGGTGCCCGAGCGGGGTGACGTTGGCATCGGAGTGCAGCGAGAACGACACGCCTTCACGCTCGGCGGTGGCGGCCGGCTCGAGCCGGCGGGCTCGCTCTGGGCCCACGGTGAGGTCGTGGTGCTGGTCGCCCCAGTACCAGATGTGGTTGGAGAAGATGTTGGCGCACATCCCGAGCTTGGCCATCCGCCGGAACTGTGCGGCGGTCGTCAGCTGGCTGTGCTGCACCGTGTGCCGATGATCGAGCCACGGATGCTCCAGCAGTAGCCGCTCCACCGTGTCGATCCACAGATCGATCGTGAGATCGCCGTTGCAGTGCACGTGGATGTTGATCCCGCGCCGATGGAACGGAGCGGTGATGTCGTACAGCTGGTCGGGAGCGACGACCCACAGCCCATGATCGGTGCCGGTGTAATAGCCCGGCCAGTCCATCTTGGCCGTGAACCCCTGGATCGAACCGTCGAGCACCACTTTGATCCCGGCAGTGCGCAGCTTCTCGGTGTCGTCACGGCGGAGGCGAATCAGTAGCTCTGCCGATTCCTCCCAGTCGAACTCGCCAGGAGCCATCGCAGCGACGTGGCGCTGGAGTAGGCGGGCGGGGAACGCCGGGTCGTCGACGACGTCGTGCCACTTCGCTGGCTCGTCGGGGCGGGTCAGGCCTGGGCTCAACAGATCGCACAGCATCGTGATGCCTTGGTTGGCGCAGATCTGACCGAGGTCGCGCAGCGACTGGGGATCGGTCATCTTCTGGGCGATCACTCCGAGCCCCGATCGAGCGAGCATCATGGCTGGCTGCTCTTGCAGCTCGCCGTTGGGCTCGCCATTGGCGTCGCGGGCGACACCGGGTGTGGTGCTGTCGCGGGTGATCTCGTAGCGGTCGAGCATCGCCGTGTTCACAGTGGCGAGGTGGGCGTTGGCGTGGAACACGAAGATCGGCCGCGTCGTCGACACCTCGTCGAGGTGATGGCACGTCAACCGCTCTTCGCCCTCGAAGTAGATGGGGTCGAATCCGCCGACCACGAGTGGCTCGGTCGCCCCCGGCTCGGCGTCGTCGAGCTCACGTAGCCGGTCGAGCAACGCGTTGTAGCTTCGGATTCCGGGAGCCGTGCCGCCGTCCACACGGTGCCGCTCGAACCACCCGACGTAGGGCAGTGAGGCGAAGGCGCCCTCGAGTGTGTGCCCGTGAGCTTCGATCATCCCCGGCGTGAGCACGAGGTCGGCGAACCGATCGTCGACCTCGTGGGGCCCCCAGGCCTGGCACTCGTCGAGGGTGCCCGCAGCGAGCACCCGCCCGTCGCGCACCGCGACCGCCTCCGCCCGCGGGTTCGATGGATTGCCAGTGACGACAGTGCGTGCCGGGTACACCACCGTTGGCGCTGCTGGATCCGTACTCGTTCCCCGGTGTGCGCCGCTCATGCCCGCACCATAGGCACGCTCACCTCGGTCAGCGGTGAGCCAAGCCCGCACATCCGGTGGTTTCGCTCACCGTTGAGCGTCGTCCGACCTTCAGGGGGTGGCGACCTCGGCGGCGACGAGGTCGAGGTGGTCGAGGTCCGCCAGATCGAGCACCTGGAGATAGATCCGCTCGGCTCCCGCCTCGGTCCAGGCGGCGAGAGTGTCGGCTACCTCCGCTGGGGTGCCGGCTGCACCGTTGGTGCGCAACTCGTCGGGCTCGCGCCCGATGGCTTCTGCACGCCGGCGGACCTCCTCCTCGTCGGCGCCGCAACACAGCACGAGTGCCGCGGAGAAGGTGATCTCGGTTGGATCGCGATCGATCGCGTCGCACGCGGCACGCACTCGGTCGGACTGCGCAGAGAAGAACTCCCGAGGCACGAAGGGCGTGTTGAACTCCGAAGCGAACCGCGCCGCCAGGGCTGGCGTGCGTTTTGGTCCACCGCCGCCGATGATCACGGGCACGTGTTCCTGTGCTGGTTTCGGTAGGGCGGGCGAGTCGGCGACGGGATAATGCGTGCCATCGAACGAGAACGTGTCACCGACAGGCGTCGACCACAGCCCCGTGATGATCGCCAGTTGCTCTTCGAGTCGGTCGAAGCGCTCTCCGAGCGGTGGGAACGGGACTCCGTAGGCCGTGTGTTCCTGTTCGTACCACCCTGCGCCGATCCCGAGCTCGGCTCGGCCGCCCGACATCTGGTCGACCTGCGCGACGGAGATGGCGAGCGGTCCCGGATAGCGGAACGTCGCCGAGGTCACCAGCGTGCCGAGTCTGATGCGCTCGGTATCGCGAGCAAGCCCGGCGAGGGTGACCCACGCATCGGTCGGCCCCGGAAGGCCGTCGGCATCGCCCATCTTCAGCCAGTGGTCGGAACGAAAGAAGGCGTCGAACCCGAGCGACTCGGCGCGGCGGGCGACGGCAAGCAGGTCGTCGTACGACGCGCCCTGTTGGGGTTCGGTGAACACACGGAGTTGGGAGAGCTGCACGCTGGGCACCCTACGGCGCCGCGATCGTCGTGCGGTGAGCGAAACCCGTCGATGCCGCGGTCTGCTCACCGGTGGCTCGGGCGGGCGCTCAACATGGCAGGGATCGGGAAGCGACCGAGGCGCGTGGGAGACTGCGCCGATGGCAGGACTGGGCAAGACCGGGCGTGATGTCGACGATGTGATCGCCGAGCTGACCGACAAGCGGGCCAACGACGTGCGTTGGGCCGACGGAAAGACCTTCGGCATGGTCTACAACGGCGGCCCGGGCGTCCACGCGGTGGCCGATCAGGCGGCGCGTTTGTACCTCCACGAGAACGCGCTCAACACGCAAGCGTTCCCTTCGCTCGGTGCGATTCAGCGTGAGGTGGTCAACTGGACCGCCGACCTCCTGCACGGCAGCGACCTCGAACAAGGTCCAGCCGCCGGATTCCTGACCAGCGGCGGTACCGAGTCGATTGTGTGTTCGGTGCTCGCCGCCCGCGAGCGTGCTGTAGCCGAGCGCGGCATCGCCGAGCCAGAGATCGTGCTCGCCGAGTCGGCGCACGCCGCCTTCCACAAAGCGGCGCACAACTTCGGGCTCACAGTGCGCAAAGCCCCGGTGCGTTCCGACTGGACCGCCGACGTTGACGCGATGGCCGAGCTCGTCGGCCCGAACACCGCAGTGGTCGTCGGTTCAGCGCCGCAGTACCCCCAAGGCGTGCAGGACGACATCCCGGCGATCGCTGCCCTGGCTCAATCAGTCGGGGCGAACTGTCATGTCGATGCGTGCATGGGCGGTTTCGTCCTGCCGTTCGCCGAGATGCTCGGCCGCGACGTGCAGCCGTGGGACTTCCGTGTGCCGGGCGTGACGACGATCTCGGCCGACATTCACAAGCTGGGATATGCGCCGAAGGGTGTGTCGGTGGTGCTGCATCGCACCAAGCAGTCGCGCAAGTACCAGACGTTCGTGTTCGACGGATGGCTCGGCGGGTTCTACGCCTCGCCGAACATGCAGGGCACGCGTTCGGGGTTGCCGATGGCGTGTGCGTGGGCGGTGATCGCCCACCTCGGCGTCGACGGGTATGTCGACCTCACCCGGCAGACACTGGAGAACGCGGACCGCTTCCGTGCGGGAGTGGCCGACATCGACGGCATCCAGGTGCTCGGCGACGGGCACTTCCACCTCGTTGCATTGGCGGCCGACCCGGCGTTCCAGCCCGAGATCGACATGTTCGCCCTCGGCGATGCCCTGCTCGAACGCGGCTGGTTCCACGACCGGCAAACGCCGCCCGACAGCCTGCACTCCACGATCTCCAACACGAACACCGGCGTGATCGACGACTATCTCACCGATCTCGCCGAGTGCACTGCGTCGGTGGTCGGCGAACGCACCGCCGACCGGTCGACGAGCTACGCCACGCTCGAGTAGTCGAAGCGAGCGCTCAGCGCTCGAACACCTCGGAGACCTGCATTGCCGGCGCGGCGTTGGTGAAGTTGGCGATGTCGGCCATGGCCTCGTTGCCGCCGCCCATGCCCTCGGCAAGCGCTTCGGGTGAGTCGAAGTACAGGTGGCCGATCGCCACGTAGGGTCCGTCGTTGCCGCTGTCCACCTCGATCTTCGCCGGCTTCATCGTCCGCTCGACGATGTCCATGTGGGTCGTCTTGTAGTACTCGATGTCGAATGTCGTGTCGTCACCCTTGGGATACATCACGCTGACTTTGATCATCACGGCCTCCATTCGCTTGGCGGCAGCGACGGTAGTGGTCGGCCCTTCGATCGGGCGATGCGGTCGGGCGCGACCAGCCCGAGACCGTGTAGCACGAAGTGACGAAAGGCCATAGCTCGTGTGCGGCCGTAGGCGTAGGTTCGAGGTGCAGGCGACTGCGTCCGGTCGCCCGTGGGGTGATCGGAGGTAGCCATGGCTGGGGCGAGTAAGCAACGAGTGGTGATTCTCGGTGCCGGCACCGGGGGAACGTTGGTGGCCAATCGATTGCGCCACCGCATGAACCCCGAGCGCGTGCGCATCGATGTGATCGATCAGAACGACGCCCACCTCTACCAACCCGGCCTGTTGTTCGTTCCCTTCGGAATGGCCGCGGCCGACGACGTCGTGCGGTCGCGCAGTGATCATCTGGTCGATGGCGTGTACTACCACCAGCGGCCGATCGAGCGCGTTGATGTGCAGACCAACACGGTCACGCTCACCGACGGTGGGATGCTCGACTACGACGCATTGGTCATCGCGTCGGGCTCGACGTTGCATCCGGAGTACACCACCGGCCTCACCGGCTCAGGGTGGATGCGCGACGTGTTCACCTTCTTCGACCTGCCCGGCGCGACCGCGTTGGCCAAGCGGCTTGAGCACTTCGATCGCGGGCGCTTGGTGATCAACCTGCTCGACCTGCCGGTGAAGTCACCGGTGGCGCCGATCGAGTTTGCCATCCTGGCCCATCGTTGGTTCGAGGAGCGCGGTGTTCGTGATCAGATTCGGCTGACGTACGCCACGCCGTTGACGATGGGCGATCAGCCGCTCGGGCCGCCGCCGCTCGAGGAGGCGCTCGCCGATGCGCGCGTCGAATCGGTCACGGCGTTTCACACTCGCGAGGTCGACGGCGAGCGCCGGCGGCTCATCAGCTATGAGGGCCAGGAGATCCAATTCGACCTCGCCGTTGTTGTCCCCGTGCACGGCGGCGAGGAGTACATCGGCCGCTCGCCGGCGTTGGGCGACGCGTTTGGCTACGTTCCCACTGATCACCGAACCCTGCAGTCGAAGATCCAACCGAACGTCTTCTGCATTGGTGATGCGGCCGACCTCGATCACGTGCGGGGCGGGTCGGTGACGGCGTATGAGGCCGAGGTGCT
The DNA here is from genome assembly GCA_039194665.1 of Actinomycetota bacterium. Taxonomy (GTDB): domain Bacteria; phylum Actinomycetota; class Acidimicrobiia; order Acidimicrobiales; family Ilumatobacteraceae; genus JABSQH01. The sequence continues at coordinate 9,446 of JBCCVW010000021.1, forward strand.
GGTGGAGAACGTCGTTGCGCTTCTCCGCGCTCGCGAGCCCGATGCGTCCTTCGACGGGTCGACCAACTGCTTCATCGAGGCGTCGTTGCGTACCTGGGGGAGTGAGCAGGACAACGATCACCACCACGGGACGCTCGGAACCGTTGCCGACCCGGCAATGAAGCTCGAGTTCCAAGACGCGTATTGGAACTCGCTGCTCCAGCCGGTCTGACGCGTCGGCGCGTCTCCGTTCTCCTGTCGAAATCCGGCGCGTGGCGCGGCGATTCGACAGAATTTTGGGGTCGGGTTACGTCCAGCCGGTGATGTCGACGATGAGGTCCATTTGGCGGTGGGTGTAGACGCAGATGGTGCCGGATGCGGAGAGGGCGATGACGGCGTTGTTGGCGATGGTTTGGCCGGCTTGGTAGTTGAGCGTGGACGCCTCGGGCCGATCGACGTCGCAGGGGTAGACGGTGATGAAGCCCTGGAGTGCGGGGTTGATGGTGGCGATGTTCAAGATCGCGCTGGTCGCATCGTCGGGGATGTCGCCACGGCCAGCGACTTGCAGGGTGGTGACTTGGCGGGCGGCGCGCAGTCCGATGCCTTGGGATTGTCCGTCGAAGGTGGGGGAGCCTTGGCGGGTTTCGAGGAACCTCGCGGGGATGATCGGGTTGACGGCGTCGGTGTCGGGGAGTGAGCCGGTGACGTCGACGATCAGGTCCATCGCCCGGTGCGTGTAGATGCAGATCGTTCCTGTGGCGGAGAGGGCGAAGATGCCGCCGTTGGCGATCGTTTGCCCGGCGGCGTAGTTGAGGGTGGATGCTTCGGGACGTTCCGCAGCGTCGCACGGGAAGACGGTGATGAACCCCTGTAGTAGGGGGCTGATGGCGGCGATGTTCAAGATCGCCGCAGTGGCGGTCGCGTCGATGCCGGCGCGGCCGGTGACCTGCACCTCGGTGACTTGGCGGGCGGCGCGTTGGCCGATGCCTTCTGATTGTCCGTCGATGGTGTCTCGTCCGGTGCGGGTTTCGAGGAGTCGGGCGGGGGTGTTGGTCTCGACGACGGTGTCGGCGGGTGTGTAGCCGGTGACGTCGACGATCAGGTCCATCGCCCGATGCGTGTAGACGCAGAGGGTGCCGGTGGCGGAGAGGGCGATGACCGCACCGTTGGAAATCGTTTGCCCGGTGGCGTAGTTCAGCGTGGAGGCTTCGGGTTGATCGGCATCACACGGATATGCGGTGATGAATCCCTGCAGCGCGGGGTTTACCGCGCCGATGTTGACCAACGCCGCCGTCGCTCCCGAGGGGACACCGGCGCGGTCCCACACGTTGACCGTGGTCACCTGACGGGCAGCACGCGGACCGATGCCGTTCTGCTCGCCATCGACGGTCGACAACCCCAGCCGGGTCTCGACCAAACGACCAGGCGCGACCGTCACGACCCCCACATCATCCATTCCGCCCGGCGGTGGGTTGTGCGGTGTGACCGGGATGTCGACGACCTCGAGTGGGGTGTCGACGTTGCTGCCGTCGCCGTCGATTCCGAGCTGCCCTGATCCGTCGGCGCCCCAGCACGTGATGTCGCCGCCTGCGAGCAATGCGCAGCTGTGCCGCAACCCGAGGGACATTGCGATCGCTGACGCCCCACCGGGAAGGGCGACGGCTCCGCTCGGCGCCACGACGTTGTCCGCGCTTGGGCCGTTGCCGAGCTGGCCGAATGCGTCGTTGCCCCAGCAGGTCGCCGCGCCGGTGTTGAGGACGGCGCAGGTGTGGCCGGCGGACGCCGCGACGTCGAGCGCTGTGGTGTTGGTGCCGAGATCGATGGTGCCGTTGGGCGCTTCTTCGGATCCCGCTAGGCCGTTGCCGAGTTGTCCGAAGAAGTCCGCACCCCAGCAGGTCAACGCGCCGCCACTGAGTCGTGCGCAGGTGTGGGCGTTGCCGCTGGAGACGGCTGCTGCGGTTGCGCCGTTGGGGAGGCTGATTGTTCCCGATGGAGCGGTCACGTTGGCGCTACCCGGTCCGTTGCCGAGTTGACCGTCGGCGTCTGAGCCCCAGCAGGTGACAGCCCCGTTATCGAGGACTGCGCACGTGTGGTCACGGCCGGCGCTGACCTCGTTGGCCGTGCGATCGCCGGGAAGCAGCAGCGGGGCCGACGGTGAGGGGTCGTTCTCGTTCGCGCCGCCGTTGCCCAACTGTCCACTCGAGTCCGATCCCCAGCACGTGACGTCGCCGGTATTGAGCACGGCACAGGTATGGCTGGATCCAGCTGAAATGGCGGTGGCGGTGGTCGGGTTGCCGCCGACCGATGGGAGCTGCACCGGTCCGGCGGGTGAGGTCTCGAAGTCGCCCCCAGCAGCGCCGAGGCCCAGCTGTCCCACGTCGTTCTGCCCCCAGCAGGCAACGTCGCCGGTGTTCAAGACTGCGCATGTGTGGTTCTGGCCGGCGGCGATCGCGGTGGCCGTGGTCGGGGCGCCGTTGACCTGTGGCAACGCGATCGGGGCGGTGGGAGCGAACGCGTCGCTCCTCGGATCACCGTTGCCGAGCTGTCCGAACGCGTCGTCGCCCCAACAGGTCACTGCGCCCGCCGCCGTGAGCGCACACGTGTGGTCTCCGCCGGCCGCCACCGCCGGCGCGACAGCAGTTGACCCGTCAGCGGTGGCTGCCGGCGCGCTGCCGGCGAGGAGCGCTGCGGTAGCGACGAGTGCACCCGCGACTGCGGTGGTGGTGAGTGCGCGACGATTCCGTCGTGTCCGCCCTGGCATGGGCGGCGACAGTAGTTGCGGTTGGCCCGGGGTGAGTCGTCGGGCCGGCGAAGAATCGGCCGCCCGCAACCGTTCTGTGCGCGAAATCAGGCGCCTGGCGCCGGAAATCCCCGGTTTTTCGGGGAGGGCGTTAGTTGATCGCCTTCTCGCGGCCGGCCCAGAAGGGTTCGCGGAGCTTGAACTTCTGCAGCTTGCCGGTCGCGGTGCGGGCTAGCTCATCGCGGAACTCGACGCGTTTGGGGCACTTGTAGCCAGCGAGCCGTTCCTTGGCGAAGGCGATCAGGTCGGCCTCCGACAGTGTGCTGCCGGTGGTGGTCACCACCAGTGCGGTGACGAGTTCGCCCCACTTCTCGTCCGGGATGCCGATCACGGCGACTTCGGTCACGTCGGGGTGCTGGAACAACGCGTCCTCCACCTCGATCGACGACACGTTTTCGCCGCCGGAGATGATCACGTCCTTCTTGCGGTCGGAGATCACCACGTAGTGGTCGTCGTCGATCGTGCCGCCGTCGCCGGTGTGGAAGAAGTCGTCGTAGATCGCAGCAGCGGTGGCGTCAGGTTGCTCCCAGTAGCCGGCCATGATCATGTTGCCGCGGGCGAGGATCTCGCCGTCGGTGCTGACATCCATCGTGCAGCCGACCACTGGCGCGCCGGCCCGGCTCAGCTTGGCGGCGCGATCGGCGGGGGACAGGTCGTCGTATTCGCCACGGTTGCGGTTCATCGTGATCACCGGCGTGGTCTCGGTGAGGCCGTAGATCTGCACGAACTCCCAGCCGAGCTCGCTCTCGCAGCGCTCGATCGTGCGCGTCGGTGGCGGTGCTCCGGCGACCACGATACGCACGCGGCCCCGACCGGGAATCGGCCCGTCCCAGTCGGCGGCGGCATCGAGAATGGCGTTGAGCACGGCGGGTGCGCCGCACATCAACGTCACGCCGTGTTGTTCGACCCGGTTGAGGATCTCGACGCCGTCGACCTTGCGTTGGATCACGTGCGTCGCGCCCATGCCGGTGACCGCATAGAGCATCCCCCACCCGTTGCAGTGGAACTGGGGAAGCGTGTGCAGGTACACGTCGCGGTCGTTGACGCCCATGTGCCAGCCGAACACGGTGGCGTTGAGCCACACATTGCGATGGGTCAGCTGCACGCCCTTCGGCCGGGCGGTCGTTCCCGAGGTGTAGTTGATGGTCGCCGTGGCATCCTCGTCGGGCTCCCAGGGCTCGGGCTCGACGTCGTAGCGCAACAGCTCCACGTCGGTTTCGTTGCCGATGATCAGCTTGCGCTCGCAGTCGACGTTGGTCATCGCGTCGGCCAATTCGGGGTCGACGAGGAGGATCCGTGCGCCGGAGTGTTCGACGATGTAGCGCACCTCTTCGGCGACCAGCCGGAAGTTGATGGGGACCAGCACACGACCAGAACCCGACACACCGAACAGTGCAGTGAGCAGGCGGGCGGAGTTGTGGCTGACCATCGCCACCCGTTCGCCCCTGGCGATGCCGAGTTCATCGAGGCCGGCGGCGATCGCCTTCGCTCGCTTGGCCATCTCGCGGTAGTCGATCGAACCCCACGACGCAGCTGGCTGGTCGGGCTCGTCGATGATCGCCGTACGGTCCGGGTACACGAGCTCGGCGCGGCGGAGGAAGTCGTTGACGGTCAGCGCAACCTTCATGGGCCCGAACGTACCCGGCAGCGTGCTCACCACTTGGCGTCGGGGCGCAGCGGTACGTACGAGCTGGTTGTTCACCGCCTCGTCTGGTGGGCTGCACACTCGTCGCTGGGCGCGCTTACCATCACTCTCGAGCGACCGCTCCGATAACGCAAGGAGACCCCCACCCCATGCAGATCGATGGGTTCAACACGGCGACGAGCGACGAGTTGGCAGCGACGCTGCCGGGACTGTTCGACCAGTACGCGTCGACGCTTGCGTTCATCGCTCGACCGACGCTGGGGATCGTCGATGGCGAGGTGGTCGTATCACGACTCTCCCCCAACCACATGGTGATCGGCATCGGCACCCAGTCGGCAACCGTCGAGTTCGATGAACCGATCGTTGGTCTCGAGGATCTCGTCGGCACGGCCGTGTCCCTCGCCGAAGTGGCCAGAGATCAGTTCCCCGATGCGCCGCTCACCGAGCTCGAGCAAGTGATGTCGTCGGTGCGATCCCAGCAGCTGTACCAGGGGACCGTCGTCGACACGCACCGGTTGTCCGACAGCGTGTACTCCGTGCGTATTGGACCGTTCCCCCGCTTCGCGTCGCTCGGGTGGGATCAATCGGTGTCGGTGTTCACTGGGTCGGACGGACGAGATATCCCGCCAGACATGACGTTCGAGCAGTGGCGCGACATGCCGATGGAGGAGGCGCCGCGGGCCCGGACCTACACGATTCGCAGCATCGACGATGCCGGCGTACTCGACCTATGGGTTGCCCTCCACGGCGACGATCCGGTGAGCGTATCGACCTGGGCGCAACGGTGTGTGCCCGGGGATCCCGTGAGCGTGATGGGCCCGCGTGGGCGCTTCGAGCATCGATCCGACGCGGCGCGTGCCGTCCTCATCGCCGACGAGACTGCGCTCGGAGCTGCCGCAGCGGTCGCAGACCATCTCGACGTGCCCGCCGAGATCATCGGCGTGGTGAGCGGCGCTAGTGATGAGGTCGACTTCGCGCTGACGTCCTGCGACGTGACGTGGCTGCACGAGCCGGTCGACAGTGACCGCCGCGCTGCGGCCGTGCGCGCGCGGCTCGTCGTTGATGACGACACGTTGTACTGGGGTGCCGGCGAGTTCTCGATGATCGGGACGCTGCGCCGAACGCTCCGGCGAGAGTTCGAGATCCCCTCGTCGCACGTCGCGTTGACGGCCTACTGGCGCGCCGATCTGTAGCTCAGGTTCGGCGTCAGCCCGCCAGGGCGCCCGACCCCGTTGTAAGGGGCCAGGGGCGGTTGCGCTCGACGGTGAGCGCGAGGTCGAGCAGGAGTTCCTCGGAGAAGTGCCGACCCACCACTTGGAGGCCGATTGGCAAGCCGTCGATGAACCCCGTCGGGATCGAGATCGCCGGGTTGCCATGCAAATTGGCGGGGAAGGTCAGCTTGCCGTTGTTGCCGGCGCCGCCCTCGACGCCACCGAACACCGACGGCAGGGGTCCGTCGGCGTTGAACGCGATGTCGGGGTTGCTCGCCGTGATCACGAAGTCGACGCCGTCGACCGGGTCGAAGATTCGGGCCATCGCTTCGTTCAGCTCCATGCGGCGGCGCTCGATCTTGGCGCGTGCTTCGGAGTCGTACTTGCCGACGGTCGATTCCAACCCGAAGCGCATCTCAGGGGTGAGGTCGTCGGCGCACTCCGGCCATTTGTCGCCGAGCTTGGCCTCGATGGCAATCGTTCCCGAGATCGACCATGCCGCGCCCATCCGTGGCAGCGCGGTGTCGACGTCGTCGACCAACGTGAGTCCGCAGTCGCCGATCAGATCGGCGGCCGCTGCCTGGAGGAGTTCCCACATCACCGGCGACACGATGGCGTTCCCCCAATCCGGGGCGAGCGCTACCTTCATGCCGCGCAGCGCATCGAGGTGCGTGCCGAGGCCACGCTCCCACCCCTCGACGCGCGGCAGGCTCAGCGGATCGGTGGCGTCGTGCCCGTTGGCGACGTCGAACCACCGGGCGGTGTCGCGCACCGAGCGGGCCATGCAGCCGATCGCCACGGTGAGGTTGCCGTAGGTCGCCTGCGGGCCGCGGGGGATCCGTCCGAACGTGCCCTTCAGGCCGACCAGGTTGGTGAAGCCGGCAGGGATGCGGATCGAGCCACCGCCGTCACCGCCGGTCGCGATGGGTAGGAGCCCGCCGGCCACTGCAGCGGCGGAACCGCCGGACGATCCGCCGGGCGTGTGGCCGTAGCCCCATGGGTTATGAGTGGTGCCGTGCAGGTTGGTGCGGGTGAGGTTGACGCCACCGAACTCGCTCGCCGTGGTTTGTCCCGCAAGGACGGCGCCCGCCGCAGCGATGCGCTGCACCATCGTCGAGGTGTGGTCGGCGACCGCGTCGCGCAGCGGCACCGAAGCGCTGTTGAACGGCCAGTCATCGACGGCGTCGAGTTCCTTCACTCCAACTGGTACTCCGCCGAACGGAAGTGACACGTCGGCATCGGCAGCTGCCGCACGAGCGGCGTCGCGATCCTCGAACGACATCGCGTTGAGGTCGCTGGCATCAATCGCCGCATAACAGGCTTCGAGCTCTTCGCTTGGCGACCGCTCGCCGGCGCGGAACGCATCGACCAGCCCGACCACATCGCCTTGCCATGCGTCGCCTACTGGTCGGCGGATCTCGGCGTGGGTCGTCGTGTCGATGGACATGCGCCGACGTTAGGCAATCGGTGGCCGAGCTCCGACGTCGGACACCAGGGTCGGGCTGCGGGCCAGCGCTACCGTGCGAGCCGATGGATTCCCGGCAGTTCCTCGGCCTCGAGCCAACGCACAACGAGTTTCGCTGGACGCTGCCAGTCACTTCAGGTGTCTCGACGACAGGTGGGTTCTTGTTCGGCGGCTGCGGTTTGGGGGCGGCGATCGCTGCGCTGGAGGGGACCACTGGTCGTCACTGTGTGTGGGCGACGGCGCAGTATCTGTCGTATGCCAAGCCGGGCGAGGTCGTCGACGTCGACGTGACCGTCGCCGTGGCCGGCCATCAGATCTCCCAGGCGCGCGCGGTGTGTCACGTTGCCGACCGAGAGATCCTCACGGTGAACGCTGCGCTCGGTGACCGACCGATGGATCTCGCTGGTCAATGGGAGTCGTTGCCCGCCGACCTACCGGCGCCAGAGGACTGCCCGCCGCGGCCGCACCGCAGCGACTGGTCGGGGTCGATCAACGAGCGGCTCGAGCAGCGGGCTGTGAAAGGTCGCGCGCTTGAAGAACGCGATGGCACGCATAGTGACGGGCAGTCGATCATCTGGGCGCGAATCCCTGACGTGATCACCGGTGTCGATGCGACCACCCTGGCGATCCTTGGCGACTTCGTGCCGATGGGGATTGGCCAAAGTCTCGGAGTGGATGGTGGCGGCAACAGCCTCGACAACACGTTGCGCGTCGGTCGGCTCGTGCCGACTGAGTGGGTGCTGATGGACATTCGTGTACACGCGGTGCAACGCGGCTTCGGTCACGGACTGGTGCACATGTTCGCCGAGGACGGCACGCTGCTGGCGACTGCCAGCCAGAGTGTGATCGTCCGTCGGCACAGGCGCTAGCCACGTCCGACCAAGCCGGGTCGGATCGGTGGTGATGTCCCACGCCACGTAGTGTCGGCCGCATGGCGCTTCCGAATCGTCCTGGCATGACCGTTCCGCTTCCCGGACCGCTACACGCGCAGCGTGACAAGCTGGTTGAGCTGGCCGACATGGGCTACACCGACATCTGGTCGGCCGAGTCCGATGGTGCCGATGCGTTCACGCCGTTGGCGTTGGCGGCGGCGTGGGAGCCGCGCCTTCGATTGGGTACGGCCATCGTGCCCGCCTACACGCGAGCGCCCGCATGTATGGCCCAGAGCGTGGCATCGATGGCCGACGCCGCGCCGGGCCGCTTTGCCATCGGCATCGGCTCGTCGAGCAACGTGATCGTGGAGCGGTGGAATGGGATCCCGTTCGAGGAGCCGTACAAGAAGGTGCGCGATGTGGTGCGCTTCTTGAGAGACGCACTCGCCGGCGAGAAGATCAAACATGCCTACGACACCTTCGAGGTCAGTGGCTTCCGTCTCGGTGTGCGCCCCGAACAGCCGCCACAGATCCTGGTTGCCGCGCTGCGCGAGGGGATGCTGCGGTTGGCTGGCCGAGAAGCCGATGGGGCGATCATCAACTGGTTGTCGCCGACCGACGTGGCCACGGTCGCGCCAATCGTGAACGACGCAGGCGGCGGCGACGACAAGGAGATCGTGGCGCGCATCTTCTGCTGCCCGAGCGACAACACCGAGGTGGTGCGCAGCGCCGCCAAGTTCGCCATCGCGGCGTATCTCAACGTGCCGGTGTACGCCGAGTTCCACCGATGGCTGGGGCGCAGCGATCAGCTGCAGGGCATGTGGGAGGCGTGGGGAGCCGGCGACCGCAAGGCGGCGCTGGCGGAGATCCCCGACGAGGTGGTCGACGAGTTGGTGGTACACGGCACCCCCGAGCAGTGTCGGGCCCGGATCCAGGAGTACTTCGACAACGGCGTGACGACGAGCACGTTGGCGATTCTTCCGCTCGATCCGGACCTCGACTTCTGGCAGGGCGTGCGCGACCTGTCGCCGGCCGCCGGCTGAGTCGAGTCGGTCGGGCGCGGGCTAGGCCGCCCGACGGTCGTTGTCGGCGGCTGCGTTCAGTTGCTGACGAATCTCGGCGATGTGCCGCAGCCCGCGGCGGCGCGTGTCCGCACTGAGGCGGAAGCGGGCGCTGACGTTCGAGGTCGGCAGCAGCAGTTCGAGCTGTTCGGGGTGATTGGTGGTGTTCGTCGTCATGGTCCCCATCGTGACGATGGGGTGTCACATCGCCGGATAGCCCCTCTGAGCAGGGACGTCGCCGAACTCGTGCGCGCTGTGCGCGTTAGCAAGTCGTCGCGCCGAGGCGTCACTACGCGGCTCTGACGTGATGAGGCAAGATCGAACTGATGTTACCAAATTGTAACAATAGACGCGCATGCGTTTGGCAAGGTGGTCACACCGACTCCTCCGAGTTCACCAGTTGAGCAAGGAGATTGACATGACCGACGATGACGCGGTCGCTGCCTTTGCGGCGGTGCTCGCGCTGTGTCCCGATGACTGCGATCGCGATCAGCTCGCCGCCGCAGTCAGCGATGTCAGACGCTTGAAGACGCGGCTCGATGCCGTACAAGTCGGGTTGACGCGCAGAGCGCGTGAGTTGGCCGATACCGGGCAGGCCGAACCCGCCGAATCGTTGTTGGGATCGGCGGGCGGCATGGACTCAAAAGACGCCAACACCGCCACCGCCCGCGAGGAGTTGTGCAACCAGGCGGCCGATGTCGAAGACGCCCTCAACGAGGGAGCGATTGCCACCGGCTACGTCGACGCCATCGCCGCCGCAGCCAACAGCCTCCCCGAGAATCTCCGCCCGGAGTTCCTGGCCCACCGCGAACGCCTGTTGGCCGCCGCAAGTGTGTTGTCCGTCGATGCGTTCCGTAAACGCTGCCGACAGCTGGCCCGCGACATCCGCGCTGCCCAAGCCGACGACGGCGAAGACGACGAACTGTCCCGCCAGCGTCAGCAGTCGAAGATCTCCCAGTGGGTCGACAAGACCACCGGGATGCATCACATCCATGCCGAGTTGGACCCCGAACGCGCAGCGAAGGTCGCTGCCGCAATTAGCCGGGCGGCCAACACGATCCGCTCGACGCTCCCGGCAAAGGAAACACGGTCGTGGCGCGAGTTGGAAGTCGACGGCTACGTCACCGCCATCACCGGCGGCCGCACCACCAACCAGCCGGGTTCTTCACCCGGGTCAGCCCCGGCGGAGATTCAGGTGCTCATCGACTACCAGACGCTCGTCGACGGGCTCCACGAACACGGGATCGCCGAAACGATCGACGGCGTACCCCTACCCGTCAGCGCGATCCGGCGGATGTGCTGCGAGGCCAACATCATCCCCACCGTCCTCGACGGTCACGGCCGAGTCCTCGACGTCGGACGAGCCAAACGCACCGCGACAGCGGAACAACGACACGCACTGGCGGCGATGCACGCCACCTGCGCCCATCCCCACTGCAACATGCCGTTCAACGCCTGCCGGATCCACCACCTCAACTGGTGGACGCGGGACCTCGGACCGACCGACCTCGACAACCTCATCCCCGTCTGTGAGCACCATCATCACCAAGTACACGAAGGCGGCTGGCAACTCACGATGACCCCCGATCGGGTTGCCACCTGGACCCGCCCCGACGGAGCCGTGTTCTGGAGCGGATCAGCCATCGACCGCCACGAACCAGCGGCGTGAGTCAGGCCGCCCGTGCGGAGCCGTTGTCGCTATGAGTGATGCCCGTGACGATGACGGTGACGCGTCGCGGGGTCTTGCCGATAGAAGCCGCGTAGCTCGACGTAGAGCTCGGGTTCGTGATCGCACAGGTCGATCGGTCGGTTGAAGAACACTTCAGTGGCCACTGCAAAGAACTCTGCCGGATTTGTGCCGGCGTATGGCCGCAGCACCGGCGACCCTTCGGCGCGCACGGTGTCGTACGCGGCGGTACACACCTTCACCCATCGTTCGCGGGCGGCCTCGTCGTCGAGTGGCGGGGTGCCGTCGGTGACCCCATCGAGCATGTCGAGCTGGTGGGCGAACTCGTGATACACCACGTTGTTGCCCGCCTCGGGGTGTCTGGCGCCGCGTTTGGTCGCCGACCACGACAGGATGACCGGGCCCTTGTAGTGCGCCTGGCCCGCCAGTGTCTGCGTGCCGGTCGACATCACGCCGCCACCCATTGCGTGTGTACCGCGCAACCGCACCGTCGATGGGTGGACGATCACCGACGTGAGCTGTGGATACTCGTCGAGGTCGAGGCCGAGCAGCAGCATCGACGCTTGCGCCGCGACCAACACCCGGATCTCGTCGGTGAGCTCGAAGCCATTGGACGGCTCCCAGCGGACGTCGTGAACGAAACGGGCGACGAGCATGCGCATGCGCTCGAGCTCATCGTCGGTCAGCGTCGACCAGTGATCGAACTCGCGGCGGAGCAGTGCGTCCCAGCTCGGGTCAAACGTGAGTGTTGGCCCGGCGAACCAGCCGCGCATCGTGTCGATGAGGCCCATTACGCGGTCATCATGCCGTCGCTGCCGGCCGCAGCGTCATCGGTACCGCATCGTCGCCGCCGAAGTACTCGGCCAGTCGTCGGTCGGCGTCGGTGCCAAACAGGATCTCGGCGACCTCGCGCAGGCCCGTCGACGACTCGACGTCGCTGCGGCGTACCACGAGGTCGATTTTCGACCGACGGCGCAAGAAGTCGTCGAGTTTGGTGACCATTTCCGACTCGGCGGCGGTGTACAGCTCGATGCGGATGTAGTCGGCCGAACCCATGATGTCCTCGGCCATCGCCGAGTCGGCACGAATCGCGTCCAGCATCGGGAACGCCCGTCGTCCGTAGCGGCGCCACAATCGGTCGGTGAGCGGTTCGACGTCCTTTTTCGTGCGATAGCCGTCGAGGTTCATCGCCTTGGCTTGGCGATAGAACTCGGCGCGCGTCTGCTGCGACGGCTCGCCGTACCAGTTGTGCAGATCGCGCTCGAGCGGGATCCCCAACGCTTCGATGGCGTCGGCGACCTCTTCGCCAACATTGAGGCAGTCGGTGAGCTTGCCGCCGAAGATCGTCACGGTGCGCTCGCGGCGATCGGTTTCGATGGCGTGTTTGCGGCTCAGCTTCGTCCAGTCGACATCGGCCTGATCGCCGCCCCCGCTCGACACCACGAGCGGACGTACGCCGCACCGCTCGGCGATCACGTCGGCGCGTGTGAGCGGGGTGCGCAGGTCCATGCGGGCGTTGATCTGCTCGAGCAGAAACTCGACGTCGTCGTCGGTGGTCTCAGTGAATGGCGTGTCGACACGAGTATCGGTGGTGCCGATCACCGAACGGCGACCCATCGGGATCACGTAGAACAGTCGCTGGGTGTCGTCGAAGAACGCCAACACCTTGTGGTGGTGACGGGTGGTCAGTCGAGGCACGACGAGGTGAATGCCCTTCGAGTACACGATGCGGTGGTCGGTGCGTACGCCCCACTCACCGTTCAGCCCATCGACGAACGGTCCCGCGGCGTTGACGATCGTGGCCGCCGACGTGGTGAAGGTGTCCCCGCGGTCGACGTCGCGCAACGTTGCCACCCATCGGTCGCCGACGCGCTCGGCGCTGACCAACTCGACGTAGTTGGCCGCAGCGGCGCCGGCGTCGATCGCCTGACGCACGAACGAGAACACGAACCGGGCGTCGTTGTCGATCAGGATGCCGTCGCCGTACTCGATGCCGCCGCGCACGTTCGTCGTGTCGATCGCCGGCTCCTCGCGCTCGATCTTGCGACGCGACAGCAGCCGCGGCGCTGCGGTGCCGAACTGCCCGATGATCCAATACGCCAGCGCGCCGAGCCCGGCGAACCACGGCGGATACGGCGACGTGCGATCGAGCGCGGCGTAAAAGCCGATCGGCTTGATGTTGTCGCGGTAGGCCCGCATCAATCGATTGCGTGACCGACACAACTTCCACACCAGATGCAGCTCGTAGTTCTCGAGATACTTGAACCCGCCCCACACCAGATTCGACGACGCCTGCGACGTGAAGTGGGCGAAGTCGCCGCGATCGACCAACGCCACCGACGCGCCGCGTCCGGCCAGCGAGGCTGCGGCAACGGCACCGTTGATGCCGCCGCCGATGATCAAGGTGTCGAAGCTGCCATCGCGCAGCCGCTCGATGTGCGTATCGCGCAGCGTCATGGCGCTCCTCGAGTAGTGGTCATGGCGTGATGGTCATCGTGTCCGGGTCTTCGTGCAGGGTCTCGCCGTTCATCCGGAGGCGACAATGAGCACGCTCAACACGACGCTGCCCAGGCCGACAGCAATCGGAGTCGCCCAGCGGGCCCATTGCGGAATCCCTTGGTACGGCGGCGCGAGCATGACAAGGCCACACAGCGCCCCGGCAGCGGCGCCGCCGAGGTGTCCGCCGATCGAGATGCCAGGGATGGTGAACGTGATGAACAAGTTGAGGATCAGCGTTGCACCAATGCCAGTGGTCAGCGGGTTGATGCCTTGGCGCCACATGCCGACGGCAGCTGCGGCCATCAGCCCGAACACGGCGCCGGATGCGCCGGCGGTGATCCCATCACTGTCGAGCAGAATCACACCGAGTGACCCGCCGAGCAGCGACGCCATGTAGAGCAGCAAGAATCGCACGCGGCCCATCGCCGGCTCGAGCATCGGCCCGAGGATGTACAAGAAGAACATGTTCAAGCCGAGGTGGATCAGCCCGAAGTGCATGAACCCCGACGTGACCAGGCGATACCACCCGTCGGGTTCGGTGATGTACAGCTGACCTGCATCGCCTTGCCAGAACGTCGGTTGCTCGAGGACGTCGCGGCTGAGCCCGAGTGCCCGGTGGGCGTCGGTGATCGATCCGGTCAGGGCGCCGGGTTCGCGCGTCCACAACGCCACGCCGATGAACACGGCGACGTTGATCGCGATCAGCGTGAGCGTGACGAGGTTGGGTTGCCCGGCTTGCCAATAGCGGGCGCGCGTGCGCACGTCGGGGCGAGCCGACTTGGCGCACTTGACGCAGTGGCTGCCCACCGACGCCTGCACGAGGCACTCCGAGCACGCCGACTTCCCGCAACGGGTGCACCGTCGGCCTGCGCTGCGCTCGGGATGGCGATAACAGACCGCCCCCTGCGCCGACGGCGCTGGCGGCATGCCGGCTGGTGGGGGCGTGCCGGCTGCTGGCGGCACCTGGGCCCCTGACGGCCCCGATGAACTCGGCGGCGGCGGTGGCGGCAAGGGCACGTCGTTCAGGGTATCGACGCCGCGCCGGACCGTCACCGCGAGGTGCCTTGGTGGCCCGGGTGCCGTGGTGGCCCGGGTGTCTTGGCGGCGCTAGTACGTGGTGGTGATGGTGAGGCCGTCGGCGGGGCCTGGTTCGGCGAGCAGGTTGCCCTGCACGTAGTCGCAGCCGGCGGCACGCAACCGGCGGAGCTGTTCGATACCGGAGACCCGCTCGGCGATCACCCGCATTTCGAGTGCATGTGCGAGCAACACGATTGCCCGCACCAACCGGGTATCGGCGTCAGACGAACCCGACGGCAGCGCGAGCGATCCGTCGAGCTTCAGCACGTCGGCGCCAACATCGGTCAGCACCGACAGCGCCTTGGCGCCGGTACCGAAGTTGTCGATGGCGATCTGCACACCCGAGCGGCGGAGCGCTCTGATCGACCGCTCGACGTCGACGTTACGTCCGAGCAGCGATGCCTCACGCGCCTCGAGCACGAGTTGCTGGGGCTGGAGGCCGTGATGGCGCAGCATCTGCGCGATCAGGTTGACGAACGACGAACTCGCCAGCTGGATCAACGACACGTTGACGTGCACTGCGAACCGGTCGTCGACCAGCCCTTGTTCGATCCATAGCCGAGCGTCGGTCATCGACTGTTCGAGAACGAACTCGCCCAATCTCCCGATCGAGCCCGACTCCTCGGCGATCGACACAAACGTGGCTGGGTCGATCCGGCCCAGCTGCGGATGGTTCCACCGAACGAGCGCTTCGGCGCCGATCGCCTTCTGGGTGATCGCCGAGAACACCGGCTGGTATTGGACGTCGAGCCGTCGTTCGTTGACCGCCAACGCCAGCGCAGCGGCGAGTTCGGTCCGCTCGCGTGCGGCCGAGCGCATCTGCGAGGAGAACAGCACGCAGCGACCGCGCCCGGAGTTCTTCGCCTCATACATGGCCGTATCGGCATTGGAGATCAACGCCGACGCCGCAGCGTCATCGGGCATTGACACGATGTCGTGCTCAGACAGCGCCAAACCGATACTCACCGAGAACTTCAGATCGAGCTGGTGTACGTGCAGGCGCCCGCTCAGCGCGCGTCGGATGCGTTCGGCGAGATCGAGGGCCACCGCAGCATCGGGAATCGCCGTGCACACGACGAGGAACTCGTCGCCGCCGATTCGGGCCACGCTGTCGCTCGGTCGCACGGCGTCGCGGAGGCGCTCGGCGGTCGACACGAGGAGCCGATCGCCGACGGCGTGGCCGAGTGCGTCATTGACGTACTTCAGACGATCGACATCGATGAAGATCGCCGCAACGTGTCCGGATCGACCTCGATGATTGGAGATCGCGCTCGCCAGATGCGTGATGATCTGGCGGCGGTTGGCCAGACCGGTCAGCGGGTCGTGATTGGCGCGATGGCGGAGGCGAGCGTTCTCTTCGCGGGCCGCGGTGACGTCGTGGGCGGTAATCCCGACGAACCCGCCATCGAACAGGCCCTCGACACGGTGGACCACCACGGTCGCCCGGAACAGCTGGTGCTGTCCCGCCGGGTTGGTGTGGTCGAAGTCGCCGTGCCATCGTCCGCCGTTGGCGTCGAGCAGCAATCGGCGCGGCACGTGATCGAGCAGCGAGCGCAACACGGCGTGCGCGGGCGTGCCGGGGGCCACCTCATCGATCGTCGATGCGTTGAGCAGTTGCAGGCCCGCGCGGTTGATCAACCGTGGACGACCGGCGAGGTCGAGGAGCATCAGCGCCGAGCCGTCGGCGTCGAGGACCTCCTTCAGCGGCAAGGCCAGCGCGGCGGGCAGCGACGATGGCGGGCGCGGCACGGTCGTGGCTGCTGCCGGCGGTGGGCTCGGCGGCGGCGGCGGACTCGGGATCGAACCGGGGTCGCTCACCGAGTCACGCTCCGTGCCAGGCGCGCCGATGCGACCGCAGACGCGCTCGACCCGCAGTACGGGAGCCTCGGGGGGTAGCAGTGTGATCCGTGCATGGTGATGGAGCGCGACTATCGACCGTACGTGCCGGTCAGGTCGGTCGTCCCAATCGCCACGTCGTCGAGGAAGCTGATGAAGTCGGTTGCAGGAGTTCCATCGGCAAGTTCGGTCTGCTGGTTGAGTGCGTAGGCGACGATGCGGTAGTCGTGTGGCGGGTCGTCGGGCGGCGGACAGGGGCCGTTGTAGTCCGTATTGCCGAAGAAGTTGATACCGAGAATCCCGCCGAGCGGCGTTTCCCCCTCGATGAGGGTGATGTCCGCTGGATCGACCCCGGCGAGCACCCAGTGGACGAATGCCACGCCACCGCCCTCGGCGGTGGTGTCGTCGACCATCACGAACGCCAGCTCCGAGGTCCCGTCCGGTACGTCGACCCAGCTGATCGCCGGTGAGACGTCGGCCCCGTCGCAGGTGTAGAGCGGGTCGATCGGGGCCCCATCGACCCACGGGCCGATGATCTCGAACGGCCCGGTCGCCACGTCGGCGGCGTCGCCCTCGCTCGGCGCGGGTGGATCGGTGATCGGCACCGAGTTCAACGGCTCGGAGCTCAACGGGTCGTTGGCGGCTGCGTCATCACCGGGGAGCATCTGCTCGGCGGTACTCGCCGTGGGATCGACCGTGGTCGGCGGTGCGGTGGTGATCAGTGCGGGGTCCGGCGTCGACAGCGTTGTGCCATCGTCGGTGTCGCAAGCGGCGAGGGCGACGATCGCCAACAGGACGACGACCGCCATCGACAGCAGTGGTGTGTACGGGGCGGCACCGCCGCCCGCCAGAGCTCGCCTCACCCGGCCGGAGCGTAGGGGATCCACATCGGGGATGGATCACCAATGCACAGATATCCTCGTCGCGGTGAGCGAGCGACCGACGTTGATGACCGTCCACGCCCACCCCGACGACGAAGCGTCGAAGGGTGCCCCCACGCTGGCCAAATACCATGCGCTCGGGGCGTACACCGTGCTGGTGTGTTGCACCGGAGGTGAAGAGGGCGAGCTGCAGAACCCCTCGCTTCGGGAACCCGGTCAGCCGTTTCACCTGATGACGCCAGAGGAGGAGAAGGCGGCCGTGGTCGCCGCCCGCGCCGGCGAACTGGCGAAGTCGGCCGAGGTCATCGGCTTCGACGAGGTGATCATGCTCGGCTACCGCGACTCGGGCATGGCCGATTCACCACCCAACGAGCATCCCGACTGCTTCCACCAGGCCGACATCGACGAGGCCACCGGCCGGCTCGTCGCCGAAATCCGCCGCACGCGCCCGCAGGTGATCATCACCTACGGCGACGACCAAAAGGGGTATCCGCACCCCGACCACTTGCGGGTACACGACATCTCCGTGCTCGCCTTCGAGCGAGCCGGCGACCCCGAGTGGTATCCCGAAGCGGGAGCGCCGTACACCCCGTTCAAGTTGTACTACTCGGTGTGGTCGAAGGAGCGCCTCCTCGCAGTGCACCACAAGATGCTCGAGTTGACGGGCGAGTCGCCGTTCGAACAGGACTGGCTCGACCGGCCGTCGCAAGACCACCGCATCACGACGCGTATCGACGTGAGCGCCCATATGGCCGCCCGTACCGGGGCGCTGCGCGCCCATGCCACCCAGGTCGATCCCAATGCCGGCTGGTGGTTCGGGCTCACCGACGAGCAGCTCGCGGAGATCTACCCGTGGGAAGACTGGATCCTGGCCCGCTCGTTGAGCGGTCCGATCCCGGCCGACAACGGCGAGCGCGACCTGTTCGCCGGGGTACCCGACATCGATCTTGCGACGGTCGCGGCGGGTTCATCGTGAGCAACGTGCAGTACCGCATCGTCGTCGCCAAGAAGGACGAGCGAGTCTCTGGCGCCGACGACGCCGACGTCGTGTTCACGATTCCAGCGGCCGACGTGACCGCCGACGGCTTCGACGCCACCGTCGGGTTCATGCGCGGTGTGCTCAAGGCGAGCGGGCCGAGCGGACTGATCCTCGACACGCTCAAGTCCGGCGACGCTGATACGGCGCTGGCCGAGTTGGCGCAGTCGATCTAGGAACGCGGGCCGGCGATCTAGCGGCTGCGCATTGCGTCGCGCAGCGCCCGGTACCCGATCGGAATGGCGTTGCGCTCTTCCAACCCCTGACACAGCTTCGGGCTGAGCGCCAGGTCGAGGTCGGCGATCCAACCCGCGGCGTCGTCGGTCATCGCCCGCACCTCCGGCGTGTCGGCGGCGGGCTGGATGTGGATCTCGGTCACCCCAGGACCCAGCTGATCGATCGCGGCGAGGACGCGCGCCGTGCTGCCGGCCCGCCAGTCGTGATCGAAGTGGTCCGGGAACACCACGCCCTCTTCGGCGGCGAGGTCGCGAAATGGGAAGCCGGCCTGTTCGGCCGAGATCGTCGACGGCAGGCGAATCGGCAGGCTGAACTCGACGGCCAGGTCGAGATACACGTCGAAGAACTCGGGACGTAGGGTGATCGCCGACAGGTGTGGTGCCAGGTGGGTGACGTCGACCCCCCATGCGTAGGCCCGCTCGACCTGCGCGCGCAGCTCGCGCAGCACCTCTCGATGGTCGGCGTGCTCCCATAGGTCGGCGAGCGTGCGCGGGAATCCACCTTCGCCTGACAGCAGCGACGGCGCGTGGGTGATCGGACCCCATCGGTACAGCTCGTGCTCAGCGTTGAGTGTCAGGTGTACGCCGACGTCGTCGTCGGCGGTGGCCAGCGAGGCGGCATGCGCCGCCCATGGTGCTGGCACCATCAACGAGGTGGCCGTGGCGCACCCCTCGTGCATGGCCTGGAACACGCCGAGGTTGGCGGCGTGCGACAGGCCGAGATCATCGCAGGAGATGATCACCAAACGGGCGTCGCGGTCGTAGCCGAGCCGTTCGGCGAGTGTCGGCTCGTCGGGCACGGCGCTGACGCTACCGCCCTGCGCCGCAGGCGGCCCACACCCCATGGTTGGCGCGTTCGGCCTTCGTCGCCCGCTTGACGAACTCGACGGCGTAGATGTCGTTGGGAGGGATCGACAACGGCCGGCCGAAACCGCGCGAAATGATCTCCCCGTTGACGAACATCTCATCGCTGGCGCGGTACACGTAGCCGAGCAAGCGGTCGAAGTGATCGCGGGCGACGGTGTCTCGGTGAACCCGAATGTGAGTGCCCGGCGGCAGCACCTCGTTGAGGAACGCGGTGGCCTCCGGCCCGAAGCACTCCACCGGCCGGTCGGGGTGCACCGTTTCGGGGGTGTCGATGCCGATCAGCCGGATGGTGTCGGTGCGATTCCCGAACCGAGCCACCAGCGTGTCGCCATCGATGATCTCGACGACGGTCGCAGCCCCGTCGTGGAGATCGTCAGGAGCCGCGCACGATGCGGCAACTCCGGCGAGCACCAACGCGAACACCGACGCGAGCACCGTACGCATCCACGCATCGCTACCGAGAGCGGCGAACGCGACCCGTTCCCCACCGAAATTCTGTGGAAATCCGGCGCGTTGCGCCGGATTTCGCCAGGACTTCAGTGGGGATCGAGGCGGCGGGTCAGAGCCGTTCGATGATGGTGCCGGTGCCCAGGCCGCCGCCGCAGCACATCGACACCAACCCGTACTGGCCCTCGGAACGCTCGAGCTCGTAGAGCGCCTTGGTGAGCAAGAACGCGCCGGTGCCACCCAGGGGATGACCAAGGGCGATCGCTCCGCCGTTGGGGTTGGTCTTGTCGAGATCGGCGCCGACCTCCTTGGCCCACGCCAAGACCACCGAAGCAAAGGCTTCGTTGATCTCGAACAGATCGATGTCGTCGATCGACAGGCCCGTACGGGCGAGCAGCTTCTGGGTGGCGTCGATCGGCCCGGTGAGCATGAACTCCGGGTCGACGCCAACGAGGCACGTGTCGACGATGCGCGCCCGTGGCGTCAACCCCAGCGCGTCTGCTTTGGCGGCGTTCATCATCAGCACGGCGGCGGCGCCGTCGGAGATCTGCGACGAGTTGCCGGCGGTGTGCACGCCGTTCTCGCGGGCCACCGGCTTCAGGTTGGCGAGCTTCTCGAGCGAGGTCTCGCGCAAGCCTTCGTCGCGCGCCACGGTGTGAGTGGTGTCGAGGAGATTGCCCTCTTCATCGGCGTCGGGCGCTTCGACGGTGATGTACTGCCCGGCGAAGCGGTCTTCCTCCCAGGCGCGAATCGCCCGCTCTTGCGACGACAGGCCGAAGGCGTCGGCGTCGTCGCGCGTGATACCCCACTTGTCGGCGATGCGCTCGGCGCCTTCGAATTGTGAGGTCATCTCGTACTGCTCGAAGTACGTCGGCGGGATGGGGATGCCGAGTCCGAGCTTCTTGCCGGAGTTGGAGCCGATCGGGATGCGGCTCATCGCCTCGACACCGCAGCCGATTGCAGCATCGACAACGCCAGAGCCGACCAGCGATGTCGCCAGGTTGGTCGCCTGCTGACTCGACCCGCATTGTGTGTCGACCGTGGTCGCCGGAACCTCGAGCGGCAGTCCCGCAGCGAGCCACGCGGTACGAGCGACGTTGAAGCTCTGCTCGCCGACCTGGCTGACGCAGCCACCGACAACCTGGCCGATCTCGGTCGGATCGATGCCGCTTCGATCGATGATCGCTTTCTGTACCTGGCCGAGTGTTTCGGCGGGGTGGACGGTCGACAGACCGCCGTTGCGCTTGCCGATCGGCGTGCGTACGGCGTCGACGATCACGACATCGGAAGGGGAGGTGGAAGAAGCCATACGCGCACGGTACTGGGACGGATGCGACTCGGCCGAAGCAGGTGTGGCGTGCTAGCCATCGACGCCGATGAGCAACGCTGGCCCCGCCAACCGCCGCCCGAACACATCGGCGCTGTATACGCCGCTCAACGTGCCCCCGACCGGGGAGGGTGCCGCGATGTTCATCCATGTCATCGATGCTCAGGTATTCATCGACGACCGCCCCGCTGACGAGGGCTGGGCTCGCCACGTGGTCGGCGTCGTCGACGAGGTCGTGTGGTGGGCCGTCGACGTGCCCGCCGAGGCCGAGGACCCGTCGTACGGCGCAGCGCTCGACCTGTTCGGCTACTACGGACGGGCCAGCGAAGCTGAGTGGTTCGCCGCAGGCCGAGCCGTGCAGCTCGTCGAGTGGGGGAGAACCCATCGCTTCTGCGGCCGCTGTGGCACCGAAACTGCGCCAGACCCGGTGAGTCGAGGGCTGCGTTGCCCGTCGTGTGGGCTGCTGGTGTTTCCCCGCTTGGCGCCGGCGATGATCACGCTCGTCACCCGTGGTGAGCGCGGTCCGGAGCAAGAAGCGCTCCTCGCCCGCGGCGTGAACTTCCCGTTGCCGATGTACTCGTGCCTGGCTGGGTTCGTCGAGCCCGGCGAAGATCTCGAGGGTGCGGTGGTGCGCGAGGTGCACGAGGAGGTCGGCCTCGACGTCGACCATGTGTCGTACCGCGGCAGTCAGCCCTGGCCGTTCCCGCACAGCTTGATGATCGGATTCCGTGCCGAGTACGTCGGCGGCGACCTCGTGCTCGACGAGACCGAAATCGTCGATGCCAACTGGTACCGCAAAGACGATCTCCCGCAGATCCCGCCGGGGATCTCGATCGCCCGCACCCTGATCGACGAGTGGATCGAGGAGTCGTCGGAGGAGTAGGGCGTTGCATGGTGTCTGACACCACGTAACGCTCGGGCTAGCGGGCGGCGAGCTTTTCCGCGAACCAGTCGAGGATGATCTCCAAGCGCTGCACGCGGTGGACAGGCGACCCGGTGCGGGAGAGCTCGTGCCCCTCGCCGGGAAACCGGTAGAAGTCCACGTCGACGCCGCGCAGCTTCAGCGCGACCCACAACTCCTCGGCCTGACCGATCGGGCACCGCCAGTCCTCCTCGGAGTGGATGATCAGCATCGGCGAGTCGATGTGCTGCGCGGCGTTGACCGGCGACATCGCGTAATACCGCTCCGGATCGTCGAGATGTGACGCGCCGTGCTCGCCGTGGAAGAAGGTGGAGATGTCACTCGACCACTCCATCGACGTGAGGTTGTTCGCTGCGCGCTCCGAGCAGAAGGCGCGAAACCGGTCGGAGTGGTAGGCCGCGAGCAGCGTGGCCATGTACCCGCCATAGGAACCGCCCAACATGCCGACGCGGTCGCGGTCGCAGAACGCGTAGTGGTCGAGGGCACCGTCGATGATCGACAACACGTCGTCGACATCGACCGACCCCCACCCGGTGCCCTGGCGAGTCGGATGCTCCGGCCCGAGGATTGCTTGCCCCCAGTCGGTGTCGCGACCGCTGCTACCGCGCGGATTGCCCAGCACGACGACGAAGCCCGCAGCCGTCTGTGCCTGGGCCTCGTCGAAGAAGTACTCGCCGTACTGGGCGAATGGGCCGCCGTGCACGTTGAACAGCACGGGGTAGCGGGTGTCCGGGTCGAAGTTGGCGGGGCGCATGATCCACGCGTCGATCTCGCCCGTGCCATCCGCCGTCGGAACGACGAACTTCTCCCACCCGCGAAGGCCGTCGGCCCAGTCGACGGCGACACTGGTGCGTCGTTCGTCGCTGACCCACAGTTCGGGAGGTCGGTCGATCGTGGTGCGCGTGGTCGCCAGCACGCCACCGCCAACGCTGACACCGGTGATGCTCAACGGTCCGCTCGTGATCGGCTCGGGCTCGGTGGATCCGTCGGCCGTCAGTCGGTACAGGTGGGTGGTGCCGCGATCCTCCGCAGCGGCCAGCAGTTTGGCATCGCCTTCTTCCCACACCGGCGACGGGCTCCCCAGTAGCGATGCAAAGGTCCGGTCGAGGCCGGTCGAGATCCAACTGACGTCGTCGGCCGTTGCGCCCTCGGCGTCGACGGGCAACACGCCAACCTTGTAGTTCTGCGGCAGCATGCGCGAGTCGCCGTGTCCAACGAACGCGACGTGATGCCCGTGGTGCGACACGGTCGGGAACGCGTACACCCCGTCGTGCGCCGTGAGGCAACGAACCGACTGGTCGAGGCCGATGGCGTAGAGGTCCGACGCCCAGTCGGTGTCCCAGGTGTCGTGGCGTGCCGACGTGGTGATCACCCCGGAGGAATCGTGGAGCCAGGCGATCCCGCTGTGTTGATACTCGCCGGGGGTGAGGTTGCGCGGCGGCACGGTGCCGTCGGCGGCGACGACATACACGTGCGCCGGGCGATCGAACACCCACCCTTCGCCGTCGAAGCGACCCTGAAAGCGGTCGATTTTGCGCGGAGCCTGCCATGACGCGTCGGTCGCGTCGTAGCGCGGGTCGCGAGTACGCGACACGAATGCCAACCACCGACCGTCGGGCGACCAGGCGACGTCGCCGATGCCCTCGGGCATGGTGCACACCGTGCGCACCTCGCCGGGTTGGCCAACGGGGATCACGTGCAGCGTTGCGTCGCCCTTGCGTTCGCCACGTCGCGATGTGAACGCGAGGTGGCGTCCGTCGGGCGACCACGTCGGCGACCCGTCGTGGTCACCGCCGGTGAGTGGTCCGTCGTCGAGCCACACACGCGTGTGCGTGGTGTTGGCTGCGTGATCGGTGGTGGCCACCACCATCGCGACGTGCTCGCCGGTCGGTGACACCGCCGGGGAACCCACCGCACTCCGTCCGTCGATCAGTTGCTCGGCGATTGTCCGGTGCGCCGAACGCGCCGGGCCGTCAGCCGACGTGTCGGTGGCGGATTCAGACGGTGGC
The DNA here is from genome assembly GCA_039194665.1 of Actinomycetota bacterium. GTDB lineage: Bacteria > Actinomycetota > Acidimicrobiia > Acidimicrobiales > Ilumatobacteraceae > JABSQH01. The sequence continues at coordinate 33,303 of JBCCVW010000021.1, forward strand.
GGGGGAGGTGGGAGCGACGTCATCGAGCGCACGGTAGCGCTCGATCCCCAACCCGTCAGCCGGCGACGGCGACGCGCCGATTCGCGAGTGGCGTGACTACTCGTCGATGCCGACCGGCATACCGTCGATGATCTGGTCGAGATACTCCGACATGCCGTAGCCCGTGCGGTCGACATCGCGCCCAGGTGCGTCAGCCTCGGGATCGGCGACCACCGTCCACCGGGTGTAGCCCTCGGAGATACGGGTGAGCAGTGACTCGCCGTCGGGGGTCTCGCGTCGATTCCGCAGCGGGATCAAACTGACGGCCTCGCCGCGCAGTCGCCACTCACGATCGGACCGACTGGATCGCAGCGTGGCCTCGATGCGGTCGTGGAAGGCATCGCCGCCAACGGTGACCGTGTGCAGCTCGACGTCGTCACACAGGTGGATCGTCCCGTGCTCCCAGACGAAACCCCCGCGGGTGCCGGGCCCGTCGCGGCGGGCAACGCGACTCGCCATGAACCCGAGATCGGCGTCGACGTTCCCGGTGAGCCAGCGGTAGTACCACGGTGCCTGCCAGTAGCGCGGCCCCCAGGAGTGGTCACGTAACCCGAACCCCTGGATGGTCCACTGGCGTTCGCCGATGCGCATCGACCCCCTCGCCTCGACGAGCTGCTCGTAGTGGCCTTTGGCGAACTCTTCACCGGGCGCCTCGTGTGGCTCGTCGGGCTCACCGCCGAACATGCTCGGCCGCCCCTGCCCCGTGAAGGTCAGGTCGATCTCGGCTGCGGCGTAGGGGTTGGTGGTGAACGCACTCTTCGGATCGGCCATCTCGTCGGGTCGGTCGAGGAGCAGCACCTTGCCCGAGTACCGCACGCGCAGTTCCTCGAACGGCGTGACCATCTCGATGCGCAGGCCGCCGGCGTCGAAGGCGTCGTTGTGATCGATGCTCGCGCGGCGGAACATGAAGGCGACGCTGCGGGCGTTGTTCGACTCGGGCGAGTCGTCTCCTGCGCCACCCTCGGTCAGGGCGTTGGCCGCCGCCGGGAGGTACAGGCATACGGTGACTTCAGCGCGGCCCTCGTTGGCCCGATTGCCGATCCGAAACCATCCGCCGATGCCCTGCTCGTGGTCGAAGCAGTTGAGGTACATGCTCTCGTTGAAGTTGGGCTCAGGACCCAACTCGTGGAGATACTCATCGGCTTCGTCGAGACGCACACCCATGGCTGTTGACGATAGGAAGCGCGCGCTCCCATCGTCGGACCGAGCGCGTCAGGTCTCGGCGCCGGCGAACAGCTCGAGCTGCTCCCAGGTGACGGCAACCTCGCTGACCACACGCCACCGCAGACGTCCGCGCGAACCAGGCCGACGGATCTCCACGCGTTCGGGTCGCAGCGACCGGGCGGACCCGTCAGGGTCGCGCAGGTTCACGCTGCCGTCGGTAGCGATCCCGGACACTCGACCGACGACCCACCGCCCGCGCTCGTGGCGACGGAAGCGAATCTCCTCGCCCGGGCGCAGCCCGAGACGAGCGAGCGATGCGGGCGACGTGTGCACGTGCGGATCTCCTCAGACCGGCCGAGCGATCACTCGGCGGCCTCGATCACGCGGCGCTGCAGCTTGCGCATGCCGCCGATCCAGCGGTCGGGGTCGGTCGCTTTGAACTGCATGTAGTCGGCCACCTCGGGGTGAGGGAGCACGAGCAGGCGCTCATCACGAATCGCTGCCACCACGTCGCGAGCGACGTCTTCCGGTTCGAGCACGTCGGCGGCGAGCTTCACGACGTTGCTGCCACTGACCGCGTCGTCGCCGGCGTGCAGCATCTGGGTATTGACTCCTTGCGGGCACAGGCAGGTGACCGTGATGCCGGCGTCGCCATAGGTGATCGCCAGGTATTCAGCGAACGCGACGGCGGCGCGCTTGGTGAGGGTGTACGGCCCCGAGCCGATCTGGGCCAACAAGCCAGCGGCCGATGCCGTCGAACCGAAGTAGCCTTCGCCACGCTCGAGCCAACGCGGCAACAGCGCCTTGGCCGCCCACCGGTGGGCGTGCACGTTGACGTTGAACGCAAGCTCCCAGTCTGCTTCCGGCGTGGTCAGCACGTCGGTGCCGAGGCCGACGCCCGCGTTGGCGAAGAACAGATCGATGTCGCCGAGTTTGTCGATGGCCGCGGCGACGAGATCGGCGTTGCCGCTCTCGGTCGATACGTCAGCGACCAGCCCGTGCGCTGTGGCCCCTGTTGGGTCGAGCGACGCAGCAACGTCGGCGGCACCAGCGAGATCGGCCAACACCACGCGCGCTCCTTCGGCGTGAAAGGCGCGCGCCAAGGCTTCGCCAATCCCACGGCCGGCGCCGGTGACGACCGCTGTTCGTCCGTCGAGATCCATTACCGGCATCGTACGCGTCGTCGTGCCACACGACGTGCTGGACGTGTCGCCGCCTGACCACTGGCGTAACGATCGAGAGCACGCGGCCCGATCATTACCG
>JBCCVW010000022.1:0-34879 GCA_039194665.1 Actinomycetota bacterium
CTCCGTCACCAGCGGCCGTATCGATCGCGCAGGATCGGATTGCCGAGAAGCGCTTTCTCGTCGACAACGGGTTTCCGGTCGGGCCGCACGATGTGCTCGCCGATGACGCCGCCACCATGCACATCGAGCGACCGTCGATCATCAAGACCGCCCGGCTGGGCTACGACGGCAAAGGCCAACGCACGGTGCACAACGACGCCGAATTGCTCGCCGCATGGGCCGATCTGGGTGGCGTGCCGTGTGTGGTCGAGGCACGCCTTCCGCTCGACACCGAGGTCAGCGTGGTGCTCGGTCGCCGCGCCGACGGCGATGTCGAGACATATGCCGTCGCCGAGAACACCCATGCCGATGGGATCCTCGACGTCAGCGTCGTACCGGCCAACGTGCCGGCGGCGGTGGCCGATCGAGCGACCGGCCTGGCGATGGCCATCGCCGACGCACTCGATTATTGCGGCGTGCGCGCCGTGGAGATGTTCGTGGTCGACGGCGAGTTGTTGGTCAACGAACTCGCCCCGCGGCCACACAACAGCGGCCACTGGACGCTCGACGCCAGCGTGACCTCACAATTCGAGCAACAGATCCGAGCGGTGTGCGGCCAAGCGCTCGGTTCGACCGCACTGACTACCCCGGGCGTGGCCATGGTCAACCTGCTCGGCGATGTGTGGGGGCTCGACCGTGCGATCGGTGGTCTGGAGAGTGATGCAGCGCGCGAACCCGACTGGTCGGCAGCGCTGTCCGACCCGACCGCCAAGTTGCATCTGTACGGCAAAGCCGAGCCTCGCGCCGGACGAAAGATGGGTCACCTCACGGTGCGCTCGACCGTGTCGAGCGAAGCTGCGGTGCGCGCCAGCGCCTTGCGCGATGCGCTGCGCGTGGGCTGATCAGCCGCTGGTTTCGAGGACACCTTCGTCGTCGAACTGCTCGACTCGCCCGTCGGCATGGCGAGCGAAGCGGCGCGGCTCGGGGCCATGGTGCGGGTCGTCGGCCGACCATGGCCATCCGCCGAAGCCGGTGGCTTGGTAGTCGGCGAAGGCCTGCTGAATCTCCTCGCGTGTGTTCATCACGAACGGTCCGTATTGCGCGATCGGTTCACCGATCGGGCGTCCCTGCAGAACCAGGCACTCCCCCCCGTCGGGTCCAGCGACGAGTTCGAGCGGACGCTGCGGGTCGACGGCGGCGCCGGTGCCGGCGTCGATCTCTTCTCCGGCAATCGACAGGCTCGATCCGGCGAACGCGTAGATCACGCGGTGGGCGTCGGCCGCCACGGTCGGCGGCATCGTCCAGCGTGCCCCCGCGTCGAAGCGCAGGTGCCAAATGCCGACATCGGCTTCGGCGCGCGCTGCCCACGAGTTCGGTGGCGGCGCCTGGCCGTGCGCGCCGTCGAGCGAGCCGGCGATCACCGTGATGTCGACCAGGCCGTCGCCTTCGCTCGTGCCGAGCAGGGTCGGCGTGTCGTGGCTCCACAACATCGTGAAGTACGGGTCGACCATCTTGTCGCTGGCGGGCAGATTGAGCCAGATCTGGAACAGCTCGAGCGGGTTGGGATCGGACGCCGACAGCAGCGGGAACATCTCGGCATGGACGATGCCTCGCCCTGCGGTCATCCACTGCGCGTCGCCGCGGCCGAAGCGGGCCGTTGCGCCGAGCGAGTCGCTGTGGTCGCAATACCCGCTGCGCAGGTAGGTGATCGTTTCGAAGCCGCGGTGCGGGTGTTGGGGAAACCCGGGCACGGTGGCGCCGTGGTACATGTTCCAGCCGTCGACACCCGCGAAGTCCTGGCCGATCTCGCGGCCGGTCAGTGGTGCGTCGGGGCCGAGCTGGGTGTTCCCGATGGGGTAGTCGTCGAGGTGGTGGGCGACGAACAGGAACGGATCGATCGTTGGCCACTGGGGGCCGAGGGGGAAGGTCTGCAGCACTGCGCCGGACATGGTCGACAGTCTAGCAATAATAGTTGAGAGCGCAACGAATTGCGCTGGTGCGCGTCAGTGCCGCGCGTACCGCAGATCGGTCGCCCGCCGCCCTTCGTCGATGCCGCGCTGTTCGAAGCGGGTGATCGGACGATCCGTGGGCCGGCCGATCGTCGGATCGAGCGATCGGTCGATCGGTCCACCGGTCAGCCGCGGCTCGTGGTCGGCGGCCGCCTGCATCGCTTCGGCATAGTCGGCGACATCGGTCGCCATGGCGAGGGTGCCACCAGCCCGGAGACGGTCGGTAAACGCAGCGATGGTGTCGGCCGCGACCAGGCGACGATGGTGCTGGCGTGGTTTGGGCCACGGATCCGGGAAGAACACGCGCACCTCTGCCAACGACGCGGCCGGCACGCGGTCGAGGAACCGCAAGCCGTCGCCGAACACGACGCGTACGTTCGTCAGTCCCTCCTGTTCGACGGCGTCGAGGACCGTCGCGACGCCGGGTGTGTGCACCTCGATGCCGACGATGCCGACCGATGGCGACCGGCGGGCCAGGTCGAGCACGCTCTCGCCGTGCCCGAAGCCGATGTCGAGCACTACACCGATACCGGGTGCGACCTCTGGTGCGTCGGTGTTGCCGTCGAACACGGTCGCCCAGTCGAGCGGCGGGCCCGACTCATCGAGTCCCCAGCGGTCGAGCCAGGTCAGGAATCGCTGTTCGCGGGCGGGAGCCATCGACCGGCGGCGCAGCTTGTACGTCGACGACGTGCGAGCGACCGGCCGCGCGTCAGGCATCGATCCGTTCTAGCGCGGCGACGCCGGACGACCCACAATGGGTCGGTGCGCACTGAGCTGCCAGCGGGCGATCGCAACACCTCGACCGATGGCGTCGCGATGGACGTGTTGCGCGCGGTTGAGCAGCGAGTGCTGTGGCTGGCCACCCGCATCGTCGATCACGCCAACCGCGAACGGCCTGCGCCGTTGCGCCCCGACATGGCGATCAAGGTCGGCGGCCATCAGGCGTCCTCGGCGTCGATGGTCTCGATCATGACGTCATTGTGGTTCGGGCATCTCACCGGCGCCGACAAGGTCGCCGTGAAACCGCACGCCAGCCCGGTGTACCACGCCATCAAGTACCTCACCGGTGAACTCGATCGGCGGTATCTGACCGAACTGCGTTCGTTCGGCGGTTTGCAGGCCTACCCGAGTCGCACCAAGGATCCCGACGTCGCCGACTTCTCCACGGGATCCGTGGGTCTCGGCGCCGTGGCGCCGCTGTTCGCTGCGATGGTGCGCCGCTACATCGCCGCACGTGACCCCGAACAGGTCGTCGTCGACGCCGGCGCGGCCCCGGCGCGGTTCATTTCGCTGGTCGGCGACGCCGAACTCGACGAGGGCAACGTCTGGGAGGCAATCGCCGAACCGGCACTCCACGGGTTGGGCAACGTGATGCTCGTCGTCGACGCGAATCGGCAGAGTCTCGACCGGGTCATCCCCGATCAGAAGATCAAGAAGCTGATGGACTTCTTCGACGGCGCCGGTTGGCACGTCGTCGAGGCGAAGTACGGCCGCCGGCTCACGGACGCCTTCGAGCAGCCCGGTGGCGATGCATTGCGCACCCACATCGACGCCATGGAGAACGAGCGCTACCAGTCGTTGTTCGGGCTGCGCGGCTCGGCGTTGCGTCAGCGGTTCGTCGACGGTGGAAAGAAGCGATTGCGTGCGGTGGTCGACGACATCTCCGACGACGACCTGTATCCGATCGTGACCAACCTCGGCGGCCACGATCTCGATCTCCTCCTCGATGCGTATCGGCAATGCGACGCCGTGGTCGACCGTCCGAGCGTGGTCTTTGCGTACACGATCAAGGGATGGGGTCTGCCCATCGCCGGTGACCCGCTCAATCATGCTGCGCTGCTCACCGCTGCCCAGATCGACGAGCTACGCGGCGAGATGGGCCTCGATGTGGTGACCGAATGGGATCGGTTCGACCCCGACTCCCCGGCCGGCCAACTCTGTGCCGGAACGGGAGGTGAACTCAACAATCAACCCGTGCGGCCGCGCCCGATCGTGCCGGTTCCCGACTCCACCGGTGTGGTCGCCGCGGGCACGGTCAGTACGCAGGAGACGTTCGGGCGCGTGCTCACCTCGCTCGCCGGTGTCGACGCCGTGGCCGAACGCATGGTGACGCTGTCGCCCGACGTGAGCGTGTCGACCAACCTCGGGGGCTGGATCAACAAGATGGGCGTCTTTGCGCCGACCGAACTGCCCGACGAGCTGGGCGAGGACCGGCTTCTGCGCTGGCAGCAGACACCGGACGGACGCCACGTCGAACTGGGCATCAGCGAAATGAACCTGTTCCTCGCCCTCCACGCCTTCGGCTTGGGACACGAATTGCACGACCACCATCTGCTGCCGATCGGCACGGTGTACGACCCGTTCGTCTGTCGAGGCCTCGATGCGTTGATCTACGCGCTGTACAACGGCGCCCGGTTCGTGGTCGTCGGGACGCCAGCCGGCGTCACGTTGGCCCCGGAGGGCGGCGCCCACCAGTCGTCGATCACTCCCTCGATCGGCCTCGAGCTGCCGGGAATCGCAACGGTGGAACCGGCCTATGCCCGGGCGCTCGACTGGTTGTTGTGCGACGGGCTGCAGCGCCTTGGCTTCCCGGACGGCGACTCCTTGTACGCCCGCCTTTCGACCCGCCCGCTCGATCAGTCACCGTTCACTGCGGCCGACGCCCGGCTGGGTACAGAACGGCTGCGGTCCGATGTTCTGGCGGGTGGCTACCGGTTGGTCGAACCCACCGGTGCCGCGCTCGCAGTGATCGCCGCCTCGGGACCGGTCGTCGCCGAGGCGGTGGCTGCTGCGCAGCTACTCGCCGACGAGGAGGTGCCGGTCGTGGTGCTCGATGTGACCAGTTCCGACCGCCTGTACCGCAGCTGGCGTGACGAGCTCCGCCGTGCCGGGCGCGAAGCCCGGCCGCACCGGTCGGCGCACCACGTGGCCAATTTGTTGCACCCGTCGGAGCGCCGACTCCCGATCGTCACCGTGCATGATGCGGCGTCGCATCACCTTGCGTGGCTCGGATCGGTGTTCGGCGCGCCGGCCGTGCCCGTCGGCGTCGACGAGTTCGGCCAGTCGGGCACGATCGCCGAGCTCTACGCCCACTTCGACCTGCTCCCAGAACAGATCGCCAACGCGGCGCTCGTGGCGCTCGCGGGGTAGTCGACCGCTACGCCGGCACCGTCGGCTGGTGCACCGTAGCGTTGGCGTTCTGTTCCAACGGTGGCTGCGGGTCGGACAGGAGTGCAGCGGCCTGGGCTCGCTCGTCGTCGGTGAACGGGCGCACCGTGTGGCAGAACTCGACCATGTTGTGCATCGGGTCGCGGATGTAGATGCTGACGCAGAACTCGTGGTCGACCTCGAGCACCGTGTGGCCGTGCTCTTGCCACCGGCGACGGTGCTCGTCGAGCGCTTCACGAGTGGGCGCGTCGAAGGCGAGGTGGTTGACCCACCACGGCAACCCGGCCGACTTGTTGAGGTCGACGCCGAAGTCGGTGCCGATCTCGTCGTCGTGGATCTCCCAGAAGGCGATCATCCCCGGATCACCAGATGCCGATTCGCCCGATGCAGGACTGTCGGCTGCGCCGGTGGCGTAGAAGAAGTGTTTGCTGAACCCGTCACCCTCATTGGGCGTCGGCGCGGCGACGACCTTGACGAGCTCGAAGCCCATCACCTCGGTATAGAAGCGGTGCGTCGCCTCGGTGTCGTTGGTGGCCAGCGCGACATGGTGGAAGCCCATCCACCCATGATCGCGCCCAGCGAGTGTGGCCGACGGGTCAGGCGCCAGGCATGCTGAGGGCATGTTCCTCGGCGAGGATCTTCTGGCCTATCTCGTGCTCGCCTTCGGTGGGGCCCTGTTCGTTGGCAACTTGTTCGCCGTCGTCCGTCCGCCCGAGCGTCAACTCGACGACGAGAACCTCGAGCGGGCGCCAGTGGCGCGGAGCCTCACGTTCGGCGCGCTCGGATTGGTCGCGGCGATCTGGGCACTGGCGTCCCTGATCTCGGGTTGATCAGCCGTTGCTGAACACGCTGATCGTGACGAGCTGCTCTCCGCTGCTCCCGAGGCCGTTGACGGCCACCGTGAATTCGCCGCTCTCGTACGTTGCTGAGACGTCGTCGCCCGAGGTGAACACACCGGTCTCCTCGAATCCAGCGCTTTGGAGGGCGGCGCCATACGCCTCGACGTACTCCACCGGGGAGCCGTCGACATTGCCCGTCACCGAGCTTTGACCGGACGTGGCATCGCCGAAGAACGACGATGCGGTGATCGCCAAGTTCTCGGGAATCGGGACGGCTGACGGCCACTCGTCGGGGATGTCCCCGCCTTCGCTGAACTCGAACGAGCCGTCGTCGCTTTCGAACACGAGGTCGCCGTCCTCGCCATCGATGGAGAAGTCGGCGTTCCCGTCTTCGCCTTCCACCGTGAAGCCGTCATCGGTGGCCTGACCGGTGAACACTTCACCGTCCTCGCCTTCGATGACGAAGTTGCCGTCCTCGTCGATCGACATGCTGCCGTCGTCGGACTCGATCGAGAATGCACCGCTGTCGAGGTCGATTTCGACGTCGCCGCCGCCCTGCGACTCGATCAGCTGCTCGATCCCTTCTTCGGTGGCTGAGCTGCACGCGGCGACGAGCACGGCCGCCGTTGCGCCGAGTGCCGCCGTGCGGACGATCGTGGTGCGGGACGTGCTGGACTTCGAACGAGCTGTGGTCATGAGATCCTCCTCGGCTTGACTGTAGATCGTGTCGACGCGGCTGGAACTTGAGTTCGTCAGTTCGGCGGGCGCTGTGGAACAGCTTGCACCATCGTCGGTAGAGCTTGCAGTCGTGGGACGGTCAAACGTCGGTAAATCGTCGCTGATCAATGCCTTGGCCAACCGCAAACAGCTGGCTCGGGTGTCGAACACGCCCGGTCGTACGCAGCTGATCAACGTGTTCAGTACGCCGAGCGGGGCGACGCTCGTCGATCTGCCGGGTTACGGGTATGCCAAAGCGTCAAAAGCCACCCGGGCGACGTGGCCGCGGATGATCGAGGGGTACCTCCTGGGCCGAGAGGAATTGGTGCGGGTGGTCGTGCTGGTCGATGGCGCGATTGGTCCGACGCCACTTGATGTGCAAATGCTCGACTGGCTGCGCTACAACGACCTGCCACACAGCGTGATCGCCACCAAGGCCGACAAGGTCAAGTCGTCGAAACGGGCGCGGCGCAAGCGCGAGCTGGCCGAGGGGTGCGATCTCGACCCCGGCGATGTGTTGTGGGTCAGCACGTCCACGGGCGCGGGCATCGATCAGCTGCGATCCTTGGTCGATATGTGGTTGCGCGATGAGTGACCAGGGCACCGAAGGGGCCACCGAGCGCACGTCGAACGCGGCGGGAGCGATCCCGCTCGACTCGAGTCGGGGTCGGTCGATCCTGGCAATGGCCATCCTCGGCTCGGCCGTGGCGATGCTCACGAGCACCGTTGTCGGTGTTGCCTTGCCGACCATTGCGGCGGAGTTCGACGCCACGTCGGCCCAACAAACCTGGGTGATCAATGCGTACGCACTGCCGCTCGCGGCGTTGATCCTGATCGGCGGATCGCTCGGTGACCGCAGCGGCCGGCTGCGGGTCTACCGCATCGGCATTATCTGGTTCGCCGTCGCGTCGTTGTTGTGCGCCGTGGCGTGGAACGTCGAGTCGCTGATCGCTTTCCGCATATTGCAGGGGATTGGCGGGGCGCTGCTCACGCCGGGCAGCTTGGCGATCATCCAAGCGACGTTGCGCGCTGAGGATCGGGGGCGTGGCGTCGGCGCCTGGTCGGGGCTCGGCGGCATCGCCAGCGCGGTGGGCCCGCTGGTCGGTGGATTGCTGGTCGATGCCTCCTGGCGGTGGGCCTTCCTCATCAATGTGCCGGTGGCGATCGCCGCCCTCGTGTTGTCCGCGCGGGTCCCCGAGACTCGCGACAACACCGCGCAGGACACACGTCTCGACGGTGCGGGGGCTGCCCTCACTGTGCTGATGCTCGGCGGGCTGTCGTACGCGTTGATCGAGGGCCCCAACGACGGATGGTCGACGCTCGATATCGCGGCCGGGGTCATCGGAGTGGTGGCGATCCCGATCCTGCTGCGAATCGAGCGCGGTCGCGATCACGCAATGTTGCCGGTCGACCTGTTCGCCGACCGCACGTTCAGCGTCGTCAATTCGCTGACGTTCACGGTGTACGGCGGGATGGGCGTGGTGTTCTTCCTCCTTCCACTGCAGCTCCAGGTCACCGCCGGCTGGTCACCCCTCGGCGCGGGAGCAGCGCTGTTGCCGGTCACGGTGATGATGCTGCTGTTCTCCGCCCGGGCCGGTGACATGGCGACGCGCATCGGTCCACGCCTCCCGTTGACGCTCGGTCCGCTGATCGTTGCCGCTGGAATGTTGTTGATGTTGCGCGTCGATGCCTCGGCGTCGTACGTCGCCGACGTGCTCCCGGCGGCGCTGGTGTACGGAGCGGGCTTGGCGGTGATGGTCGCCCCGCTCACGGCGACCGCCCTCGGCGCCGCACCCAGCGAGCGGGCCGGCGCCGCCTCTGGGGTGAACAACGCCGTATCGCGCACCGGCGGTCTGCTCCTCGTCGCGGCCGTTCCCAGTCTGGTGGGACTCACCGGCACGGCGTTGAGCGATCCGCTCGCCCTCGACGAGGGATTCGGGCGAGCGGTGGTGGTGTCGGTGGTGGTCGTGGCTGGTTCCGCGCTGATCGCCTTTGCGCTGCTGCCACGCACTGTCGATGAGCCGGTCGACGACGAGCCCGATGAGCTGACCGTCGTGTGCAGTCGTTGTCCGGTCGACGGCAACGTGACGACGGTGGTCGGGGCCGCCGCCGAGTCGTAGGCCGGTCGACGTGGAACATGTGCGGGGCTCGGCGGTGCTGATTCTGGGTGTGCTGCCTCGAGGAAACCACCACGGACGCCGCCGAGAAGCGGCGGCCGTATCGACGCAGCAATTTTGTTTGAGAAGTCTTGCGATCAGGGCTCATCTTGGGCGTTCGGTGTGACACCCCCTCGTCATGATGGGAGATGTGACGAACACGCCGACCGACCTGACCGGCTGCGACGCCGAAACCGTCGCGATGGCGGTCGATTCGGTCGAGTCGGCGGTGGCCGCAGTGGTGTCGGCGTCGGCGATACTGCAGGCGATCGATCCGACCGGGCTGCCCGACTCAGCGGTGGAGGCATTGGCCCACGGGGTCGAGCGGGCGAGGCGGATGAACGAGGCAACCGCCGTGCAAGTCGCGGCCGACGTTGACGCCCAGCGCCGCTTCCGCGACGACGACGGGGTGTTGTCGACGCATGCGTGGTTGCGGCATCGCCGTGGTTTGTCCGGTGCCGAGGCGCAACGACGGCTGCAGGTCGCGCGGTTCCTCGAGCGGGCGCCGCAGTGGAAGTACGCCTTCGCCAATGGTCTGATCGGGATCGCCCAGGTCGAGGCGATGGCCCGCGGTGCAGCAAATCCGCGGATCGCCGACGTTGTATTGGAGAGCGCACTCGACGACCTCCTCGACGACGCCCGCAGTGACGGGTTCGACGATTTTGCGCAGAAGGCCCGCGACTGGGAACGGCTCGCCGATGCAGACGGCGCGCGTGACCGGCATGCCCAGCTCCACGAACAACGCAACGTTTCACTCCGCCCGCGTCAAGGTGGTGGGTGGCGACTCAGCGGATCGTTCGACGATCTCGCCGGTGCCGAGCTGGCCGAGGTGGTGGCCTACTTCGCCGACGCCGAGTGGCGCGCCGATCAAGAACTCGAGCGCGACGACCCACGTCGGCGAACCACAGAGCAACAGTTCGCCGACGCGCTCGTGGCGATGGCCAACGCCGCGGCCGGCACCGACCCTGGAGCCCGTCGGGCCAACCCCACGGTGAACGTGCTCATCGACGAGGCCTCGTTCGAGGCGGCAATCCACGGCGAGTCCGTCCATCCATCGATGTACCGCGACGTCACGGTGCGAACGCAGTCCGGGCATCGGTTGCACCCCGACGATGCGATCAACGCGGCCCTCGTCGGTCACATCCGCCGCGTCGTCTACGACAGCCAAGGCGTCGTCACCGACAGCCAAGGCGTCGTCACCGACCTCGGTCGCCGATCACGGTTGTTCACCGGCGCCGCCCGCGAAGCGGTGATGCTCCTCGAAACCGAGTGCGCGTGGGCCGGTTGCAACCGGCCGGTGTCGTGGTGCGATGCCGATCACAGTCTCGGCTGGGCCGCCCACGGGTCGACGGTGCCGCGCAACGGGGCGCCGTTGTGCCGTGCGCACAACCTGCAAAAAGAACGCGGTTTCCGCGTTCACCGCGACGCCAACGGACGATGGCACACGCACCGGCCCGACGGCACCGAGATCACGTAGTCGGCAGCTGCTGCCGTGACCGCATTCCTCAGTCGACGCGTACTGCCTCAGTCGACGCGTGCGTCGAAGCGGTCGCGCAGCTCGCGCTTCAAGATCTTGCCGCTGGGGTTGCGGGGCAGCTCGTCGACGAACTCCACAGCCTTCACCGTCTTGAACGGGGCGAGCTTGCCGCGGGTGAAGTCGATGACGTCATCGGCGGTCAGGCTCGGATCGCTGGCGACGATCACGGCGAGTGGCGACTCACCCCACTTCTCTGACGGGATGCCGATGATGCCGGCATCGGCGATCTTGTCGTGGCTGAGGAGCACGTTCTCGATCTCTGCGGGATACACGTTCTCGCCGCCCGAGATCAGCATGTCTTTGATGCGATCGACGATCGTGACGAACCCGTCGGCGTCCATCGTTGCCACGTCACCGGTGCGCAGCCAGCCATCGACGATCGTCTCGACGGTGGCGTCGGGGCGGTTCCAATAGCCCTGCATCACATGCTCGCCGCGAATGATCACCTCGCCCGACTCGCCGGGTGCGCAGTCGCCTCCATGGCCGTCGATGACCCGCACGTCGGTGAAGTAGAAGGCCTTGCCGGTCGACCCGATGTGCTCCGCCGCATCGTGCGACGAGATCACGCAAGCGGGTCCACACGACTCGGTCAGTCCGTACACCTGCTGGATCTCGATGCCGAGCGCGTTGTATGCCTCGATGAGTGACACCGGGACCGGAGCTGCGCCGCTCATGCACCACCGCAAGCCGCTGGCATCGTGTTGGTCCGGGTCGTGGACGGCCAGCATGAACTGCAACATCGCCGGCACCATGAGCGTGATCGACACCTGTTCGGAACCGATCAGTTCCCAGGCCTGCGTTGGATCAAAGGCCCGGAGCAGGACGACCGTTGTGGCGTTGTACACGCAGCCGAGTACCGGGGTGAGTGCCCCGACGTGGAACAGCGGCAGCGCGTTGAGAAAGATGTCGCCCTTGCGGAAGTCGGTGGTGGAGGCGATCGTGAGGTTCGCCCAGAACACCGTGTGATGCGAGTGCATGACACCCTTGGGCAGTCCGGTGGTGCCCGAGGTGTACATGATGAACAGCAGGTCGTCGCCAGACGCGGTGATCTCGGGCTCGGCGTCGCTCGCCGCAGCGATCCACTCGTCGTAGTCGACGACTTCCCCGCTGGCCGTGCCGCCGTGCTGGACCCAGGTGGTAATCGAGGTTTTCCCGCGAGCACGCAGTTCGTCGACGACCTCGGTGAACTCGGCGCCGTAGATCAACACGGTCGTGCCGGCATCGCCGACGATGAACTCGAGCTCGTCGGCGACGAGACGCCAGTTGAGCGGCACGTTGACGGCCCCGATCTTGGCGGCGGCGAAGAACGACTCGACGAACTCCGCACCGTTCATGAGCAACAGCCCGACCCGGTCGCCGGCGCCGACCCCGTCAGCGGTGAGGGCGTTGGCCACGCGATTCGATCGTCGGTTGAGTTCATCGAAGGTGAGCCGTCGCCCGTTCGCCGGTTCAACCACGGCGGTCTGGGTTGGCTCGCGATACGCGCGCCGAGTCAACAGTGCTCCGATGTTGTCGCTCATGGAACGACCGTAGCACTTTTACATCATCATTGTCATGTAAAAAAATTCATGCGACGAGAATCAGGATTCGTGGCGACAATCGAATAACAAGACCTAGTGTCTTGAAAGACGAACAGTGGTGTATATTGCCGACGTGAGTGTTGTGACAATCCTTGGCCTTGGCGCGATGGGCGAACGGGTTGCTGGTCGATTGGCAACAGCCGGTCATGCCGTGACGGTGTGGAATCGATCGCCGGCGGTCACCACGCGAGTCGCTGGCTCGATCGGCGCAGCGGCCGCGCCGTCGCCGGCTGGCGCTGTGACCGAAGCCGAAGTGGTCGTGTGCATGGTCGCCGACGACCGGGCCAGCCGTGATGTGTGGCTCGGCGACGATGGTGCACTCGGTGCCGTCCGCGCCGGCGCCGCCGTCGTCGAGGCGTCGACCGTGTCTGCGCGGTGGTCTCGAGAACTCGCCGAGCACGCAGCGGCGGCCCAGGTCGATCTACTGACTGCGCCGGTCGTCGGATCGCGACCGCAGGCCGAAGCGGGCGCCCTCTTCAGCCTCGTTGGCGGTGACCCTGAGGTGCTCGGGCGTGTGGAGTCGGTGCTTGCCGCATATTCGGGGACCGTCCGCCACGTCGGGCGTCCTGAAGATGCGGCGGTGATGAAGTTGGCGATCAACGCCGTGTTCGGCGTGCAGGTGGCGGCCTACGCCGAAGCGGTGGGCGTTGCCACCCGAGCGGGGATCGACGAATCGACCGCCATCGAGGTACTCACCGGATTGCCGATCACCGGGCCCGGTCTGCAGCGAGCGCTCGGGTTGTTCGCCGCACGTGACTTCGCACCCAACTTCCCGATCCATCTCGTGGCCAAGGACTTCGGGTATGTCGGGCAACTATCCAACGGCGTGTCGACGCAAGTCCTCGATGCGGCCGCCAACGTGTTCCGCGATGCGGCGAACACCGATGATGCCGATCTCGACATCACCGGCATCGCGCGCTCGCTGCTGCCACCGCATCGCTAGATCGCTGCGTGACGCGCCAGCCAGTCGAGCAGTGCGTCGTTCGTCTCCGACGGTTGCTCCTGTTGGATGTGGTGACCGCTGTTGAGGGTGACCACCTCCACGTTGGGCACGAAGTCGGCCAGGGTCGGTGACGGTGGGACCGGGTCGCGGTCGCCGTACACCATCAGTGCCGGTTGGCGGACAATCGGGTCGGCATTGGCCAGTAGGTGCCAGTTTCGGTCCATGTTGCGGTACCAGTTGATACTGGCGGCAAACCCCGTCGACTCGAAGGCGGCGACATACACCGCCAGGTCGGCGTCGCTCATCACCGGTTCACCGAGCGGTTGGTTGGCGAGCGCGAGGTTGATCATCGCCATCCCCGGCTCCGGATCGCCGAGTGGCACGTTCGTGCGGAACAGGTTGCCGAGGAACCGGGCAGCGTTCTGGTCGAGCACCGCGTCGGCGACTCCTGGCTGCCGGTTGAAGTGCACCATGTAGTACTCCGGGCCGAACGCCGACTCCATGAACTCGATCCACGGCTGCTCGCCTCGTGGCATGTACGGCACGCTCAGCGCCGCAACATTGCGCACTCGATTCGGATGAAGGGTGGCCAGGCTCCAGACGACGAAGGCGCCCCAGTCGTGGCCGATGAACGTGGCGTCGTCGTACCCGTAGTGGGCGAGGAGCGCAATGAGGTCGCCGGTGAGCTGCTCGATGTCGTAGGCGGTGACCTCGTGCGGACGCGAGGAGTTGCCATATCCACGTTGGTTGGGGACGATCACGTGATAGCCGGCGGCGGCCAGAGCCGGGATCTGGTGGCGCCACGAGAACGCGTGCTCTGGCCAGCCATGGCACAACAAGACCGGCGCGCCGCGGTGCTCGCGGCCGGCCTCGAACACCTCGAGTTCGACGCCGTTGACGGTGATCAACGTGGGGGCGGGGAAGTCGCCTCGGGTCGTGGGGATGGGGCTCGGTGTGTGCGTCATGAGTGCATCGTGCGCGCATAAACCGGCCAACCTGTGACCGGTTTATGCGCCATCATGGCGACGTGCGTACCGACCGCCTCGTGGCCACGCTGCTCCTGCTGCAACAACGTGAACAGGTCACCGCGGCCGAGGTCGCCCGCGAGCTGGAGGTCTCCGAACGCACGGCGCGCCGGGACCTCGACGCGCTGTCGATGGCGGGCGTGCCGGTGTACTCGCTCCAGGGCCGGGGCGGCGGTTGGCGCCTGGTTGGTGGCGCGCGCACGGATCTCTCCGGGCTCACGGCGAGCGAAGCGCGTGCGTTGTTCGTGACTGCGGGGCCCGCGTCGACCGTGACCCCGGAGGTCAAGGCTGCGCTACGCAAGCTGGTGCAGGCATTACCCGAGCCGTTTCGCGCCGATGCCCAGGCAGCGGCGAACACGATCGTCGTTGATCCACACCGCTGGGAGACGACGCGACGCAGTGATCGTCCGCCGCCTCTGCTCGACGAGATCCACGACGCCGTCATCCGCGGCGTGCAGATCAGGCTGGGCTACGTCGACCGTCGGGGAGCGGTGTCCGAGCGGTTGGTCCATCCGCTCGGCGTCGTGGCCAAGGGATCGTCGTGGTACCTCCTCGGTGACACCGAGCGTGGGCAACGAACGTTCCGCATCGACCGCGTGTCGTCGCTGGACCGCACGCACGATCCGGTGCACAAGCCAGCTGACTTCGACCTTGCTGCCGCGTGGCGCGAGATCGCCGATGAGATCGATCGGAAGCGAGCGCCGCTCGAGGTTCGCGCGGTGTGTCGTCCAGACGGCGTCGCCACCATGCAGATGCTGTTTGGTACCCGCCTCCAGGTCGGCGGCCCCAACGACGACGGCGCGATCGAGGTCGTGATACGCGGGTTCGACGAGGTGTCGATCGCCAACGAACTCGCCGGTCTCGTCAGCGTTGTCGATGTGACGAGCCCCGACGCGGTGCGTGCGCGTCTCGCCGGTGTTGGACGTGCGCTCGCCGAGCGGTACGGGTGAACCCGCTGACGGTCGGCTACGGCGCGTTGGCGCGGATGAAGTAGGCGATCACCCGGTCGAGGAACTCGGCGTTGACCGGGTCGCTCGTGAGGAAGCGGGTGAACACCAGCGAGCCCGAGATCGTCCGCCACGCGAGTTCGAGGTCGAGGTCGGTGCGCAACTCACCGCGGTCGATCGCTCGCCGGAAGGCGTCGCTGATCACGGGACGTAGCTCGGCCATGAACTCGTCGCGCACCTCGGCTAGGGCAGCATCGTGCAACGCCTGCAACATCATCGTGGCCATCAGCTTCGACTGCTCGTCGTCGGACAGGCCGGCGACGAACTCCATGAAGATGTTGCGCAGGTCGGTCGCCAGATCGTCGCCGAACTCGAAGTCGTCGAACTCGTGCTTGTCCATCGACTCGATCGCCGCCCGTAGCAGTGCGGCCCGCGTCGGGTAGTGCTTGTACGCCGTGGTTCGGCTGACGTTGGCCGCGCCGGCCACATTGGCGTGGGTGACTGCGTCGGGACCGTCGACGCGCAGCAGCGTGCCCGCCGCGTCGGTGATCGCCGCGCGCGTGCGTTCCACGCGCGGATCGGGTTCACACATTGGAATTGGGGCTTGTGTCATGGGCCACAGATGCCGATATCTGCTTGCATCAGTCTCTCACTACTGGTCAACTTGTCCACTAATGAACACTACGTCCACTTTACCCCCCTTGGACGAGCCGCCCGTCGACGACTCCGTTCCGTCATCTCCGCCCTCCCCGTCGCCGTCGATGTGGGCTCGCCTCGGCGCGTTCGCCTTCCGCCGTCGTCGGCGCGTGGCCATCGCCTGGGTGGCCATCCTCGTCGGTGTGTTGGCGATGTCCGGTGCGTTCGGTGCACCGAGCGACAACTCGTTCTCGATTCCCGACTCGGAGTCAAAGAGCGGATTCGACACCCTCGACACGTACTTCGATGGGTTCGGCAGCGGCATGTCCGGGACGATCGTGTTCCAGGCCGACCAGGGCGTCGACGACCCCGAAGTCGTCGAGGCGATGACCGAGCTGTTCAACGAGGTCGACTCGATCGACGGTGTCACCCTGGTCAGTCCATATACGCCGCAAGGCCAAGCGCTCGGTCTGACGGCCACCGACGGCCCGCTGGCTGGACAAGTGGCATACGCCCAGGTCGACCTCACCGAGTCGATCGACGAGGTCGAGGCCACCGAGATCGGCGCAGAGATTCTCGAGCTCCGGCCCACAGACATCGATGGACTGACCGTCGAGGTCGGTGGCCAGGCGCTCGGCGAGTTTGAACCACCCGAATCCGAGCTGATCGGGCTGTCGTTCGCCATCGTCATCCTGATCGTGTCGTTCGGTTCGGTGCTGGCCATGGGCTTGCCGATCGGCGTCGCCCTCTTCGGCGTCGGCATCGGCGCAGCCCTGATCACCCTGATCGCCAATGTCATGACCGTCCCCGACTTCGCCATCACGTTGGGCGCGATGATCGGCATCGGCGTAGGCATCGACTACGCCCTGTTCATCGTCACGCGCTACCGAGAGGGTCTCCGGGCCGGACTCGACCCGGAGCAGGCGACCATCTCGGCGATCGACACCGCTGGCCGTGCTGTCGTGTTCGCCGGCTTCACCGTGGTGATCTCGCTGCTCGGCATGTTCATCATGGGGTTGTCGTTCATCAACGGGCTGGCCACGGGAGCGGCGGTCACGGTGCTCGTCACGATGATCGCCTCGGTCACGCTGCTGCCAGCGCTGCTGGGCTTTGCCCAACGGCGCGTCGAGGTCACCCGACTACGCGGACTCATCGCCGCCGGGCTTGTCTCGCTCGCGCTGCTGGGCCTCGGCCTCGGCATCGATCCGCTGCTCGTCGGTGCGCCACTGGCGGCGGTCGTCCTGCTGGCGTCGTTGGCCATTGCTCCCCTCCGTCGTGAGCTCCCGCCGCGGCGCGAGAAGCCCCTGCGTGAGACGTTGTCGTATCGCTGGAGTCGATTCGTGCAGGCCCGGCCGTGGTCGATCGCTTTCGCCACCACGGTGTTCTTGCTCGTCCTGACGATTCCGCTGTTCGGGCTGCGGCTCGGGTTCAGCGACGAGAGCAACTACGCCGAAGACACCACGACGCGCGCCGCCTACGACCTCACCACCGAGGCCTTCGGTGCAGGAACCAACGGGCCGCTGCTGCTCACCGCCGAACTCGGTTCGCCGACCGACCTGGACACCCTCGTCGGTGTGGCCGCAGCGGTCGAGGCCACCGAGGGTGTCGCCAGTGTCGTCGGACCGATCCCCAACGACCCGGCCAACCCCGAGGCGGCGATCATCCAGGTCACCCCGGTGACAGGACCACAAGACGAGGCGACATCGGAGCTCGTCGAGCAGCTGCGCGGCGAGGTGCTGGTCGAGGCCGCCGACGGCACGCCCGTGGTGGTCAACGTGACGGGCACGGTCGCGGCGAACATCGACTTCAGCGACTATCTCGCCGATCGCATCCCGATCTTCTTCGCTGCGGTACTGACCTTGTCGTTCATCCTGCTGATGATGGTGTTCCGCTCGCTGCTGGTGCCGCTCAAGGCCGTGATCATGAACATGCTGTCGATCGGTGGCGCCTACGGCATCGTGGTCGCCGTGTTCCAGTGGGGCTGGGGCGTCGAGCTGTTTGGCACGTCCGCCGGACCGATCGAGCCGTTCCTACCGATGATGATGTTCGCCATCGTGTTCGGCCTGTCGATGGACTACGAGGTGTTCCTCCTGTCGCGGGTGAAAGAGGAGTACGACCGCACCGGCGACGCGATCAACTCGGTGGCCGATGGGCTCGCTGCCACGGCACGCGTGATCACGGCAGCGGCCGCCATCATGGTCGTCGTCTTCGGCTCGTTCGTGCTCGAAGACAACCGGATCATCAAGATGTTCGGCCTCGGCCTAGCGACAGCGGTGTTCCTCGATGCCACGTTGGTGCGCATGCTGTTGGTCCCAGCGACCATGCAGCTTCTCGGCGCCCGCAACTGGTGGTTGCCGGGTTGGCTCGATCGGCTGTTGCCCACCTTGAACGTGGAGGGTGGCGCGCACACCTCGGTGATCGAACAGGCCGATCACGATGACCCAACCGACAGCACCGACTCGTCGGACGAGCGAGACCCGGTCCCGGTGTAGCGCGTAGATGTTTCGGATCTGGGAACGGACGCCGAACGAATCGAGATGTCGGGCCGGCCTCCGGCTCGAGCCCACCGCCCGCCCCTAACGTGTCGGCCCATGCAGTGGATTCGCCGCAACCTGAAGTTCTTGATCCCGGCCGGCGTCGTCCTCGCCGGCATCGGGATCTACCTGTTCTTCTTTGTCTTCGCATTCCATCTGATGTTCATCGACGACGAGGTCGACGAGGCCGGCCCGGTGTTCGACTCGGGAGCCGACGCCTCCGCACAAGGTGCGGCGACTGCGTCGCCCGACGAGGTCGTGGTCGTGGACGAAGTACCAGACGACGGGGCGTCGGCGACTGACGACGCCGCGGTCGGCACCGACGAGAACAAGGTCGACAAGTCCGGCCCCGGCGGAGAGGTCCAGGCATCGCTCGACGCCGTTGCCGCGGCCGAGGAGGCCGAGGCCGACGGTGACGCAAGTGAGTCGCCCCCCGCCGACGAGGCGCCGACGGCGACCGATCCACCGGTGGGAACCGTCCCCGCAGAGCCGCAGATCGTCACGCTCGTCGAGGGCAGCTTCATCCCGCGCGGCCGGTACTCCGGTGAGGGTCGGGCGTTCGTGCTGAACGACGGCTCCGAGCAACGTTTCCTGCGCTTCGAGGACTTCGCCACCGATAACGGCCCGGATCTCAACGTGTACCTGGTGAACTCCGACGCCAACGCCGACGAGGGCACCTTCGACGACGACTTCATCGACCTCGGCGACCTGCAGGGCAACATCGGTAACCAGAACTACGAGATCCCGCCCGAGGTTGATCTGGCGGTGTACGACACCGTTGTGGTGTGGTGCGTGCGGTTCGGCTCGGCGTTCACCGCCGCCGATCTGCTCCCGGTGTAGTGCTGCGTGAGAACCGGGTAAGACCGCTGCCCGGACGGAATCCGGGATACATCGTCGACGTTGAATAGGTCACGATGTTCAAGAACACTCTCAAGACCACTGCACTCCTCGGCGGACTCGGCGGCCTGATCGTTGTTGTCGCCGGCGTGCTCGGCGGCGGCAGCTCCACTGCGCTGATCATCGGCCTCGCGCTTGCCCTGGTGCTCGTTGGCGGCAGCTACTGGTTCAGCGATCGTCTCGCCCTCAAGTCGGCCCGCGCCCGCGTGATCACCGAAGCGGACGCCCCCGAGTTCTACGGGATCGTCCGCAATCTCGCGCAGCGGGCGGACATGCCGATGCCCACGGTGGCGATCTCTCCCGATGCCCAGCCCAACGCGTTCGCCACCGGCCGCAACCCACACCACGCGGTGGTGTGCGCCACCCAGGGGTTGTTGCAGGCCCTGCCGCGCAACGAAGTCGAGGCGGTGATGGCCCACGAGTTGATGCACGTCCGCCATCGCGACATCCTCATCGGCTCGGTCGCTGCGGCGATCGCCACCGCGATCTCCTTCGTCGCCAATATGGCGCTGTGGGCGACGATGTTCGGTGGCGGCGACGACGAGGACCGCAACCCGATCGCCCTGCTCGCAGTGGCGCTGCTCGCCCCGATCGCGGCATCGTTGATGCAGATGGCGGTCAGCCGGTCGCGCGAATTCGAAGCCGATCGAGGCGCCGCCGAGCTGCTCGGCAACGGACAGTCATTGGCCAGCGCACTGCGCCGCATCGAGGCCATCGCCACACGAACACCGATGGAGGTGGCGCCCGCCCAGGCGTACGCCTACATCCACAACCCGCTCGCCGAGTTCGGCCAGGGTCAGCGCGGTGGCCGTCAGCGTCGCAGCAACGGCCCCAATCTGGCCCGCCTGTTCTCGACGCACCCGTCCACCGACGACCGCATCGAGGCGCTGGAGCAGTACGACCGCAAACGGCTCGTCGGCGCCTGAACGGGGGAGGGGCCTAGCCAGGTGATGGCGCGAAGCTCGGCCCGCGATCGAACTGCTCGCCGCGAACCGCGGCGAGCGGGTCGCGTACGTCGTCGATGTAACCGAGGGCGTACGCGCCGAGCTGGTACCCCATCAGTCGAAGGAGAGTGTCGGGCAGTTCGGCCGCGACCTCTGGCGGGACCGACAGGTATTGGTTCTCCTCCTGGCGCAACCACGACACGTTGTAGGTGATGTTCAATCCGCGGCGGGTGTGGTCGGAACGGTTGGCGCCGCCGCCGTGGTACACCTTGCCGGTGTACAGCAGACACGAGCCGCGACGCATCTCGGCGGCGATGGTCTCGTCGGCGGTGTGCTCGAAGCTGTTCGGGAGGTCCTGACTTCCGATCATCACGCGGGTTGCGCCGTTCTCCTCGGTGAAGTCGGTCATCGCCCAGATCGTGTTGCACTGCACGTGATAATCGGCTGGAAACTCGTAGAAGTCGAAGGCCCACTGATCGCGATGGATCTGCTGTCCGGGTGAGTCTGGGCCGATCGAGATCATCTGGGTGAGGTGGAGCTGAAACGACTTCGCCCGGTCGAGGAGTCGCCCAGCAACGTCGAGGATGAGCGGGTGCTGGATCAGCTCGTGGCTCGCAGGTGAACGCGCGATGAGCGCGCCGGTGCGTGCGGTGGTGCGTCCCGAGAAGTCATCGCTGCCCATCGGCGTGGCGTCGATGTGTGGTGTCATCTCCGCAGCGATCCGATCGATCAACTCAGACGATGCCAGGTCGTCGATGATCAGTGCGCCATCGCGCCGCAGGATATGGTCGAGCTCGGCGGGCGGCGTGTCTGGCGGGCAGTGTGTGATCCCCATGCGACGACGGTAACCACGCCGAGCCTGCGCAGATGACCCGTGCCAGACTCGCGTCGATGACAACGATCGTCGAGACGCGCGCGTTGGTGATGCAGTTCCCGGCGACGCGGGCGCTCGATCGCCTCGACATCGCCATCGACTCCGGCGTGACTGGTTTGGTCGGTGCGAACGGCGCAGGCAAGACCACGCTGATCTCACTCATGCTCGGGCTGCTCCGTCCCACCGACGGATCGATACGTGTCCTCGATCGCGATCCCGGACCCGACGGGCCCGAGCTGCGCGCGTTGATCGGGTATGGCCCCGAGCGCAACGTGTTGCCAGACGACATGCGGGCCTATGACTTCGTGCACCACCTCGCCGAGGTGAAGGGCCTCCCGCGCGACGAGGCGCGCAGCCGGGCCAGTGACTCGCTGTATCTCGTCGGCCTCGGAGAGGAGCGGTTCCGCGCGCTGGGGACGATGTCGACTGGCCAACGACAGCGCGTCAAGCTGGCCCAGGCGATCGCCGCCGACCCCCGGTTGATCGTGCTCGACGAGCCGACCGACGGTCTCGACCCGGTGCAGCGCGACGAGATGCTGGCGATCATCCGCCAGGTCAACCGTAACTTCGGCATCGACGTGATTCTGTCGAGCCACGTACTGGAGGAAGTCGAGCGGGTGTGCGACCGCGTCGTCGCCCTCGACGAGGGCAAGCTGATCGCCCAGGGTGCGTTGCACGAACTGGCGGGTGCAACCGGAGGTATCGAGATCGAGTTGGTCGATCTGCGTGATCGGCCAGGCGCGGTCGACCACGTGATGGCGGAGCTGACCGCGGCCGGGCTCGGCGTGATCCGTAATGGTGCGGTGCTCACGGTCGAGGGTGCCGACGATGAGCTGCTGTTCGATCACGCCGGCAGGGCGATCGCCCGGCACGGCGCGCGCCTGCGGCGGATCGAGCAGCGGCGGCGGACGCTCGACGACCTGTTCGACGATCCCCGCTCGACGGAGCCGGCGCGATGAGCGACGCCCGCATTGTCGAGCCGCGGGGGTGGCGATGAGCGACGCCCGCATTGTCGAAAGAGGCTTCCAGCGCTATGAGGGCCCGCGTTCGGGTGTGGGCGGCGCAATCCGCAGCGTCGCGTGGCAGTCGGCGCGGGCGACCCTCGGGCTCGGGCGACCCGCACGGTCGAAGGTGTTCCCGGTGATCGCGGTGGTCATCGCCTATGTCCCGGCGATCGTGTTTGTCGGCATTTCGGTGCTCATCCCCGGTGACGTCGTCGATCCAGAAGACGTCGCTGACTATGCGTCGTACTACGGGTTCATCACGCTGGCGATCTTCCTGTTCGCGGCGCTCGTCGCGCCCGAGATGTTGGTCACCGATCGGCGCAACGGAATGTTGGCGCTCTACCTGTCGACGCCGTTGCATCGCGGGACGTACCTCGCCGCCAAGGCGCTTGCGGTGGCCGGCACGCTTGCCTTGGTCACGATCGGCCCGCCGCTGCTGGTGCTCGCCGGCTACACCTTCGACGGCTCGGGCCCCGATGGCGTCAACGGGTGGCTTCTCGTGTTGGTGCGCATCCTGATCTCCGGTGTGGCCATCTCGGCAGCGTTGATGGCGGTGTCGATGGGGGCGTCGAGCGTGACCGACCGCAAGGCGTTCGCCGCCATCGGCATCATCTTGCTCGTCTTCGCCTCGAGCGCGTTCGCTGGCGCGCTGGTCGACGGTGCCGGGGCATCGGTGTATTGGCGAATGGTCGACCTGTCGACGATGCCGTTCGAGTTGGTGTTCCGCATCTTTGGGCAAGCCGGCAACTTCCCCGACCTGCCGACGTGGGCAGTGATCGTTGCCAACCTGGCGTGGACCGCCGCTGGCCTCGCCGTCGTCGTGTGGCGATACCTCGGAATGGTGATCGCCCGGTGACGTCGCTGCCACCACCGAACGCGTTCGCCCCGCCAGCTGCGGCCACCGCCGCCCGCTCGGCGACCGGACCGGTGATGCTGTCGGTCGACGAGGTGTCGAAGTTCTATGGCTCGGTTGTTGCCGTCAGCGACGTCAGCTTCGGCGTCGGCGCTGGGGTGACCGCGCTGCTCGGGCCGAACGGTGCTGGCAAGTCGACGCTGTTTCGGATGTTGTGTGGACTCACGCCGACGTCGCGCGGCGCGGTGCGCGTGCTCGACGCCGATCCGCGCGCCGATCGCGACGTGCGTGGCCGCATCGGCCTCGTCCCCCAGCAAGACGCGCTGTTCGACCACCTCACCGCCTCGGAGTTCGTCGAGTTCGCCGCCCGCAGTCACGGCGTGCCGGATCCGACCGATGCGGCGGAACGGGCCCTGGGTGAGGTCGATCTCCTCGACGTGGGGAGCAAACCGGTCGGCCAGTTCTCCAAGGGCATGCGTCAGCGGGTGAAGGTGGCCACCGCATTGGTCAATGACCCCGCGGTGCTGATCCTCGACGAGCCGCTGACCGGGCTCGATCCGGTACAGCGCCGACGGATGATCGAGCTGTTCCACCGGCTTGGCGACGATGGCCGTTGTGTGCTCGTGTCGAGCCACGTGCTCGACGAGGTCGCCCGTCTGGGATCGCGTGTGCTGGTGATCGCCCAGGGCCGGCTGGTAGCGACGGGCGACTACCGCGACCTGCGCGAACTGATGGACGATCGACCGCACCGCTTCCGCCTTTCGGTGTCGGCGCCCCGTCGTGTGGCTGCCGAGCTGGTCGAGCGATCGCTCGTGTCGGGTCTGACCCTCGCCGGGTCGACGCTCGAGGTCGAGACGCTCGACGTCGACGCCTTTGGCCGGCAGCTGATGCCGGTGGTGGTCGCCGCCGGCGCCCGTCTCACCGAGATGCGCCCGCTGGACGACGATCTCGAGTCGGTGTTCCGCTACTTGGTGGAGGGTCGCTGAGGTGGCGATCACCGACGGCACGCACAACACCGGCGCCGGCGATCGCCACGGACCCGCCCGGCGAGTACCGCCGGGCACAGCGATCGCGCTGTGTTACCGGTTGGTGTTGCGCCAGCTGCTGACGCCCGGTCGACTGATCGTGCTGACGCTGCTCTCGCTGGTGGCCACCGTGTCGGCGTTTGCCCTCGGGGTGTCGGATGCATCGCTCGACGACGGCGTCGGGTTGCTCGCCGGGCTCGGATTCGGGGTGGTCGTGCCGGTGGTGTGCCTGGTGTTCGGGGGCGCCGCGATCGGTGACCTGCGCGACGACAAAACGCTGGTGTACGTGTGGTTGCGGCCGATCGATCGTTGGCCCGTGGTGGTCGCCGCCGCTGCGGCGGCCGCGACCTTGGCAGCGCCGGTCACGCTGATCCCGTTGGCGCTCGCCGCGGCGGCGACCGGCGTTGGCAACTCGGTGGTACCGGCGACGATTCTCGCTGGTGTCGTCGGTGTGATCGCCTACACCGCCCTGTTCACGCTGTTCGGCGTGTGGCTGAAGCGGTTCATCGTGTGGGGGCTGGCCTACATCTTGATCATGGAGGGCTTCGTCGCTCAGGCCGGACCAGGCGTGGCGCGTTTCGCACTACGCAAGTACACGCGCTCGATCTTGGTCGACATCACCGGTGCCGACCTCGACCTCGCCGACTTCTCGCTGGCAGTGGGCGTTGTCACACCGGTCGTTGTTGGGGTGGCTGCGATCGCCGTTGCATCGTGGCGCCTCGGCGCCATGGACATCGACTGAGCGTCCTCAACGTCCAGAGAACTGCGCAGGTCGGCGTTCGATGAACGATGCGATGCCCTCCTGGAAGTCTTCTGATGCGCGGGTCGCTCGACTCATCTCGTCGATCTGGGCGAGCGCAGCCGCTTCCCCTTGGTCGACCGACAGCCGCGCGTTGGCAATCATGTGACGCAACGCCACTGGTGAGCACTCGAGCAGCTCGGTGGCCAGCTCCAGTGCGCGGGTCACCTGCCCGCCGGCCGGCGTGGTCTCCTGGACGAGGCCGATGCGCCACGCCTCGGCTGCATTGAACTCGTCGGCGCGCAGCAAGTGGTACATCGAGTTTCCCCACCCGGCACGTTGGACGTACCGGACTGTTGCGCCGCCGATCGCCGCAATGCCGCGCTTGGGTTCCAGCTGACAGAAACGAGTGTCGTCGGCGGCGACGATGATGTCACCCGCCAGCAGGAGCTCGATCCCGGCCGTGAAACAGATACCTTGCACTGCCGACACCAGTGGTTTGGTGAGGCGCCGGCCGAGGCCCCATGGATCAACGCCGTCGCCGCCGAGTTCGGAGGGATCCACTCCTTCGCTGAAGAAGAGCGGCATTTCCAGTCCAGCAGTGGCGTGCTCGCCGGCGAATGACAACACACCAACCCACAAGTCCGGATCCTCGTCGAGTCGTGTGAGTGCTGCCGACAGCTCCAGCGCGATCTTCGGTGTCAGCGCGTTGCGTTTCTCGACACGGTCGACCTCGATGTGCGCGATGTGCTCGCCGACGATGTCGGTCGTTACCTGACCGTGTGGATGTCGATCTGCATGTCGATCGCTCATCGCATGGCCCTGAGCGTGGCGGCTGCAGTGAGTTGCATCATGGAACGCACTGTAGGTTACTGCGTTCCATCATGCAACTCACGGTGTTAGCGTGCCCATTGTGCAGCGCACCGACACCTCAACCTGGCCGTGCACGATTGCCAGGAGCGTCAACGTGCTGGGCGACCACTGGAATCTCCTGTTGATTCGCGACGCCTGTTTGGGCACGCGCCGCTTCGAGGACTTCCAACGCCAGCTCGGCATCGGGCGCAACATCTTGAGTAGTCGCCTGGAACGACTCGTGGGTGAAGGCCTGCTCGACAAGGTCCAGTATCAGGATCGACCCGTTCGCCACGAGTACCGCCTCACCGACAAAGGCCGCGAGGTGTACCCGATTCTCGCGGCGATGGCCGCGTGGGGTGACCGGTGGTTGACCGGACCAGAGGGAACGCCGCTGGTTCTGCACCACACCAGCTGTGATCACGACATGCACGCCGTGGTCACCTGTAGCGAGTGCGCAGCGGCCCTCGATGTGCGCGACGTCGTTGCTCGGGCGGGCCCCGGCGCGGCGAACTAAGCCGCTGCCCGGGTCCGGCGGAGCACCGGATCGGCGGCGGCCAGCGTGCGGTCGGCGGCCCACATGACCCGGCCTGCGGCGCCCGGCGTGCTGTTATCGATCAGATTGCCCATCACCGCCAAGGTGATGTTGGCGATGGCGGTGGTGCTCACCGAGAGACGAAGACCCGAACGCAAGATCCACGGATGCCCGATCAGGAATGAAAAGCGCCGGCCGGTGCGCAAGAACGCATCAAATCGCTCACCGACGAGCTCGTCGTAGCGCACGGGGGCACTCGCCGGATCGTCGAGGAAGCACTCGATCGCGAGCATCCCCGACTCGAGCCCGTAGTCGATCCCTTCGCCGTTCATCGGATTGACCAACCCGGCCGCATCGCCGATCGCCACCCAACCTGCCCCATGGCGGCGCAGCGTCGACATCGGGAGGCGCCATGCACGGGGTCGCTCGAGGTTCGGGCCGAGTTCCCACTCGTCGACCACCAGCTGTCGGTAGGCATCGAGCAGGGTGTTCAGGTTGAGCTTCTTGAATCCCTTCATGGTCGACAGCGCGCCGACACCGATGTTCACCGTGCCATCGCCCGCAGGGAACATCCAGCCGTATCCCGGCACCGCGGTGCCGCGTTCGTCGCGCAGTGTCAGACAGGCCTCGAGGTGTTCATCGTTGTGCCGTGGGGTCGCGGCATACGTCCGAATCGCCAGACCGAACGGCTCGTCGGGCACACGGTCGGCACCGAGTTGGCGGGCGACGGCGCCCGGTGCGCCGGCCGCCACCACCGTGAGTTCAGCGCGCACCTGGGTGCCGTCGACGGTGACGCCGATGACTCGCCCATCGTCGTCGAACAGCGGCAGCGCCTCGGCGTTCCAGCGCACGTCGGCGCCGGCCGTTGTCGCCGCGTCGATCAGCGCCGCATCGAGTCGCCGTCGGGGCCACACCGCACCGTGATTGGGGAAGCGGTCGGTCGTCGGCCAATCCAGTTCACGCTCGATCTTGCCGGCGATCATTCGCAGTCCGCGAATGTGATGCGCGTCGGTCATGTCGATGCCGAGATCGTGCAGCGCGCCGACGGCGCGCGGAGTCAGGCCGTCGCCACACACCTTGTCGCGCCCGTATCCCGCCTTGTCGAACACGACCACCGAGGCCCCAGCTCGAGCAGCCGTGATCGCCGCTGCCGCCCCCGCCGGCCCGGCGCCGATGATCGCGATGTCGACGTGTTCCACCCCACCACGGTGCCGGAGAACGGCGCGTTTTGCACCGTCGTGCGACGTGCCGTGTGCAACGCCGTGGTTTGAGGGGGGTTGCGTGCGAGACTCACACGCCATGACGCTGGACGCGGTGACCACGCCCGTGGATCCCGTCGGCGACGCCGTCGTCCGGTTCATCGGCGAACTGATCCCCAACGCCACCGTCGACCTGCGCTACGAGCCGCTCGACGCACCCCCCGGGGTTCCGGTGCCGCCGACACCGTCCATCACCTCCGCCGCCGCCGAGGTGGTGCCCGGGTGGCGGACCACGATCAGCGTCGGCCTGCGCGACCGAGGCATCGCCACGATCGAGTCCGTGCCCGACGCCCTGCTCGCCCTGCCGCACGCCGCGCTGCGCGCCGCCGCCGGGTTTCGCCATCTGGTAGTTGACGACGGGCTCACCCCCGCGGTCGAGCGGGCGCTACGCGACACCGTGGTGGTCGAACTCTTGGGTCACCACCAGGGGTGGTTCGATCCCGAGTGCGCCCCGACGGATCTTTTGGCCAACACCCTCGAGTTCCTGATCGAGCTCAGTGGCGCACGGGTCGAGTCACGGCGGTTGACCCACGGTGTGGTGATCACCGACGCGATCGCCGACGAACCGCGACTGTCGCTGCCGTATCCGGCGGCGCTGCGCGATGCGAAGCGCAGCCCACTGCTGTTCGATGGTCAACGCGCGGTGCTGCTCGTTGATCAACACGGTCGGGCGCGTACCGAACTGCAGGCGCATCGCCCGGATCGTCTCCATCCGAGCACGGTGCCAATGGGCCCCATCGACCGCGAGTTCGTCGACAGCGGCTCGCTCGTCGGCCAGGTCACCCGGCAACTCGGTGGGATCGGTTTCTTCCTGCGCGAAGACCGCAGTATCTGGACGTTCCTCGACGGGCAGCCGCTCGTGATTCGGCGCAGCGAACACTGGAGTGCGTTCCCGCTGTGGTTGGCGCGCACGCTGGGCTCGTCGATCATCGAGAGTCCGGCCGTCGATCTGGTCGTGCAGGCCTCGCTGCTGGTATCGATTCGCGAGGGGGGCGCCATTTTCGGCATCGTCGACGACGCCGACGACCTTGGTGAGATCGTTCCCATCAAGGATCGCTTCGACCTGCGCAACGAGTACGACGTCGACGCGATGCGCCCCGAAACGCGGCTCCACCACCTGATCGACGGCGGCGACGTCGACGCGCAGACGCTGGCCCGTCTCGGTCAGCTCGACGGCGCGACGATCGTCGATCGCGAGGGCCGACTGATCAGCTACGGCGCGATCCTCACCAGCTCCGACAGCCAACACGAAGGGGCGCGGACGGCCGCCGCGAAGTCGTTGTCGCAGCGCGCCTTGGTGGTGCTGAAGGTCTCCGAGGACGGCGACATCACGGTGTTTCGCGGCGGCCACCCGAAGGTGACGCTGCTGCCATCGGGCTCGATCCGCTGACGACCGTCCGATTTCGTCCGTCGAGCTTGGCTCGGAAGAGGGCGTGGTCCGCGTCGACGATCGTGGTGCGTGTGGCGGTTGCCTCTTCGACCGCAACACCGATCGACACCGTGACCGGATCGGTCTTTCCGGTCGCGGTGGCCGTCGCCACCTCGGTGCGGATCCGCTCGGCGATTTCGTGGGCATCGTCGACCGATGCGCCGGGCAGCAGCACGCAGAACTCCTCGCCTCCGTATCGGTACACCACGTCGCCCTCCCGGATCTGTGCGGCGATCAGCGTCGCGACGCTCCGCAGTACCGCGTCGCCCACCGCGTGCCCGTATCGGTCGTTGAACCGCTTGAAATTGTCGACGTCGACCATCAGCGCGGCGACTCCGGCATCGCTGTGGACCAGATCGTCGATGTCCCGATCGAGTCGCCGCCGGTTGGCGAGATGGGTGAGCGGGTCGGTCAGCGCCTCGTTAATGGCAGTCGAAAGCCGCCGACGGTGACGACGAACGATCGAGAGTGCGACGACGGCGGCGGTGACCAGCACGAGAACACCAACGATCAGTGCGACCACCGGCGTGCCGCCGCGATCCGGCGCGGTGGCCGCAGCGAACTCGCCGCGCAGTTGGCGTAGGTCGGTGAGCGCAGCGGCGTACGCCTCGATCTGTGGGGGTCGCATCGGCGCGCCATCGGCTGCGGGCTCGAAGCCCAGCGTCGCGATGACCTCGGGTGTCAGTTGGACGTTGCTCGTTGCGAGGACCTCGAGCGTTGCGGCCCCCTGACGCTGCACCGCAGCGAGCTGATCACGCGCCGTCTGGAACCCGGGCTCGTCGGATCTGCTCGGGTTGGCAGTCGGCAGCAGCTCGAGTTCCTCTTCGAGTAGCTCGATTGCCGCGTCGACGGTGGCCAGCAGCTCGGCATCGGTGGCGACCTCGTCGACGGTCGCCACCGCTCCTTCCGCAGCGACCAGCCCAGCAGACATCACGACGGCGACGATCAGGCTGAGAAACATACGTGTTCCTCATCGGTCGGGCCGGCGTCCGACCTGAGCGCTGGTTCAGAGCTCGGCGAAGAATCGGTCGAGCGCAGCGTTGACGTCGCCCGGTGCTTCTTGCTGCACCCAGTGACCGGCGCCGTCGATGATCGTGGCGCCTCGGAAGTCGGCGCAGCCGCCACCGGGGTCGGCGAACGCATCGGATCCCGGGACCATGTTCCGGACCGCGTCGCGTGCGCCGCCAATGAAGGTGGACGGCTGGGTGACCTGCGCACCGACGACGTCGGCGTTGTCCTCTGGATCGACGGCCAACGCGCGGTAGCGGTTGAACGCGCCGACCATGCCCACGCGGGCGAACGTATCGACGTACCGGTCGAGGTCGTCGTCGCTCATGAACCCCAGCGGTCCGTCGGGCGCGGCCGGTAGGAGATCGAGCAGCCCGACGTCGCGCCCGGCGTCGCTCGACAGGGGACTCTCGGGCCCGTCGCCTGAGAGGGCGAAGTACACCCGCTTGAGGGCGTCGCGGAGATCTCGATTGAACGCTTCTTCGACCACGCCGGGTTCGCGGAAGTACAGCATGTAGAAGAAGCGGTCGGCGTACAGCTGGTCGAACACGTCGAGCAGCGAGATCGGCAACGGTGGAGTGTGCGGCACGCTCATCCCGGCGACGGCCGCCACACGGTCCGGATGCCGAATCGCGGTGTGGTACACGATCGGCGCGCCCCAGTCGTGGCCAATGACGATTGCCGGGCGGTCACCGACCTCCTCGATCACGGCGGCAACGTCGGCGGCCAACTCCTTCAGCGTGTAGCGCTCGATCTCCGACGGTGCGCTACTGCGGCCGTAGCCGCGCACGTCGATCGCCACACAGGGCGAGCCCGCAGCAGCGAAGTGCTCCATCTGATGGCGCCACGAGTGCGCCAGCTCGGGCCAGCCGTGGACGAACACCAACGGTGGTCGATCGGAGCGGTCGAGGTTGGCGGTTGTGGCGTGGATGGTGATGTCGCCGTTGACGACGCTGAGCTCGCCCATCTCACACCTCCAGCTGTTTGCTCATCGACTCGACCGACTCGATGAACTCCTCGACCATGTCGATGACCACCTGGCCGGCCGACTTGGGACGGTTCATGGTGCCCACGATCTGGCCGACGAAGTAGTTGGCCAGCTTCTCTGCACCAGACCCGCTGCTGTGCGCCGCGCGGGCGATCCGTCGCTGCGCCTCGCTGGTGAGGATCGGCTGCAGCGGCATGCCGAGGGGGTCGGGAGTGTCGACCCGTTCCCACTCTTCGGTCCACGCCGACTTGAGCATCCGTGCGTGTTTGCCGGTGAGACTGCGCGAACGAATCGTGTCGGCCGACGAGGCGGCGAGGAACTTCTCTTTCACCACCGGATGGGTCTCGGCCTCGTCCGTCGTCAGCCACACGGACCCGCACCACACGCCATCGGCGCCAAGGGCCATCGCCGCGGCCATCTGTCGGCCCCGTCCGATACCACCGGCGCCGAGCACGGGGATGTCGACTGCGTCGACGATCTCGGGGATCAGCACCATCGAGCCGATCTCGCCCGTGTGGCCACCTGCCTCGGATCCTTGGGCGATGATCAGGTCGACCCCGGCCGCTTGGTGCCGCTCAGCGTGTTGCGGTCGGCCGGCGAGTGCGCCGACGAGTCGGCCCTCCTCCTTCACCCGATCGATCAAGAACTGTGGTGGGGGACCGAGCGCGTTGGCGACGAATGCGGTCTGGTGAGCCAGAGCGATTTCTAGCTGCGGGCCCGCGGTGTTGGCGCTGAACGGTGCGTCCCCATTGTTGCCGGTGATCGCCGTACCGGCGCGCGTGTCGTCGTTGGCGGGCAGTGCGGGCACGTCGTAGCGGGCGAGGATGTCGTCGACGAACTCGCGGTGCGTGTCGGGGATCAGCGCCGCGATGTCCTCGAGCGTGTAGCCACCGGACTCCTCGCCGGCGTACTTCGCCGGCACGATCAGGTCGACGCCGTAGGGCGTGTCGCCGATTTCGTTCTCGATCCAGTCGAGGTCGATCTCCAGTTGATCGGGGGTGTGCGCCACCGCCCCGAGTACGCCGAGCCCTCCCGCCTTGGATACGGCGGCCACCACGTCGCGGCAGTGGCTGAACGCGAAGATCGGGAACTCGATGCCGAGCATGTCCGTCGCAGCGGTTTTCATGTCGCCAGTGTGACCGGCAGGCCGGCGAGAAGACGAAGCGCGGTCGTCCGATCCGTCGCTCCGGACCCGAGCATGCTTCGATCGGACCGATGCCGGACGACGCCCCCGACGATGCCCCGGACGATGTGGATGTACTCCTGCTCACCGCCGAGACCCGCGCTCGCCATCGCCAGCGGCTCGAGACGTACGCCGACCGTGTGCGCATCGTCGAGCTTGCTCCTGGCAGCGTGGTCCATGCCGACGACATCGCGGAGCTGACGCTGGCCTTCTTCAGCCACGATGCCTGGCCCGAACTGACGCCCAATTTCATGGCGGTGTCGTTGGAGGCCTCCAGTCTGCGCTGGTTGCACACGATGTCGGCCGGCGTCGACCACCCGGTGTTCCAGACGTTCGTCGACCGCGGGGTCCGTGTGACCACGTCGTCTGGAGCCAGCGCCGAGCCGATCGCGGCGACGGTGCTGATGTATCTGCTCGCACTCAGTCGTCAGTTGCCGCGTTTGACCATTGCGCAGCGGCGCCGTGAGTGGGCTCCCGAGCGGTATGCCGACCTCGTGGGACGTGAGCTGGTGATCGTCGGTTGGGGCCCGATCGGACAGGCGGTGGCCCGCCTCGGTGTTGCCATCGGGATGCGTCCGACGATCGTCCGCCGTGCCGCACGTGGCGACGAGCCATTCCCGGTACGTCCGATCGCTGAGCTGACCGACGCGGTCGCCGACGCGGGGGCGTTGGTGCTCGCGGTCCCGCTCACCGAAGACACCCGCGGGTTGGTTGGCGCGGCGACGTTTGCCTCGATGCCCACCGATGCGCTGTTCGTCAACGTCGGTCGCGGCGAGCTCGTCGATCAGGCGGCCCTGACGGCTGCACTCGTCGAAGAGTCGATCGCGGGAGCGGGACTCGACGTGTTCGATCCCGAGCCGTTGCCGGCCGACGACCCACTGTGGGATGCGCCGAACACGATCATCACCCCGCACAATTCAGGCACCACCGACTCGACGGCGCGCCGCGTCGACGATCTGTTCTTCGACAATCTCGACCGCCTGCTGCGCGGCGCAGAGCTGCGCAACGAAATCGGCCGCTGATCGCGATCGCTCTACGCCACAAGGCGGGCGGCGTCGTCGCGGAGCCGCACCAGGGCGCGCTCGACCCGACGCCGGGCGGCCTGTGCGGTCACCCCGAGCTCGGTGCCGATCTCGCCGTACGTGGCCGGCACGTCGTCGGTGAGGCCGAACCGTGCGGTCACCGCATACCGGGTCACCGGGTCGAGCTGGTCGACGAGTGTACGCACTGCTTCGTCGGTGACCGCACGTAGGGCCCGGTCGTCGGGCGACTCGCCGTCGGCGGCGAGCAGCGAACCCAGCGGAGCATCGCCGACCAGTCGGTCGATCGAGTCGGTGCTGCTGAGCCGATCGATGGTGGCCAGGTCGTCGTTGAGTGGCCGACGACCGTCTTCGGGAGTGGCGATCGCCGCAGCATGCGCCGCCCGCAGCTCGCGACTGCGCTGTGCGGGAATGCGGATCGTCGTCGAGGTGGTCTCCAGTCCGCGTTGGATCGCTTGTCGGATCCACCAGGTGGCGTAGGTCGAGAACTTGTAACCGCGGCGCCAGTCGAAGCGTTCGACGGCGCGCTCCAAACCGACGATGCCGTCTTGCACCGCGTCGTCACGGTCGACGTGGGAGGGCAGGCGGAAGCCGTTGGCCACGCTTTGCACCAGACGCAGATTGCACTCCATGAACTCGTGCCGCGCGGCGTGGGCACGAGCCACGACGCGGCGATCGCCCGGCTGACCGCGCCGTTGGTCCAACCGCTCCTGGGCCTCGCGGCCGGCCTCGATCCGCTGGGCCAAGGCCCGTTCCTCGGTGGCACTGAGCAGGCGGTGGCTTGTTCGTGTGGGGCGCTCCCAGGTCATGTACGCAGAATAATTCGTACGATGTAAATCGTCAATTGAGGGGCGTACATCGACGATTGCCTATACTGATCGGGCTCGGGATCCCTCGTCCCACGTCCCGTTGATGCCTCTCCACCCCCGCCGTTGCTCTCCATCGTGACCAGGTCCTCATGATCTGGGCGCTCCTCGCGGCCCACGCCGTCGTCGTGGCGGCCGTTCCTCCCTTTGCAGCCCGCTTCGGCGGCCGCCCGGCACTGTGGCTAGCGGGTGCGCCGATGGCCGCCACCGCCATCTGGGCGTGGACACAGCTCGGCACCACGACGACCACCAGCGTCGGTGTGGAGTGGGTCGCCGGACTCGACCTCGAGTTCTCGTTCCGCGTCGATGCGATGGGGGCGATGCTCGCCGTGCTCGTCTCGGGGATCGGCGCGCTCGTGTGCGTGTACGCCAGTGGATACTTCTCGGCGTCTGCTGCGGGTGTCGGCCGATTCGCTGCCACGCTGCTGGCGTTCTCCACGGCAATGCTCGGGCTGGTCTGGGCCGAAACCGTGTGGACCCTCTTCGTGTTCTGGGAGCTCACCTCGGTCACGTCGTTCCTGTTGGTCGGGTTCAAGAACACCGACCCGGTGGCCCGCACCGCTGCCCGCCGGGCACTCGTGATCACCGCAAGCGGCGGGTTGGTTCTGCTCGCCGGGTTCGTCCTGTTTGTCGACGCCGCCGGATCGGCGCGCATCACCGATCTCTCCGTGCTCTCGGGTGGCCAGGCAACTGCAGCCGGCGTGCTCGTGATCATCGCCGCCGCCACGAAGTCGGCCCAGGTGCCGTTCCACGTGTGGTTGCCGGGCGCGATGGCTGCGCCGACCCCGGTCAGCGCCTACCTGCACTCGGCAACGATGGTTAAAGCCGGCGTGATCCTGATCGCCTTGCTGGCGCCAGCACTGCGCGATACCGAAGCGTGGAAGCCGCTCGGGCTGACCTTCGGCATCATCACCATCGTCTGGGGCGCCATCGGTGCGCTGCGTCACGTCGACGCCAAGCTGATCCTCGCCTGGGGCACCGTCTCTCAGCTCGGACTGCTCGTCACGCTGTTGGCAGTGGGTGAAGGCAAGGCGACGTTCGCCGCCATCTCAATCCTCGTCGCCCACGCGGTGTTCAAGGCTGCGCTGTTCATGGTGGTCGGCGACATCGACGTGCGCACCGGCACCCGCGACATCAACCAGCTGCACGGTCTGGCCCGATCGATGCCGATTGCCTTCGTGGTCGCCGTGCTGGCCGGCGCCTCGATGGCCGGTGTGCCACCGATGCTCGGATTCCCGGCCAAGGAGGCCGCGGTGGAGGCGGTGCTCGATCTCTCCGGCTTCGACCAGTTCATCGTCGGCGTCGGTGTGCTC